>JBKPBH010000154.1:0-7536 GCA_046726795.1 Acidobacteriota bacterium
CTCCTGCAGCGCGGGCCTCCTCCCTCGCTCCGCTCGGGAGACTTCCCGCGCCGCGAACGAGCGTGAGTGCCGCGGGTAACTTCGGTGTCGTTATAATTCGCAGACCGTGAAACCCCCGAGAATGAAGGCCTGACATGCGCATCGCGGTGGATGCGATGGGCGGCGACCATGCGCCGCGGGTCAATGTCGACGGGGCCGTGGCCGCGTTCCGGGAGTTCGGGATCTCTTCGCTCCTCGTAGGCCGCGCCGAGCAGCTGGCGGCGCTGCTCGCGGACGCCGGCCATCGCGGCCCGGAAATTGAGATTGTCTCTGCCGCCGACGTCGTGACGATGGCCGACCCGGCGACCGCCGCGATCCGCAAGAAGCGCGACTCCTCGATCCGTGTCGCCGCCGACTGCGTCCGGGACGGCCGGGCGGAAGGGCTCGTCTCGGCCGGCCACACCGGCGCCGCGATGGTGTCTGCCAAGATGGTCATTGGCACGATCGAAGGCGTGGACCGACCCGCTCTCGCGGCGATCCTGCCCAACCTGAGAGGGCACTGCCTCCTGCTCGACGTGGGTGCGAACCCCGACGCCAAGACCCAGCATTTCAAGGAGTTCGCGGTCATGGGCTCGATCTACGCGCAGCTCGTCTTCGGCAAGCCGTCGCCGTCGATCGGCCTGATGTCCATCGGCGAGGAGGACACCAAGGGAAGCGACCGCACGAAGGAGGCCTTCCGTGTCTTGAAGGAAACCGGACTGAACTTCATCGGCAACGTCGAAGGACGGGACGTCTTCAACGGCAAGGTGGACGTGATCGTGACCGACGGGTTCACCGGCAACGTAATCCTGAAGGTCTCCGAGTCCCTGTCCGAGATGGTCGAGCAACTCCTACGCGACGAGATCAAGCGCACGCTCAAGGCCTCCGTCGGATTCCTGCTGTCGCGGACAGCCTTCCGACGCTTCAAGACCCGGCTCGACTACTCCGAGTACGGCGGGGCGCCGATGCTCGGCGTCCGGGGCTGCGTCATCATCTGCCATGGGCGCTCGAGCGCGAAGGCCATAAAGAACGCGATCCGGTTCGCCGCGGAGTTCTCGCGGCAGCGGCTGGCGGAGAAGATCCAGACCTCGATCGCGGACCTGCACACGCGCGAAGCGCTCGCGGTTCAGAGTCAGCAGTAGCCGCGATGAATCGGTCGAAGATCCTGGGGACGGGCGCGGCGGTGCCCAAGAAGGTCCTGACCAACGCCGACCTCGAGAAGATCGTCGCGACGAGCGACCAGTGGATCACTGAGCGGACCGGCATCAAGGAGCGCCACATCGTCTCGGAAGGAGAGAAGTTTTCGGACCTCTGCACGAAGGCCTCCGAAATCGCCCTGAAGCGCGCGCACGTCAAGGCCGAAGACCTCGACATGATCCTGGTCGGGACAATCTCCGGCGACATGCCTTTCCCGGCAACGGCCTGCCTCGTGCAGAAGAATCTGGGTGCCTCGCGCGCGGCCGCCTCGGACGTGGGCGCGGCCTGTGTCGGATTCCTGTACGGCCTGCACCTGGCTGACGGACTCATCCAGTCCAACAAAGCGGACAACATACTCGTCGTCGGCGGGGAGATCCTCTCGCGCTACGTGGACTGGACCGACCGCTCGACCTGCATCCTCTTCGGAGACGGCGCGGGAGCCGTCGTCCTGCAGGCCACGAAGGGGGATCACGGCATCCTCGGCAGCCGGATGAAGTCCGACGGCAACTACGCCGACTTCATCAGCATGCCGGGAGGAGGCTCGAACCACCCGGCCAACGACGCGCGGTGTCTCGAGCAGAAGCTCCCGTACATCCGGATGAAGGGGAACGAGACCTTCAAAATAGCCGTCAAGGCGATGGCCGAAGTCACCGCCGGGCTTCTGGCTGAGCAGGGCTTCAAGAACGAGGAGATTCGGATCTTCATCCCGCACCAGGCCAACGAGCGGATCATCGACGCCGTCGGCGAGCGCCTGAAGTTCCCCGCCGAGCGCGTGTACAAGAACGTGGACCGTTACGGCAACACCTCCGCGGCCTCGATCCCGATCGCGCTCGACGAGCTCGTCGAAGCCGGGAAGATCAAGACTGGAGACCTCGTCCTGATGACCGCCTTCGGAGCCGGGCTCGTGTGGGGCTCGGTCCTGGTGAGGTGGTGAGAGCGAGTGCGATGTACGAAGTGCGAGGTTCTCGGTTACCCTCCTCAACCTAGAACCCAAAACATCGAACTTCGCACTCTCGAGCACGGTTCATGAGTCGACTGGCCTTGTTGTTCCCCGGGCAGGGCTCGCAGTTCGTCGGGATGGGAAAGGCTCTCTACGAGGGCTCGTCGGCGGCGAGAGCGGTCTTTGAGGAGGCGGATGCGGCGCTTGCGATGCCGCTGTCGCGACTCTGCTTCGAGGGTCCCGAGGAAGAGCTCCAGAGGACAGTCAACACCCAGCCGGCGATCCTGACCCATTCCGTCGCCGCCCTCCGGGAACTGGAGTCGCGCGCTCCGGAAAGAATGGAAGGTGCCGTGTTCGCGGCGGGTCACTCGCTCGGCGAATACTCGGCGGAGGTCGCCGCCGGCGCGATGTCCTTCGCCGACGCCGTTCGCCTCGTGCGCCGGCGTGGTCTCTTCATGCAGGAGGCCGTTCCCGCCGGACTCGGAGCGATGGCGGCTATCGTGGGCCTGGCGCCCGAGGAGGTCGAGGCGGCCTGCCGGGAGGCGGCGCAGGGGGATGTCGTCTCGCCGGCCAACTTCAACTCTCCCGAGCAAACCGTGATCGCCGGCCACGCCGCGGCCGTGGCCCGCGCCTCGGTCGCCTGCAAGGCCCGGGGCGCCCGGCGTGCGATTCCGCTCGCCGTCTCCGCCCCCTTCCACTGCGCCCTGATGGCCCCCGCCCGCGAGCACCTGCGCCCTCTGCTCGAAGAGGTCCGGCTCGTGGATCCGAAGATTCCCATCGTCACCAACGTGGACGCCCGCGCGGAGTCGGAGGCCGGGCGCCTGCGCGACGCCCTGCGGCGCCAGGTGGACGCGCCGGTGCGCTGGGTCGAAACGGTCCGCCTTCTCGCCCGGGAGGGGGTGGACCGCGCGCTCGAGATCGGGCCGGGAAAGGTGCTGTCGGGACTCGTGCGAAGAATTGAGAGCGGAATCACGGTCGAGAATTACGGAGGGGGGGTATGAAGAGGTGCTCGGTCTTCGGTGCTCGGTGTGCGGTGGAGAACCGGGCGCCGGGGACTCTCTTCCTCCTGGTGTTCGTCGCGCTGGCCACGGGAGGATGCGCGACCGCGGGGGCCGGGCGCGGCATCTCCCCGCTCGACACGAAGGTCGGCGAGGCGTCGCGCCGCTGCGGCTGCCGGATCGGCGTGGCGGCGAGGCACCTGGAAAGCGGGCGGACGTACGAGCACAACGCCGGCGAGGAGTTCGAATCCGCGTCGGTCATCAAGATCGCCATCCTGACGGAGGCGATGGCGAGGGTTCGCGAAGGAAAGCTCGCCCTCTCGGACCGGTGGACGCTAACCGAGGAGAAGAAGGCGGACGGTTCGGGGACTCTCCTGATCCTGGATCCGGGCCTCAACCCGACCTGGAACGACCTGATCACCCTCATGATCGGGCCTTCCGACAACACCGCGACCAACGCGTGGGTCGATCGGCTCGGAATCGATTCGATCAACGCCCGGATGACTGCCCTGGGCTTCCCGCACATCCGTCTCTTCGCCGCGATTCCGGAGCTCTCTCACGCGCACGACGACCCCTCGCCGTGGAAGGGCTTCCGGCTGGGCTCGGTGACGCCGGCCGAGGTGGCCGACTGGATGGCGCGCGTGGCGAAGGGCGAGCTCCTCGACCCGGAGTCCTCCCGCAGGATCTTCGAGTACCTCGACAAGGACCCGACCCGGCTGCGCATCGCGCGGCGCTTCCCCTCCGAGGTGCTGTGGGCCGGAAAAAGCGGCTCCATGCGCGGGGTGCGCAACGACTCCGGCATCCTCCGGACAAAGAAGGGGAGATTCGTTCTCGCCGTGCTCACCGACGGGGGCAAGGCCGAGGCCGCGAGCTCCGCCGACCATCCTTCGGTTCTCGCGATCGCCGATGTCGCCAGGGCCATCGTGGACGCCTGGAGCCGGGACCTGCCCGACGTCGTGGACAAACCCAGATGACGAACGCGCCGCACGAGCGCCGTCTCCCTTGGCTCTGTCCTCGTCACCTCGAGTGAAGCGAAGGATCTGTTAGGCCGAACGGGGTAGGGTCTTCGGCCCCGCGGCCTCAGGATGACAGGGTTGCTGGAAGGTTAGACTCCAGGTCCATGAACCGCTTTGATGGCCGAGTCGCCCTGATCACCGGCGCTTCTCGCGGGATTGGAGAAGCGATCGCGCGGCGGCTGGCCGCGGAAGGGGCATCCATCGTCGCGGCGGCGCGCACGGCGGAGGCGCTCGAGAAGGTCGTCGGCGAGATCCGGTCAGCCGGCGGGAGGGCGGCGGCGCTCCCCCTCGATCTGGCCGATCCGGCTTCGATCGAGGAGGGCGTGCGGTCCGCGGTGGCCGAGCACGGGCAGATCGACGTGCTCGTCAACAACGCGGGCGTCACCGACGACAATCTGATGTTGCGCATGTCGAAGGAAGCCTGGGACAAGGTCCTGGCCACGAACCTGACGGGCGCCTTCCTGCTGACGCAGGCCGTCGTCAAGGGGATGCTGCGAAAGCGCTACGGGCGCATCGTCAACGTCACGTCGATCGTGGGCCTGATGGGCAACGCGGGACAAGCCAACTACGCCGCCTCCAAGGCCGGGCTCGTGGGATTGACCAAGTCCGTCGCGCGGGAGTTCGCCTCCCGCGACGTCACCTGCAACGCCGTCGCGCCGGGATTCATCGCGACCGCCATGACCGGAAAGATGACCGACGCGGCCCGCGAGACACTCTCCGGCCAGATCCCTCTCGGGCGTCTCGGCAGTCCCGACGACGTCGCCGCGGCCGTCGCCTTCCTCGCCTCGGAGGATGCGTCGTACGTGACGGGAACGGTCCTGAACGTGTCCGGAGGCCTTTACATGTGATGATCGTAAAACGTAAAACGTGAAACGTTAAACGTGGCCGGCGCGGTGGCTCCATTCGTCTTGCGTTTTACGTTTGACGTTTTACGTTTGACGGCCTTGCCCCGGCGGGGGTTATGGGCAAGAATACGGCGGCTTTTCCGAGCGAGAAGAAAGGGGTAGCGAATGAGCGTGGAAGACAAGGTCAAGAGCATCATCGTCGAGCAGCTCGGCGTGGACGCCAACGAGGTGACGCCGGAAGCTTCCTTCGTGGACGACCTCGGCGCCGATTCCCTTGACACCGTGGAGCTCGTGATGGCGTTCGAGGAAGCGTTCAACATCGAGATCCCGGACGAGGCCGCGGAGAAGATCCAGAAAGTCAAAGACGCCATCGCCTACATCGAGAAGAACTCCCCGCAAAACTGAACTCATGCTCTGAAAAGACATGCCTCGTTTCTCCTCCCCGCGCCGAGTGGCCGTAACGGGGATCGGCCTCGTCTCGCCGGTCGGCATCGGAAACGCCGCCAACTGGGAGGCGCTCCTGTCCGGCAAGAGCGGCATCGGCCCGATCACCCGGTTTGATCCCTCCCCCTTCACGAGCCGCATCGCCGGGGAGGTCAAGGGGTTCGATCCTTCTCTCTACATTGAGAAGAAGGAAATCAAGAAGATGGACACCTTCATCCACTACGCGATGGGGGCGGCCCACTTCGCGATGGAGGACTCGGGCCTTCCCGTCACCGACGAGAACCGCGAGCGCGTCGCCGTCGTGGTCGGCTCGGGGATCGGAGGGCTCCCCATCATCGAGGAGACGCAAAGGAAGTTCGTCCAGACAGGCAGTGCGAAGGTCATTTCTCCCTTCTTCATCACGGCCCTCATCGTCAACGAGGCCGCCGGCAATATCTCGATCAGATACGGGCTGAAGGGGCCCAACCTCTCGACCGTGACCGCTTGTACGACTGGGGCGCACGCGGTGGGGGAGGCCTACCGAAAGATCCAGTACGGAGAGGCCGACGCTGCCATCGCCGGAGGCACCGAATCGGTCATCACGCCTCTGGCGGTGGGCGGGTTCGCGGTGATGCGCGCGCTTTCCACCCGCAACGACCAGCCGGAGCGCGCCTCGCGCCCCTGGGATCGGGAACGGGACGGGTTCGTCATCAGCGAGGGCGCCGGGCTCGTCGTGCTGGAGGAGATGGAAGCGGCGAAGAAACGGGGCGCGGAGATCTACTGCGAGCTCGCCGGCTACGGCCTCTCTGGAGACGCGTTCCATATCGCGGCCCCATCGGAGGACGGCGACGGGCCGGCGCGCGTCATGCGCAACGCGCTCGAAGACGCCGAGATCAACCCGGAGGACATGGACTACATCAACGCACACGGCACCTCGACTCCCGCCGGCGACAAGGTCGAGACGGTCGCGATCAAGATGGTCTTCGGCGCGCACGCCAGGAAGGTCGCCATCTCGTCCACCAAGTCCATGACGGGACACCTGCTCGGCGCGGCCGGAGGCCTCGAGACCGCGATCTGCGCTCTCGCGGTCCGCGACCAGGTGATACCGCCGACGACCAACTACGAGACCCCCGACCCGGAGTGCGATCTCGATTACGTGCCCAACACCGCGCGGCCGGCCCGGATCCGATACGCCCTGTCGAACTCCTTCGGCTTCGGCGGCACCAACGGCTGCCTGGTGTTCAAGAGAGTTTAGAAGTTGTCGGTGATCAGCGATCAGTTCCCGTTGGCGGAGCCGGCGAACCAAGAACTGAAAACTGAAAACTGAAGACTGAAGACGCCCCGTGAACTCCTTCGTCGCGATCGCCTACGTCCCGGACACGGAAACCCGGATCAAGATCGGATCCGACGGCAAGTCCATCGACGAGTCCGACGTCAAGTGGATCGTCTCTCCGTACGACGAGTACGCCCTCGAGGAAGCCCTCCAGACCAAGGAGGCCAAAGGGGCCGGGACGGTCCGCGTCGCGGCGGTCGGCCCCGAACGGGCGAAAACCGGGCTGCGCGAGTGCCTGGCGCGGGGCGCCGACGAGGCCGTGTGGATCGACTCGGGCGACTCGAGGTATCTCGACGCCCTCGCCGTGGCGAAGGCCCTGGCGGCGGTCGCTAAGGAAGCGTCCTACGACTTCTACTGGTTCGGGCAGAAGGGTGTGGGCTGCGACGAGTCGCTCGTGGGACCGATGGTCGCAGAGCTCCTGGACCTGCCGCACGTCGGCAACGTCATCCAGCTGGAAGTCGGGGAGGGGGAGATCACGGCGCACCGCGAAATCGAGGGAGCGCACGAGGTCGTGAAGTCCAGCCTGCCTGTCGTACTGACGGCGCAGAAGGGATTGAACGAGCCTCGCTACGCGTCGTTGATGGGCATCATGGGGGCCAAGAAGAATCCGATCGCGGAGAAAAAGCTCTCGGAGATGGGGATCCCCGAGGCGGATCCGGCCGGCGCGAAGGTCCGATGGAGGAAGCTCGAGCTGCCGCCGCCTCGCCAGGCCTGCAAACTGATTCCCGCCGACGCCCCCGCCGTCGCCGCAAAAGAGCTCGTCCGC
>JBKPBH010000155.1:0-11303 GCA_046726795.1 Acidobacteriota bacterium
CGACCGAGCAGTTCTCGAAGGCGGTCTCGGAGGATCCCTCCCTCGCCGCTCCATTGCTGGCGCGGAGAGGCGTCGCGGCGGTCATCCGAATCCGGCCTGCGTTTGCCCGGGTGGGCTCGGACACGCCGGCCACCGCGCCCGGCGACCCCTACGAGGTCCTCAAACCGCGGAGCCAACGGCCCCTGGCCTTCTTCGCGAGCCCCGTGGTCGAGATTGCGAACGAGGGCGAATGGGTGGCCGCGGTCGAGCGGCTCGGTCCCGAAGCGTCCTCGGCGGCTGTCGTCGTGTCACGCGAAGCGGAGGAGGTTCCGTTGGTCCCATCCGAGGCAACCGCGAACGTTCTCCTTCGAACTCCGGTTCGGCTTCTCGTTGACGCGGATGTCGCGGGGCCCGCCGCCTCGCTCCTGGCGGTCAATCAGACCTGGGACGAAGGTTGGACCGCTCGACTCGACGGCCGGCCGCGGCGCGTGATTCGAACCGACATCTCCTTGAGCGCCGTCGTGGTGCCCCCCGGAAGACATCGGGTCGAGCTCGAGTACCGGGACGTCTGGATCGAGCGAGGCGTCGGACTCTCTCTCGGCGCGCTGCTCGCCGCGTCTCTGGCCGCCGCCGCCGACATCCTCCGCGGCCGCCGCCCTCACGTCGGATAAATCTCTTTCGAAGGCCAGCCGGTCGCCACGGTCCCGGCGCGCCCTCGAAGGGTAGCGCGGATCAGCGGCCGCACCGGGATCTGCGGCGTTCGATCGAGGGCTTCCCGCGCGAGCTCTTCGAGGGTCACGAAGGAGACGCCGGCGGCGATCCAGGCATCGAGGATCCGGGAGAAGAGAGGGAGCTTCGAGCGACCCTCGACCTCGACGTGGATGGTATGCACCTCCGAACCCTGCACGGCGTCTCGATAGAACGCCAGCTGGTCTTCGTCCGCCGTCAGCTCCCGCCAGGCGAGCGTCTCGTCGAGGGTCGGCAGCGTCGAAGGGATCTCGAGAGTCCGGAAGACCCTGCCGCCGGCCGAAGGGAAGAACGGGGGGCCGCCGCGGGTGTTGGAGGTGTAGAGCAGGGAGAAGTCCTCCTCGACTTCGAGCGACCGGGCGTTGGCGGTCCATCCCGGCGCGGCGCTGGCGCGCGCCGGCGATTCGAAGATCCGCCGGTGCTCCTCGTGCGCCTTGCCGTACTCTTCTCGGATCTTGGTGAGGCTCCAGCCGTCGAGATGGTCGTGCCAGCCGACGTGGTCCCAGCCGTGGACCCCCGTCTCGTGCCCCGCCCGCGCGGCTGCCCGCATCTGCCCGGCGCAGCGCTCGCCGATCATCGGCGAAGCGAGAAACGTCCCGTAGAGGACGGTCGGGAAGCCGTAGAGGGACGCCGCGCGGCTGCGGAACATCTTCTTCAGGAAGCCTCTCTTCGTGAAGACACGCTTGACCGCGACGCCGGAGCGGTCCGGCCCATAGCTGAAGAAAAACGTCGCCCGGATGCCCCGAGCCGCGAAAAGCTCCAGAAGCCGCGGCGCTCCGTCCCGCGTCCCGACGTAGGTGTCGCAGTCCACCTTGAGCGCGACCCGCCGTCGCGCGAATTGATTCATCGACTCATCGACTCATTGTTTGCTTGCCCCAATGAACCAATGAATCAATGGATCAATGGATCAATGGGTCAGTTCCCCTGCCGCTTGGACAGGTAGAAGTCGACCGTTAACCGGAGCGCTTCATCGAGGCTCACCCTGGGCTCCCACCCGAGCAGCTCGCGGGCCCTGCGGATCGAGGGGACGCGGGTCAGGATGTCCTGGTAGCCCTCCCCGTAATAGTCGCCCGAGGAGACGTTGACGATGGGGGTGTGGCCGGCCTTCTTTCCGAATTCGGGGTGGGCGGCGACCGTGGCGATGAGCCTCTCGGCCAGCTCCGCGACCGAGAGGTCGTTGGCGGGGTTGCCGATGTTGAAGATGCCGGCGTCGGCAACTCCGCCCCGGTTCTCGAGAATCCGCATCAGACAGTCGATGCCGTCGGAGATGTAGGTGAACGAGCGCCGCTGGCTTCCCCCGTCCACGAGCTTGATCGGCTGCCCGTAGAGGATGTTGTGGAGAAACTGAGTCAGCACACGGCTCGAGCCCTCCTTGGGCGAGTCGATGTCGTCTAAATGAGGGCCGATCCAGTTGAAAGGCCGGAAGAGCGTGAAGGCGAGCCCCTCGGACTGCCCGTACGCCCAGATGACGCGGTCGAGCAGCTGCTTGGAGCAGGAGTAGATCCAGCGTTGCATGCGGATCGGGCCATAGACGAGGGGCGAGGTCTCCTCGTCGAACTCCGGGTCCGGACACATGCCATAGACCTCGGAGGTCGAAGCAAAGACGACGCGCTTGCCGTAGCGCACGGCCTGCTTGATGATCCGGAGGTTCTCCTCAAAGTCGAGCTGGAAGACGGCCAGCGGGTTCTTGACATACACCGACGGCGTGGCGATCGCGACGAGCGGCAGCACGACGTCACACTTCTTGACCTGGTACTCGATCCACTCCTTGTTGATCGCGATGTCCCCCTCGAGGTAGGTGAACCGAGGATGGCCAAGGAAGGGCGCGATCTTGTCGCTCGCGATGTCGAGGCCCGAGACCGTCCAGTCGGTCGTCTCCAAGATGCGCCCCGTCAGCGCGTTCCCGATGAAGCCGTTGACGCCGAGGATGAGGACCCTCATCGCGGCTTCTGAGCGGCGACGAAGTCGGACGCGTCCAGCTCCTCTTCTCCTTCCTTCTGAAGGCGCAGCACCTCGACGTAGCGGTCGTCCTCGCAGGCCACGTAAAGCCGCCCGAGCTCGACGCGGATCTGTCCCGGGAAGTTGTCGTGAGCCCCCAGGTGCGGCAGACGTGTCTTCCAGATGAACGTTTTCTTTCCGAAGATGTCGGTGAAGGCGCCGGGGTAGGGATGCGTCACCGCCCGGACGAGGTTATGGACTTCCTGGGCGCTGCGGTTCCAGCCGATCTGTCCGTCTCCCGGGCCCCGCCGGCCGAAGGTCGTCGCCTGCGACTCGTCTTGGGGGCGCCGCGGCGCGGCCCCCTTCTTCAGATCCTCCAGCCGCCTTTCCAGAATCTTCACGGCCGCGGCGGTGACGCGGGCCTGCACCTCGCCGGCCGTGTCGTCCGGGCCGATCGGGACTTCCTCCTGGTCCACGATGTCCCCGGCGTCGGGCTTCTCCGTCATGACGTGGAGCGTGGCGCCCGTGGAGGTCTCGCCGCGAAGGACAGCCCAGTTCACCGGCGCGCGGCCCCGGTACTTCGGCAGGAGAGACCCGTGCATGTTGAACGCGCCGAGCCGCGGCAGACGCAGAAGCCGCTCCGGCAGGATCCCGCGGTAGTAGAAGGAAAAAAGGAGATCGGGCCGGAGCGCCTCGATCCGCGTGATCGCGTCGGGCTCCCGGGGACCCTCGAGGATCGTGGGAGAAATCCCGTGAGCCCGCGCCAGATCCGCGACGCTGTCGAACCATCGCGGTTCCTTCGGATCGTCCGCGTGTGTCACGACGAGGACGACATCCTCGCCGCGCTCGAGCAGGAACTTCAGGCAGGCGTGACCCGTGTCCGAATAGGCGAAGACGGCAATGCGGGTCATGCGGGGAGTTGTGCGTTGTCAGTTGTGAGTCGTGAGCCGAAGGGCCGGATCATCGCGATTCCCCTTTCTCTTTCTCGGCGGACACGAGGCGAGGCGGGCCGGCTCCCAGTCCGTAGACGCGGCGCACGGAGAAGCGCGGGCGGCCGCGGACCTGCTCGTAGATGCGCCCGACGTACTCTCCGACGATGCCCAGTCCCGCCATCGCGACGCCGAGCAGCGTGAAGAGGATCGCGAAGAGCGTGAAGACGCCCTCGACCTCGGCCCCCACGATCAGGCGCCGCACGAAGAGGAAGACACCGAAGGCGATCCCTCCCAGGGCGACCAGGCTGCCGAGCAGCCCGAAGAGCTGGATCGGGACGGAAGAGAAGCCAGTCATCAGGTCGAAGTTCAAGCGGATCAGTCTGTAGAAAGAGTACGCCGACTCACCACCCGCCCGGGGCGCGTGCGCAACCTCGATCTCCGTCGGCCGGCGGGCGAAGCTCTGCGCCAGCGCGGGGATGAAGGTCGAGGCCTCGTCGCACCGGTTGATCTCTTCCACGACGTCGCGCGAGTAGGCGCGCAGCATGCAGCCGAAGTCCGTCAGGCGCATCCGGGTGATGGCGACGGTCAGGCGGTTGACGAGGGCCGAGGCCAGCCGCCGACCCCAGGAGTCCTTCCGCTGGCGGCGCACGCCGCCCACCACGTCGTACCCCTCCGCGAACTTCGCCAGCAGCTTCGGGATCTCCTCGGGAGGGTTCTGCAGGTCCGCGTCGAGCGTGACGACGACGTCCCCGGTGACGTCGCGGAATCCCGCCAGGATCGCCTGGTGCTGGCCGAAGTTGCGCGCGAGCTCCAGCACGCGCACGCGATCGGCGCGCCGCGCCGCCCAGGACTTCAGAATCTCCAACGAGCGGTCGCGGCTCCCGTCGTCCACGAGGACCACCTCGTACGGCTCCCCGCGCCCGTCGAAGACCGCGAGGAGCCGCCGGAGGAACTCCTCGAGGTTCGCCTCCTCGTTGAAGACGGGGACGACGATGGAGACCTTCACCGCCGGAACCTTCCAAGGATGTCACTGACGGCGGCGACGACGTCGTCCTGGTCGGCGTCCGTCAGGCCGGGGAAGAGAGGCAGAGACACGATCCGCTCCGAAACGAAGTGCGCCTCCGGAAAGTCCTCGGGGCGCCAGCCGAAGCGCCCGGCGTAGTAGGCGAACTCGTGTGCGGCCGTGTAGTGGAGCCCCGAGCCGATGTTTCGCTTCTTGAGCTCTTCCATGAAACGGTCGCGGGAGATCGTCAGCCGGTCTACGTCCACGAGCGGAGTGTAGAGGTGCCACGCGTGGCGGACGGGATACGCAACGCGCTGCGGGAGGATCAGTCCCGGAGTGCCCGCGAGCCGCTCGTCGTACCGGAGGGCCAGCCGCTCCCGCTCGGCCAGGAAGCCTTCGAGGCGCCGGAGCTGGTGGATTCCCAGGGCCGCCTGGATGTCCATCATGTTGTACTTGAATCCCGGCAGCGCGACATCGTAGCGAGGGCTTCCGGACTTCGCGAAGCGTTTCCAGGACTCCCGGTCCATGCCGTGGAACTTGAGCAAGGAGGCCCTCTCGAAGACCTCTTCGTCGTCGGTGACGATCATGCCGCCTTCGCCGGTCGTCATGTTCTTGTTCGGATGGAAGGAGAAGACCGAAGTCGTCGGGAAGGAGCCGATCCGTCTCCCCTTGTACTCGGCCCCGACCGCGTGGGCGGCGTCCTCCAGGACGGCGACCCCGCGGCCCGCCGCGACCTCGAGGATCGGATCGAGGTCCGCCGGCTGGCCGACGTAGTGCACGGGAAGAATCGCCTTCGTCCTCGAGGTCACGCGCTTCTCGACCTCCTCGACGCGGACATTCAGAGTCGCGGCGTCGATGTCGGCCAGAACGGGCGTCGCCCCGCAATGGACGATCGTGTTCAACGTCGCGACGAAAGTCATCGGCGTCGTAACGACCTCGTCTCCCGGCCCGACTCCGAGCGCCAGAAGCGCGACATGCAGCCCCGCCGTCGCGGAGGAGACCGGCACGGCGAACCGCCCCCCGACGTAGTCCGCGAAGGCCGCCGTGAAGCTCTCCACCTTGGGCCCGGTCGTGATCCAACCCGACCGGAGCGTATCCACCACCTCCGCGATCTCCTCCTCTCCCAGCGCGGGCCGGGCAAAGGGGAGGAAACTCGTGCGCATGTCGGCTGGCGATTGTAGCCGGTCAGCGGACCCGAGTCGGTGTGCGGCATGTGATGCGTGGTGCGCGGCCGAGCCCGATCCCGCTGCCTTCCCGCACACCGCAAACCGAATCCCGACTACTTGGGGATGCGTCGCCGCGCGAGATACTCCGTGCCGGTGGCGCAGATGCTGACCCAGAAGAGCCCCACGAGAATGCCGGCGGCGACATCGGTGACCCAGTGGGCTCCGAGATAGATCCGGGTGAAGCACACAGAGAGGACGATGAGGGTCGAGACCGCGAGCACCGTCGCCCGCAGCACGCGATTGCGCGAGAGGTGAAGGGCGAGGGCTGCTACGGCGCCGTAGAAGAGCGTGGACATGGTCGCGTGCCCGCTCGGGAAGCTGAAGGTCTTCTCGGTGGCGAGGGCCGGCCAGAGGTCGGGACGCGCCCGGTGGTAGATGATCTTGAGCAGCGTCTCCAGGAGCCAGCCGCCGATGACGACGGCGAAGAAGAGGAGAGCGCTGACCCGCCGCCCGGCGAGGAAGAGCGCCGCCGACACGGCGAGCGTGGCCGGGATGAGAAAGCGGTGATCTCCCAGGAAGCTGATCGCCCGCGCCGCGCGGTCGCGCGCAGGGGCATGAAAGGACTCGATGGCGAGCGTGACTTCCCGGTCGAGCGCGGTCTTCCCGTGCACGTCGAAGACCGAATCGGCGAGCAGGGCAAACACGACGACGACGGCGGCGCACGCGAGGAAGCCGACCGTCAGGTAGAGACCGACCGCGCCCTCGCGCGAGAACCGCGCGCGCAGGAAGGCGCGCCACTTCGACGGGCTGGCGGTCGCGGGGACGGCGGACGCGCTCACGCTCGCCACCGGATCGGGCCCTCGAAGCGCCAGCGTCTTGGGGGATTCCAGATCCCGGCGGCCGAGCCCTCGGCCGTGACCTCGAAACGCAGCGCGTCGCGCCGGTAATCGTAGGGAGCGCCGTCCCGCGCGTGGACCGCCGCGTCCACGCAGTAGACGCCTGCGGCGAGCGCGAAAGCCGGGATCTCGAGGGTCACCGTCCCTTCCCCTGCGAGCTCGGCGGGATCGAAGCCGTCGATCTCCGTATTGGTTCCGAAGACGCTCGTCCCGGAGACGGTCGTCAAAGCGAAGCCGAAGACGAAGTCTGAGAGCGGGGCGGCGGCCCGGACCCTCATCTGGAGCGCCGCCGGCTGTCCCGACGAGACCCGCCCGGCCGGGCGGCCCGCGCCGTCCAGGAACCGCACCTCCTCGACGAGCGCCCGACCCGACCCGATCCGAGACGGCTGTTGGCCCGGCCCTCCGGACGGACGCTCGGAGCCGCCAGCCGACAGCTGAGAACCGACCGCCCGTCTCCGTTCCCCCTCCTCCTCGGCCACCCGCTCGCGGTACCGGGCGACGGTCTCAGCGGCTGGTCCGTCGGCGGCAAGCTGTCCTTTCTCCAGCCAGAGGGCGCGCCCGCATCGCTGCGAGACCAGAGCCAGATCGTGCGAGACGACGAGGATCGTCTTGCCCGCCCGCTCGAACTCGGCGAACTTCTCCAGGCAGCGATGGGAAAAAGCCTCGTCCCCGACGGCAAGCACCTCATCCACCAGGAGCACATCGGGGTCGCTGTGCGCGGCGATCGAGAAGCCCAGCCGCACCGCCATCCCCGAGGAGTAGGTCTTCAGAGGAGCGTCCAGAAACTCCTCGAGCTCGGCGAAACGCACGATCTCGTCGAAGCGCTCGCGGATCTGGCGTCGCGAGAGGCCGAGCAGCAGGCCGTTGATCTCGATGTTTTCCCTCCCGGAGATCTCCGGATGGAAGCCCGCGCCGAGCTCCAGGAGAGCCGCCAGACGCCCCGACACGGAGACGTTCCCGGAAGTCGGCTGCACGATTCCCGCCAGGAGCTTCAAGAGTGTGGACTTGCCGGAGCCGTTCGCCCCGATGACCCCGACCATCTCGCCGGAAGCCACCTCGAAGGAGAGGTCCACGATCGCCGGCACCCGCGAATCCGGAGACAGGGCGCGGCGCCCGATGCCCGAGAGGAGCGCGGACTTCACCGTCCCGACCGTGCGCCGGCGCCCGTACCGGCGATACAGTTTCGTCACGCCGCGCACGGAAACTGCCGCCCCGTCTCCGTGTCTCCGTCTCTCCGCGTCCCCGCGTCCCAACGTCATGCCTCCTCCGCGATGGAGTCGCGCAGACGGCCGAAGACGGCACAGCCCAAGAGGACCGCCGCGGCCGCGGTCGCGAGCATCCAGAGCCATTCGGCCCGAGCCACCGGGCGGAAGAAGAAGACCGTCTCCTGGATCGCGGCGAAGAACGTAGCGAACGGATTGGCTCGCAACAGGGGGCGGAACCGCTCCGGGACCGACTCGACGGGATAGAGAATCGGCGTGAGGAAGAAGGCGAGCGTCAGGAGATTTCCGAGCAGGTCCCGCACATCTCCGAAGTGGACGGCCAGGGAGGAGACGGCGAGGGCGAGGCCCCAGACGGTCGCGGCGAGGAGGAGGACGACCAGCGGAAACTCCACGAGCGCCGGACCGGGAGCGATGCTCCCGCGCCAGGCCGCGAAGGCGATCGCGGCCGCGAGGACCGGCAGGGCCAGCCCGAGGTGCGAGAGGCGCGCCGCCACGGCGACCCCCGGAAAGACCTCGGGATAGACCGTCGTCTTCCGCAGCAGGGGCCCGTTGGCGCGGAAGGTCTCCGCGGAATCCAGCAGCCCCGACGAGACGAAGCTCCAGACGAGGACGCCTCCGAAGAGAAAGAGGGCGTACGGCCGCACGTCCGAGCGGGGCGCGAAGACCAGCCGGAAGACAGTCGCGTACACGGCGAGAAGAAGGAGCGGGTTCAGCAAGGACCAGAAGAACCCGAGGACGCCGCCGCGGTAACGCGCCGCGAGCTCCCGCCGGGTCAGCGCGGCCACCAGCGCGCGCTGGCGCCAGGTCCGAGCGAGCGGAGAGAACAAGCCGTCGGGCCTCAGCGGTTCGCTCGCATGGCTCCGGTATTCTCCCATCCATGCCCCCGGTCGAGGACGCGACCTCCCCCGAGGTTTCCTGCAGGGCCCTCAAGAAAGTGTACGAGGGTGCCCGGCCCGTCGTCGCCCTGGACTCGGTGGACCTGGACGTGCCGGCTGGAGAGTTCCTCGCCGTCGTCGGCCCTTCCGGGGGAGGCAAGTCCACGCTCCTCCATCTGCTCGGCGGGATCGACCGGCCCACCTCGGGAACGCTCGCGGTCGGCGGCCGCGACATCGGCTCGCTCTCCGACGACGAGCGGACTCTCTACCGCCGGCGCGAAGCGGGCATCGTCTTCCAGTTCTTCAACCTCCTGCCCCACATCAACGTCCGCGAAAACGTCGAGCTCCCCCGCGCACTCGACGGCGCCGCCGACGCGCCGACCCGCGCCGAGGAGCTCCTGGACCGCGTCGGCCTCCTCCACCGCGCGGCGGCCTACCCGTACGAGCTCTCCGGCGGCGAGATGCAGCGCGTCGCGATCGCGCGCGCTCTCGTCACCGGCGCGCGACTCCTCCTCGCCGACGAGCCGACAGGGAACCTAGACAGCGCCAACAGCGAGCGGGTGCTCGCGCTCTTGAACGAGATCCGCCGCGAGCGCGGCGTGACCCTCGTGCTCGCCACGCACTGGCTGGCCGCCGCCCTCCGCGCCGACCGGACCGTCGAGCTACGCGACGGCCGCCTCGGCGCACTCTGAGGGTCAGGCCGCCGGGCGCTTCCGGCTCAGTGCGATCAGCGCGGCGAGCGAGACCGCGGCGACGGCGAGGCCCAGCCAGAAGGACGCGGGCCTGTAGAGCAGTTCCACGACGTGCCGTCCGGCCGGCAGCGGCAGCTCGATTGGGCTGCCGGGGGCGACCGTGATCGGTGCCGTTCGCCCGTCCACTTTCACTTTCCAGCCCGGAAAAGCGGGATTGACGACGAGCAGCGCGCCGGGACCCGAGAGTGTCGCCAGAAGCTTCCATCGCATCGGCAGGCGCTGATCGATGCGGACCGAGCCCGGCGCGCCGACGATTCTCGCGCGCGGAAGCACGCGGCGGTTCCTGAGGATGCTTCCGTCCGGCCCCTCATAGACCAGTTCGAGGTCCAGGCCCAACTTCTCGCGAAGCGTGTCGGCGCCGTGGGCCATATCGGGGGGCAGGATCAGGTACTTCACGTTCCAGAAGTCCAGCGCACCGCCTCCCGGGGCGAGATTCCACGGTTCGAGGATGTCGCGCGCGGACGTGAAGCGGCCAATGGCAGCCCGCTGGCGGCGCCAACCCGCGGGCGCGAGCGCGTCGTAACCGCGCACGTCGTCCAGACCATAGTCGGTGGCCGCGTTCGCCGCCAGGAATGAATGGAGCGGTAGGACCCGGAAGACGTCTCGGTCGGCCTGGAGCCTTGCGACGAGTGGGGTGATGGGTGAGAGCGGACGCACGCGGGTGCGTGCCTGGAGGCCGCGCGCTCCCGCCGTGAGCTCCAACGCCGCCGCTCCGACCAGCAGGAGCGGGACGACCCTCGTGAACGTGGGGCTCGACCCGCCGAACCTTTCCCGCAGAGCGTCCGCCCCGGCCGCAGCCAGGTAGCCGAGGGCCAGCGGCATGAAGAGGAGAAGCCGGGTCCAGTTGGTCATCGTGTGTCCTGCGAGCCAGCGGGAGACCGGCGAGCCGTAAACGATCGCCAGAAAGCAGGCCGCGGCCACCGCCCAGAAGAAGGACCAGCGGTCGCGCCGCACGGCCGACAACCCGAACGGAACGAGGACCAGGACCGCCGCGGAGACGCTCGCGGCTGCCTCGATGGGGTTCGAGCCGGCGACCTGGTAGGAGAGGAAGCGCAGCAGATCCCGCGGGGCGAGCGTGACCAGCGTACGGTCAACGCCGAGCCGGGCCTGGCACAACTGGAAGTACTCCAGAAAAGGAAAGACGACAGGCGCCGCGAGGCCGGCGCCCACGAGCGCCGTGCCGGCGGCCGCGGCCAGCCGCGCGGGTCGCCTGGTCTCGACGAGGACGACTGCGAAGGCGAGGACTGCAGCCATCATCTGCGTCTCCGGATGGCCGCCCGCGAGAACGAGAGACGTGCTGACGGCGAGACCGATCCGATCCCGGCGCGAGCCTCCGTGCGCCACGCGTCGGGCGAAGAGCAAGACCAGGGGAACGGGCGCGACGGCCGCGGTATGAGGATGCCCGAGCCAGGCGATGAACGATCCCGACAGCGCAAAGCCCACCGCCCCGAGGCTCGCGGCCGGCCGCGAGCGTCCGAGGTCGCGCAGCCAGGCGTACGCCGCCGCCAGCGCGAAGAGGACGCGGGCGAGGAGCGAAAGGTTCCAACCCGGAAAGATTCCCAGAAGGAGCGCCGGCCACGAAAGTGGAGACATCAGCGCCGAAATCATGTTTCCGAGAAGAGGCACGCCTCCGTCCTGATGCGGGTTCCACAGCGGAAGCCTCCCAGCGAGGAGCTCGCTGCGGGTAAACTGGAGCCAGGGGACAAACTGAAAAACGGGATCGTAGACAGCGAATCCGGAAGCCGGCTTCTCCGGGTATGTCGGCGCCCAGGGCCAGAGAAAGGCCTTGATG
>JBKPBH010000156.1:0-37170 GCA_046726795.1 Acidobacteriota bacterium
CGCCTCGTCCCGCTTTCCCCGGGGGCTTGATGCCCCGGGTCGCGATTCTCCTCTTCCTCGTCTTCGCGGCCCTTCTCGCGCTGCGCCTCCTCCGAGTCCTGGCCGAGGCCTTCTTGAAGGGGCGGCCGCGGCGAGGACCGCCGCCGAGCGTCCTGGAAGGGGAGATGGTGCGCGACCCGGTCTGCGGGACGGGGATCGACCGGCGTCTTGCCCTGGCGGCCAGGAGTGCGGGGGAGTGGGTACCGGTCTGTTCGGAGGCCTGCCGCGCCCGCCTGCAGGGGAGCTGACGTGGCCGATCTCTTCGAGCTCGAGCCCCGGCCCCGCCAGACCGACGGCGTCGTGATCCCGGCGGACACGCCTCTGGCCGACCGCATGCGGCCGCGGTCCTTGGACGAGGTCGAAGGGCCCGAGGAGGTCGTGGGGGCCAACGGGTTTCTTCGCCGCGCGATCGCCGAGGACCGCGTCCCATCCCTGATTCTCTGGGGCCCTCCGGGCGTGGGAAAGACGACCCTCGCGAGGCTCATCGCCGCGCAGACCTCTTCCCGCTTCGTCTCCTATTCCGCAGTGGCGACCGGCGTCAAGGAGATGCGAGAGGTCCTCGACGAGGCCCGCAGACGCCGCCGCCAGACGAAAGAGCGCACGATCCTCTTCTTAGACGAGATCCACCGTTTCAACCGGGCGCAGCAGGACGTCTTTCTCCCGTTCATGGAGAGCGGCGAGATCGTGCTCATCGGCGCGACGACGGAGAACCCGTCGTTCGAGTTAAACGGCGCGCTCCTATCCCGGTGCAAGGTCGTCGTTCTCGACCCGCTCAAGCCCGAGGCAATCGCGCGGATCGTTCGCCGGGCCCTTCGGGACATCCCGCGGGGACTGGGTGCGCGCGACTTCCGCTTGGACGACGAGGCGCTCTCCTTCATTGCGCAGACTTCGGGGGGCGACGCGCGGCGGGCGCTCAACCTGCTCGAGTCCGCCGCGGCCGACGCGGAGGCCGGGAAAACCAAGCGGATCGAGACCCCCCGCCTGCGGGAGCTCCTCCAGAGGAAAGTCCTGCTCTACGACAAGGCGGGAGAAGAGCACTACAACCTGATCTCCGCACTCCACAAGTCCATGCGCGAGTCCGACCCGGATGCGACCGTCTACTGGCTCGTCCGGATGCTCGAGGCGGGGGAGGAGCCCTTGTATCTCGCGCGGCGGATCGTGCGCTTTGCCTCCGAGGACATCGGCCTGGCCGACCCGCGGGCCCTGCGCGTGGCGATCGACGCGAAGGAGGCCTTCGAGCTGCTCGGGCTCCCGGAGGGCTCGCTCGCGCTCGCCGAGGCGGCCGTCTACTGCGCGCTCGCCCCGAAGTCCAACGCCCTCTACGTCGCGGAGACGGAAGCCAAGACCGACGTCGCCGAGAAGCCGGCCGAGCCGGTGCCTCCGGTCATCCGCAACGCCGTCACGAGACTCATGAAAGAGGTCGGGTACGGCCGCGGCTATCGCTACGCGCACGCCGAGCCAGAGGGAGTCGGAGGGATCGAATGCCTGCCCGAGTCGCTGCGGGGACGCCGCTACTACCGCCCCCGGGCCTCCGGCGAGGAAGCCGAGTTGTCGCAGCGACTCGAAGCCATTCTGAAGAAACGCCAGGAGAAGTGGGCCCGTGAAGAGGCCGATAAGTCCGCCCGGAAGAGATCGCGTGATCGGGCGATCGGGTCATCGGGCGATCGAGAGAGGAAGTAGGACTTCCACTCACCCGATCGCACGATCGCAGATCACCCGATTCTCTACGTTTCCTCTCTCCGGTAGTTGGGGGCTTCCTTGGTGATGATGACGTCGTGGGGATGGGACTCCCTCAGTCCGGCGGCCGTGGCGCGGACCATCTTCGATCGCGTGCGCAGCTCTTCGATCGTGGCGCAGCCCGTCAGCCCCATCCCACTGCGGACCCCTCCGGTCAACTGCAGGACGAGCCCCTCGACGCTCCCCTTGTAGGGGACCATTCCCTCGATCCCCTCCGGCACGAGCTTGGAGAGGGACCCGTTGGCCGAGGCCTCGACCTCCATGGACTCCTGGAAGTAGCGGTCCGAGGAACCGGACTTCATCGCGGCGAGCGAGCCCATCCCGCGGTAGGCCTTGAACGTGCGCCCCTGGTAGAGAATGGTCTCGCCGGGGGACTCCTCGGTCCCGGCCAGGAGCGAGCCGATCATCACCAGGTGGGCGCCGGCGGCGATCGCCTTGACGACGTCCCCCGAGAACTTGATCCCGCCGTCGGCGATCAACGGGATCTTCGCCCCGCGGACCGCGCGAGCGCATTCCCGGATCGCATGGATCTGAGGCACGCCCGCGCCGGTGACGACGCGCGTCGTGCAGATCGAACCCGGGCCGATTCCGACCTTGATGGCGTCGGCGCCGCGTCGGACGAGGTCCCGCGCGCCCTCCTCGGTGGCCACGTTGCCCGCCACCACCGGCGTCGATGGGAGCTTCCTCTTGACCATTTCCAACGCCTCGAGCACTCCTTCGCTGTGCCCGTGCGAGGAGTCGAGCACGAGCGCGTCCACCCCGGCGCGCACCAGTTCTCTTGCGCGATCGAGGAGGTCGCGGGAGACGCCGATGGCGGCGCCGACGCGCAGGCGCCCGAGGCGGTCCTTGGCGGCGCTCGGGTACTTGATCGCCTTCTGGATGTCCTTGACCGTAATCAGGCCCTTCAGGTTGCCCCCGCGGTCCACGACCAGGAGCTTCTCGATCCGGTGCTCGTGGAGAAGGCGCTTGGCCTGCTCGAGCGTCGTCCCCACGGGCGTCGTGATCAGGTTCCTCTTCGTCATCCGGGAGGAGATGGGCCGGTCCGTCCGCGTCTCGAAGCGCAGGTCGCGGTTGGTCAGGATGCCGACGAGCTTCCCCTTCTCATCCACAACCGGGACCCCGGAGATCTTGTAGCGGGCCATGACCTCGAGCGCGTCGGAGATCGTCTGCTCGGGCCGGCAGGTGACCGGGTCCACGATCATGCCCGACTCCGAGCGCTTCAACTTGTCCACCTCGGCGGCCTGGGCCTCGATCGTCAGATTCTTGTGGATGACCCCCATACCCCCCTGCTGCGCCATGGCGATCGCCAGGCGCGACTCGGTGACCGTGTCCATGGCCGCGGAGAGGATCGGGATGTTGAGCGGGATCTCCGCCGTCAGCCTCGTCCTCAAGTCCACGTCGCGAGGGTGAACCTTCGAACGAGCGGGCAGCAGCAGGACGTCGTCGAATGTCAGAGCGAGCGGGAGCTCCGCCGGTGTCCGTCGGGCTTTCACCATTAGGCTACGCTCCCGCGGCCGCCGCGCCGTGGCACTTCTTGTACTTCTTTCCGGAGCCGCAGGGGCACGGGTCGTTGCGGCCGACCTTGGGCGCGTTCCGTTGGAATGTCTCGACCTTCGCGTCCTGGCCACCCGAGGCCGCCGCGCCGTAGGAATAGTTGATGTTGCGGGCCCGGCGGGACGGGAGGGCCGCAGGGGCGCGGCGCGGCGCCGCCTCGGCCAGTTCGCCTTCCGCCTCGCGCAGAATCGGCTGAAGCCGGAACAGATACTGCACGAACTGGTCCTCGATCCTCTCCTTCATGAGCGTGAAGAGCTCGAAGGACTCCTTCTTGTACTCGACCAACGGATCCCGCTGCCCGTAGCCGCGCAGGCCGATCCCTTCCTTCAGGTGGTCGAGGGCGAGCAGATGGTCCTTCCATTGCTGGTCCACGACCTGAAGCATCACGAACTTCTCGTGGAGCCGCATCGTGTCGGCGCCGAGCAGCTTCTCCTTGGCCTCGTATCGCCGCTGGAGCTCCGCGACGAGCTCCTCGCGGATCTCCTCCCGCGACTTGCCGGCGAGCGGGATCGCGCCGCTCTCCAGCCCGTAGTACTCTTTGAGGTCCAGCTCGAAGGCGGGCATGTCCCACTCGTCCGGGCCCTTGTCCTCGGACAGGTGGCGCCCGAGGAGGTAGTCCACGATCATCTCGGCCAGCTCGAGCACTCTCTCCCTGCCCTGGCGGCCTTTCAGGATCTCCCGCCGCAGGCCGTAGATCTCCTCGCGCTGCCGGTTCATGACGTCGTCGTATTCGAGGAGGTGCTTGCGCGTCTCGAAGTTGCGGGCCTCGACCTGTTTCTGGGCGCGCTCGATCGCGCGCGAGACCATGCCGTGCTCGATCGGGACACCTTCCTCCATGCCCAGCCGCCGCATGATCTTCTGGAGGCGGTCCGAGCCGAAGATCCGCATCAGGTCATCCTCGAGCGAGAGATAGAAGCGGGACTCTCCCGGATCTCCTTGCCGGCCGCTCCGTCCGCGCAGCTGGTTGTCCACCCGCCGCGACTCGTGCCGCTCGGTGCCGACGATGAAGAGGCCGCCCGCCGTGAGCACCTTCTCCCGGTCCCGGGCCGCGGCGGCCTTCAAGTCCGCGAGAAGCCCGCCGAACGCCTCTTCCGTCTCGACTTCCTTGCGGCGCTGCTCGGCGAACGCCTCGGGGTTGCCGCCGAGCACGATGTCGGTGCCCCGTCCCGCCATGTTCGTCGCGATCGTGACCGAGCCGGACTTGCCGGCCTGCGCGACGATCTCGGCCTCCTTTTCGTGGAACTTGGCGTTCAAGACGACGTGCGGGATCTTGCGCGCCTTCAGCATCGCCGAGAGGTGCTCGGACTTCTCGATCGAGACCGTGCCGACGAGGACCGGCTGGCCCTTCTCGCGCAGCGCCGCGATCTCCTCGGCGACAGCCTCGTATTTCTCCCGCTCCGAGGCGTAGACCACGTCCTGGTGGTCCGCCCGGATCATCGGCATGTTCGTCGGGATCACGACGACGTCCAGTTTGTAGATCTGGTGGAATTCGGACGCCTCGGTGTCGGCCGTGCCCGTCATGCCCGCGAGCTTCTGGTACATCCGGAAGTAGTTCTGGAGCGTGATCGTCGCCAGCGTCTGGTTCTCCCGTTCGATACGGGCCCCCTCCTTGGCCTCGACCGCCTGATGAAGCCCGTCGGACCAGCGCCGGCCGGGGAGCACGCGCCCGGTGAACTCGTCCACGATCAGGACCTGCCCATCCCGGATCATGTAGTCCACGTCCTTCTTGTAGAGGGTGTGGGCGCGCAGGGCCTGCTCGGTGCCGTGGAGGAGGTCGATGTTGGCCAGGTCGTAGAGGTTGTCGACCTTCAAGAGCTTCTCGGCCCGCGCAACCCCTTCCTCCGTCAGCACGGCGGTGCGGGACTTCTCGTCCACCAGGTAGTCCCCGGTCGTCGTCTTGTTGCCGTACTTATCCTTCTCCTCTTTCCCCAGCTTCAGGTATGGGATGACGCGGTTGCACTGGTAGTAGATGTCCGTGTTCTCTTCGGAGGGCCCTGAGATGATGAGCGGAGTGCGGGCCTCGTCGATCAGGATCGAGTCCACCTCGTCCACGATCGCGTAGACGTGCTCGCGCTGGACCATGGACTCGAGCTCGAACTTCATGTTGTCGCGCAGGTAGTCGAATCCGAACTCGTTGTTGGTCCCATAAGTCACGTCGCAGCCGTAGGCCTTCTGTCTCTCCTCGTCGGTCAGCGAGTTCTGGATGCAGCCGACCGTCAGACCCAGGAACCGGTAGATCTTCCCCATCCAGTCCGCGTCGCGGCGGGCCAGGTAATCGTTGACGGTGACGACATGCACGCCTCGGCCGGCCAGCGCATTCAAGTACACCGGCATCGTCGCAACGAGCGTCTTGCCTTCGCCCGTCTTCATCTCGGCGATCTTTCCCTGATGGAGGACCATGCCGCCGATCAGCTGGACGTCGAAGGGGCGCATGCCGAGGGTCCGGACGGAGGCTTCCCGCACCAGCGCGAAGGCCTCCTCGAGCATCTCGTCCAGAGCGCGGGCCCGGGCGGCCTTCAGGTCCTCGTCCGGTACCCCTTCGAGCGCCGAAGCCAGCCGAGTCCGCAACTCCGCGGTCCTGGCCCGCAGCGCCTCGTCCGAGAGGGACTTGATCGAGGGCTCCAGGGCGTTGATCCGCTCGACCCGCGGCAGGAGCTTCTTGATGTCGCGCTCGTGCTGGGTTCCGAAGATTTTCGTTAAGACCCGGTCGATCATATTTAGGCGGTAAACACCATTATCCGCGTAGTTTATTCGCGTTTTCTCCGTCGGGGAAAACTGGCGGGAAGGGAAACAGGGCGATCCACGACCGACCCGGCGTCCGAGGGCCTCGGTGTCGGGGCAACCTGTGACGGCGCAAACGGCCTACTCGGCGAACCTGAACCGCAGGAACAGGTATCCGTAGTCTCCAGATTGGTAGAGCTCCCGGTAGGTTCGGCCGCTCTCGAGCAAGGTGTCGAGTTGCTCCCCGGCGAGGCCGAGCTCGGAACCGAGCTCCGCGCGGTAGCGGGGCAGTCGGGCGAGAAAGTAGTCGATGGTCGGCGCGGCCCGAGGGGAGAGGTCGGTTTCTTCCGTGCGCGCGAACCCCGAGCGCTCCGCCGCGCCGTGGAACTCGTCGCGACGGTGCAAGGCTCCAGGCCTCTGCACGGGCCGGAGGCTGAATTCATCGAGGACGAGGATGACTCCTTGGGGCGCGAGGAGGCGGACGGCCCGGTCGAAGAGCGTCTCGCTGTCGATGTACTGAGACGACTCCTGAAAGACGATGGCGTCGTAGGGGCGATCGCTGCCGAAGGTCTCCAGGGACGCTTGTCGAGCGCGGATGGTCTCACCGAAGCGAGCTTGCGCCAGAGCAATCTGGTGCTGGTCCGGCGTTATCCCCTCGGCGTCATACCCGGCGCGGGTGAGCTCCACCAGTGTTCTTCCGAGTCCCATGCCCACGTCCAGGACGCGCCGGGGCGGAGGCGGAAGCCTCTCCAGCAGCAAATCGGTGGAGCGCTGCTGCGCCTCGAGTATCGGCTCGTCGGGCATGTCGAAGAGACCGTAGTGGAGGTCGCGAACCTCCCCTTCCTCCCGGAAAATGACGTACATGAAAACGTTGAGTGGGAAGGGAAAGTTCCGATAGCACAACTCCACGCGGCGGAGATTCTAGCAGCGGGCTCCTCGGGGGCTTGGCGCGTGTTCCGTTGCGCAGAATCACCCGGAGAGGTCCATGGCGATTCACGACCGACCCGGTGTCGCGAGGGCTTCGGTGTCCAGCCGGTTCGCCTCCTCGGCCGTTAGGCGCGGGCGGTAGGAAAAGGCTTCGGCCAAGTGGGCGGGGGTCACCTTGTCGCACTCGGCAAGGTCCGCGATCGTGCGGGCCACGCGCAGAGCGCGGTGGAGGGCTCGGACGGAGAGGCAGAGGCGCTCGACCGCAGCGGCGGCGAGGCGCTCAACGGGAGGCTCGAGACAACGAAAGCGCTCGAGGTCGGCCGCCGCAAGATCAGCGTTGCGGAAGGCGGGGCGCGACGGGAAGCGCGCGCAAGCGCGGCGCCGAGCGGCGGCCACGCGAAGGGCGATTGCCTGCGAGGCTTCTTCGGGAGCGGGCTTATGGATCTCGGCCCACGGGACCGCCGGCACCGAGACGTGCAGGTCGATCCGGTCCAGCAGCGGACCGGAGATCTTCCGCGTGTAGCGGAGGCGTTCCCCATAGGCGCACGTGCAGACTCGCCTGGTGTCGCCGATGAAGCCGCACGGGCAAGGGTTCATCGCGGCGACGAGCAGGAAATCGCAAGGAAAGGTGTATGCGCCCCCGACGCGCACCAGGTGGACCTGTTTCTCCTCGAGCGGCTGGCGAATCGCTTCGAGGACGTCGCGGCGGAACTCCGGCAGCTCGTCTAAGAAGAGCACGCCGCGGTGCGCCAGGGAGATCTCCCCG
The DNA here is from genome assembly GCA_046726795.1 of Acidobacteriota bacterium. GTDB lineage: Bacteria > Acidobacteriota > Thermoanaerobaculia > UBA5066 > Gp7-AA6 > JAWOLE01. The sequence continues at coordinate 7,745 of JBKPBH010000156.1, forward strand.
GGTCCCGGACGCGTCCCGCCGCCGACCAGTCCCGGCGCGGAGATCCCGTGGTGCGGCGAGCGGAACGGAGGAAACTCGATCAAGCCTCCGGAGGCTGGCAAGGCGCCGGCGACGGAGTGGACCTTGGTGACGTCGATCGACTCGGAGCGCGAAAGCGGCGGAAGGATCGTCGGAAGGCGCCGGGCGAGCATCGTCTTGCCGGCTCCCGGCGGTCCCGTGAGCAGCACGTGATGCCCGCCGGCGGCCGCGATCTCGAGCGCGCGCCGGGCGACCGTCTGGCCCCGGATCTCGGAGAAGTCCACACCGCGCGGCGGCGCCGGGGAGGTCTCCCGCGTCACGAACGGCTGGATGGGGTTGTCCCCCTTGACGTGGGCGACGGCGCAGGCCAGCGACGCGACCGGGATGACGGCGATCCCTTCGACGGCTGCGGCCTCGGCGGCGTTGACCAAGGGGAGCACGATCTCCTCGAAGCCGCCGTCCCGGGCGGCCAGCGCCAGGCACAGCGCGCCCCGGACCGGACGGACCTCGCCGTTCAAGCCGAGCTCTCCGACGAAGAGACGCCGCGCCTCGGAGCGGGAGGCGAGGCCGCAGATCGAGAGCATTCCGATTGCCACGGGCAGATCGAGCGACGCCCCGACCTTACGGAAGTCCGCTGGCGCGAGGTTGACCGTGACGGCGCCTCCCGGGATCGGAAAGCCGCCGTTGCGCAGGGCCGAGCGGACGCGCTCTCGCGCCTCCCGCATACTCGTATCTGGCAGTCCGACGATGTGGAAACAGGGCAGACCCGCCGAGACGTCGATCTCGACGTCGAGCACACGGGCATCGATTCCAGAGACGGCGGCGGCGTGGACGCGGGCCAGCATGAGACCTCCTCGGCGCGAGGAGAAGCCCGCAGGGGGAATGAGGACTACTTCAGCCTAACAGAGACTCCGGCTTCACGCGAACCCTCTCTGGCTCCAGCGGCGATTGGCGGGTGGTCGCGGCTAGTGCGCCTTGGCGGGAATTTTCAGCTTGTCGCCCGGCCTGATGAGGGAGGGCGCCGCCAGACTGTTGAACGCGAGCAGCTGGGCGACGGTCGTACCGTGCTTGACGGCGATTCGATAGAGCGTGTCACCCCCGCGCACCTTGTAGTGCTTCGACGCGACGGCCGGAACCGGCGCCGCCTTCGTCTTCGCCTGCCGGACGGCGAGACTCTTGCCCTTGCCCGGCTTCGAGCTCGAGGCCACGCGCACCGGCTCCGCCCGGGGGATGAGGACGGTCCGACCGCGCTTGATCGCCGCGTTCTGCGGCAGGGAATTGGCCGCCGCCAGAGTCGCGGGCGTCATGTGGAAACGGCGAGCGATCCTGACAATCGTGTCGCCCCGGCGGGCGACATAGCGGCGAAAGCTCGGCGGCCGGGCGGTCGGCGCCTCCGCGAAGGCGGCGAGAACCGCGACCTCGGCGCCGGTCGGCACCTTCAGGATGTAGCCGCCTGGCCCACCCGGCGTGACCTCGCTGCGCAGCTCGGGATTGAGTCTTTGAAGGTCCTCGAGCGTCGCGCCTTCGGCGGCGGCGAGGTGTCGCAGGGAAACGGGGCGGTCGAGACGGACCATGTCGTAGGCCAGCGGCTTCTCGTACTCGACGACGAACCCGTAATGGGCCGGGTTCCTGGCGATCAGAGTGGACGCGATGACCGCAGGCACATAGTTCTGGGTCTGGGGCTTGATGAGCCCGGAGGCGGCGAGCTGCCAGAAGTCCGTGAAACCGCTCTTGGCGAGAGTCCGCAGGATCTTCCCTTCCCCGGCGTTGTAGGCGGCCATGGCGAGGTACCAGTCGTGGAAGAGCTCGTGCAGGAAGCGCAGGTACCGGGCGGCCGCGCGCGTTGCCTTTTCGGGGTCGCTTCGTTCGTCCACGACGGCGTTGGACGTCAGACCGTACTCGCGTCCCGTCGAAGGGATGAACTGCCAGATGCCGCAGGCCGCCTTGGGGGAGCGCGCCCGCGGGATGAAGGAGGACTCGACCATGGCCACCTGAGCCAGATCCTTCGGCAATCCCTCCTCCTGGAAGATCCGTTCGATCATCGGGATGAAGCGCCCCGAGCGGGCGAGTCCCCGGCCGATCACGTCGTGGAGCTCGTTCTGATAGACCGCCAGGATTCTCAGGACGGCGTCGTTGACGACGATCGGGATGTCGTACGGCGTCGTGGCGGTGTCGCTGTCAACCGCCTGGCGGGCCTTGAGCACCGCGTCCGGAGTCGCGTCCGGGGCCTCGGCGGGCGCCAGGGCGGGGGCCCTCGGACTCTCCTGCGCCTCCCGCGTCTCGGCGTCGGCGGCGGGCGCCAGCGCCTCGGAGCGCAGCATCGCGTCGTAGAGCTCCGAAGAAACGTCGATCATCTCGGGATCGGTCGGAGGCTCGCCGCGGGCCGGCCGGACCGCTTCGAGAGCACGTGCGAAGGCCTCCTCGGCGCACTGGAAGTCGCCCGACAGGGCGGCCTCCCATCCCCTGGAGAGCTCGGCACGCGCCGCGAGAACGGCCGCCGGAGTGGGCCGTGCCGAGACGGCCTTGGGCTTGCGGGAGGCGGCGGAAGCCGAGCAGCCGGTCGCCGCGAGAAGCAGGACCGCAGCGAGGCCGGCCAGGATACGGCAATCCTCACGGGGAAAAGACATTTGGGTGAGAGAAGGTTAAACCGGGTCCAACCTTAATTGCAAAAGTTTTTTGATTTAGGCCACTCTCATGTCCGCGGCCGAGGACACTCGGGGACGACGGCCCGCGCGGCTACTTGCCGGAAATATGGAATTTCAGCGCGAGAAGCAGCTTCTCCACGTCCGCCTTCGTGTTGAGCGGGATCGAGAAGGTCTTCTTCTCGCCGATCACGTGATTCTGTTTGTCCTCGAGCTCCATGCCGACTCGCACGAGGTGGCCGCGCGCCAGCTCGCTCTGAGGCAATTCGATCTCGAAGACCCGGTTGATCTCTTTCCGGTGGTTCAAGCTGTTGGCCAGCAGGTCGTCGATGGACAACTCCGCGGCCGCCCGGCGTATGGCCCGGTCCGGCGCCGGCAGAGACGTCGCGTTGCGGCGCAGCTTGTCGAGCTCAGCCAGGATGTCGATGTTGGATCGCACACGGACGTGCTTGACCTCCATCGGCGGCGCCTCGGCAAACGTCACCTCTCCGATCTCGGCCCCCTCGGCGTTCGGGGCCTCGCCCGCAGGCTGGATGAAAGCGGGCTCCGGCGTCGGCGGGACGGTCGTATCCGTTTCCACCTCTGCGGGACCAGCGGCTTCCGGACTTGTCGCAAGGGCCTCCGCCGGCTCCTGGTTCGGGGCCGGCCAGATCGAGGATCCCGGCGTCCCCGCAAGCGGAGCGGGATGGGAGATGCGCTCTTCGCCGAGCATCTTCTTCTTCACGGCGCGGAGCGTGAGCTTGGAGATGGCCTTCAGCGTCTCGAAGACCCCCTGACCCACGACCGCGCACGCCTCGTAGCTCTCGTGCGTGCGGTCGGCGTTCAGGCTGTCCTCGAGCTCCTCGAGCGAAAGGATGTTCGGGAGATCGCGCTTGTTGTACTGGCAGACGAGAGGGAGGTCGTCCAAGTTCACGCCGATCTCCGCAAGGTTCGTTCGCAGGTTGACCAGGCTCTCGACATTGGCGTCCTTCATGGCGATCTGAGAATCGCCCACGAAGACGATGCCGTCCACTCCCTTCAGGACCAGCTTGCGAGTCGTGTTGTAGAAGACCTGGCCGGGGACGGTATAGAGCTGGACCCGCGTCTTGAAACCCCCAATCACCCCGACGTCGAGCGGCAGAAGATCGAAAAAGAGGGTGCGGTCCGTCTCGGTCTCGAGCGAGACCATCTCTCCCCGCGAGCCAGGCGCCGTCCGCCCGTAGATGTGGTGGAGGTTCGTCGTCTTTCCACACAGCCCGGGGCCGTAGTAGACGATCTTGGCCGCCATCTGCATGGTGGCGTAATTGAAGAAAACCATGAGTTGATGGGCGCCCCCGGTGGGAGGCGCCAGGGCATTCTACCCCCTAAAACGAGGATGCCTCAACAGTTAGAGCTGGAAATCGGGCGCCGGACCGGGAATCACTGTCGCCCCCGGCCGAGCAGACGCCGGATCTCCTCCTCTCGGCCCCTTCCCGGCGTGCGCCGCAGCGTTTCGGAGGCAAGCAACTCATAGAGTCGCAGGAACTCCGGCCGCGAGGCGAGGGCCGAAGCGTGCGCTGCGAGCGTGCCCAGGTCCCGTCGCGCGACCGGCCCCGTGAACGCCTCCGGGAAGTCCCTTCCTCGGGCGGCGGCCGCCGCCTGTTGGGCCAGGTCGGCGAGGGCCTGCCGAGCTTCCCCTTCGGGAATCCCAGCCTCCGCCCAGGCTCTCGTCGCGAGCGAAACGAGCGCGACCACCCCCCCGGCGGCCAGGGTTGCCGCGACGTGGTAGAGCGGCTTGGCCGCGGACGAGATCGAGTGAGGCCGGCCGCCCACCGCTTCGACGATCTTCACCGCGTCAGAGACGGCCGGCGGCTCGCCCTCGATGGCCACGAATGCGTCGCGCCACGTCTCTCCGGCGGCGCCCGAGAAGACCCGTGCCGGATGAACGGAGGCGAGAGCGGCGCCCGAGGATTTGAGCGGCTCGATCGCCGCGGCCGGGAGCGCGCCGGCCAGGTGGAAGGCGATCCGGCACCGGGACCGTCCGGAGAGAAAGGCCGCCGTGGAAGCCACGGCGTCGTCGGGCACCGCCAGGACGAGCACGTCGCAGTCGGCGCGGGCCTCGCGCAGCAAGCAGGGGGTTCCCGCGCCGATCGCTTTGACCCCCTCCCGCGCGGCCTCCGGCGTGCGGGCGAGGACTTCCTCGATCGAGCCTTCCGCCTCGAGCCAGGAGCGTGCGAAAGCTTTTCCGGCGCGGCCGGGCCCGACCAGGCACAGAGAGGATCCGGCGACGGGGTTGGTCACGTCGAGAGTCTAACGTCTCCGTCATTAGCACTTGGGGAGCACGAGTGCTAATCTTAAAGAGGCCATGAAACCGCTCGACGTCCGCAGTCGCACGATCCTCAAGGAGATTATCCGGGTTCACGTGGACACGGGGCGCCCGGTCTCCTCGCGGACCCTCTTCAAGTCCAGCCGCTTCCACCTCTCGCCGGCGTCCATCCGCAACATCATGGCGGACCTGACCGATTCCGGGTTCTTGACGCAACCACACACGTCGGCCGGGCGCGTTCCGACCGACCAGGCCTATCGCCTCTACATCAACGAGCTCATGCGCCACCGAAAGATCGCCGTGGACGTCCGCGAGCGGGTGGACTCCGACCTGACCCTGGCGGGCGGCGACGTCCCGCGCCTTTTTCAGGCCGCCTCCCGCCTGCTGTCCCGACTTTCGGGAGAAGTCGGCTTCGTGGTGGCTCCGGACGCCTTGCACACGGTCGTGGACGGCTTGAGGTTCCTGCCGGTCGCGCCGGGCAAGATCCTGGTGGTGCAGATGAGCGGCCCCGAGGTCTTCTCCCACGTCATCCAAACCGACGCCGAGTACTCGGTCAGGGAGCTCGAAGCGATGAGCGAACGGATCACCCGGGAGTTCTGCGGGCGGACGCTCTTCGAGGTGCGCCGGAGGCTGCTCGAGGCTATGGCGGAGGAGAAAGCGGCGGCGGACCGCATGCTCGGCCGAGCGCTCTCGCTCGGACAGCGGGCCCTCGAGGGCACCGAGAACCAGGAGCAGATCTACGTGGACGGGACCTCCCAGCTCCTGGACAAGCCGGAGTTCGCCGACGTCGACTCCTTGAAGAAGGTCTTCCGGGCCTTCGAGGAGAAGGCGCGCCTGCTCGACCTGATGACGCGCTACCTGGACTCGAAGACAGCGTGCGTCGTGCTCGGGTCCGAGGAGCCCGTCACGTCGGACCTTCGTCTCTCCGCCGTCCTGACGAGCTATGGTGCCGGCGAGGCCCTCGCCGGCACACTCGGGGTCATCGGGCCCGCGCGCCGGGAATACCCACGCGTCATCCCGGTCGTCGAGCTGCTCGGGAAGGCCTTGTCGGAGCGGCTTGAGCGCCGGGAGCGCCCCGAGCGCGAGGATCTCTCGCGATGAGCGACGACCGGAAACCGCGGGGTCCGCGAGGGAAGCCGGACGAACCGGGAAAGGTCGACCTGGAGGACACCGGCCAGACCCTCGAAGCGGTTCTCGAAGAAGAGGAGCGTTCCGCGATCGCCGCCGCGGAGAAGAAGTTGAAATCGGCCCAGAAGGATCTGGAGGATCTGAAAGACCGGCACCTGCGCAAGCTGGCCGAATTCGAGAACATGCGCAAGCGCGCCGAGCGGGAGAAGAACGAGTATTTCCGGCACGCGCTCGCCAACTTCCTGCTCGACCTGTTCCCGATCGCCGACAGCTTCGATCGGGCGCTGGCGCACGCCTCCCCGGAGGAGCTCGAAAGCGACTTCGGCCAGGGAGTCGCGATGATCCGCCGCCAGCTCGACGAGCTCTGGAAGAAGTATGGAGTGGCCGAGGCGGACACGTCCGGGCCCTTCGATCCCAACGTCCACGAGGCCGTCGCCACCGAGCCCTCCGAGGGCGTTCCGAAAGACACCATCCTGGAGGTTCTCCGCAAGGGCTATCTCTTGAACGGCAAGCTCCTGCGCCCGGCCCTGGTCAAGGTCGCCGTCCCCGACGAGACAGGGGCCCGGAGGGCGTGATGGGCAGAATCCTCGGCATCGATCTCGGAACCACCAACTGCTGCGTCGCCGTCGTGGAAGGCGCGACGCCACAGGTGATCAGCAACCGGGAGGGGAGTCGGACGACCCCCTCGATCGTGGGCTTCACCGAGGACGGCGAGCGGCTGGTCGGGCAGATCGCCAAGCGGCAAGCCATCACGAATCCCATGAACACGGTCTTCGCCGTCAAGCGGCTCGTCGGCCGAAAGTTCGACTCGGAGGAGACGCGTCACGCGCGGGAAGTGCTGCCGTACGAGATCGTGCGGGCCGGCAACGGCGACATCAAGATCCGGGCACGGGCGAAAGACTACAGCCCCGAGGAGATCTCGGCCTTCATCCTGCGCGAGATCAAGGAGTTTTCGGAGGAGGCGCTGGGCGAGGAGATCACCGAGGCGATCATCACGGTGCCGGCCTACTTCGACGACGCCCAGCGGCAGGCCACCCGCGATGCCGGCAGGATCGCCGGGCTCGACGTCCTGCGTATCTTCAACGAGCCCACGGCCGCCTCGCTCGCCTACGGCCTCGACCGCAAGGGGAGCGAGATCGTCGCCGTGTACGACCTGGGCGGCGGGACCTTCGACATATCGATCTTGGAGCTGGGCGACGGGATCTACGAGGTCCGCGCGACGGCCGGCGACACCTACCTGGGAGGCGAGGACTTCGACAAGAAGATCATGGACTGGCTGCTGGGGGACTTCGAGCGCTCGAACGGCATCGACCTGCGGCAGGACCGCATGGCCCTGCAGCGCCTGAAGGAAGCGGCCGAAAAGGCCAAGTGCGAGCTCTCGACCGCGATGGAGACGACGATCACGCTTCCGTTCATCTCCGCCGACGCCGCGGGCCCCAAGCACATCAATCGGACGCTGACCCGCCAGCGCTTCGAGTCCCTCGTGGCCGACCTGATCGACCGCACGGCAGCGCCCTGCCTGGATGCGCTGAAGGCGGCGGGGTTGAAGCCGTCCGACGTGGACCAGGTCATCGTGGTGGGAGGACAGACGCGCACTCCGCGCGTGCAGCAGATCGTGGCGGAGCTCTTCGGGAAGGAGCCCAACCGCGAGATCAACCCGGACGAGGTCGTCGCGATCGGCGCCGCGATCCAGGGAGGGGTGCTCAAGGGAGAGATCAAGGACGTCGTGCTCTTAGACGTGACGCCTCTGTCTCTGGGGATCGAGACGCACGGAGGCGTCTTCGAAAAGCTGATCGAGAGGAACTCGACGATTCCGACGAAGAACACGAAGGTCTTCACGACGGTTGCCGACAACCAGTCGGTCGTCGAAATTCACGTGCTCCAGGGGGAGCGCGAGGTCGCCGGCGAGAACAAGTCCCTGGGACGATTCGAGCTCGTCGGCATCCCGGCCTCGCCTCGAGGAGTGCCCCAGATCGAGGTCAACTTCGCCATCGATTCCAACGGAATCGTCAACGTCTCCGCTCGGGATCTCGCGACCGGGAAGGCCCAGGGGATCCAGATCAACCCCGCGGGGGGTCTGTCGCAGGCCGAGATCGACCGGATCATCCGCGAGGCCTCCTCGTTTGCCGACGCCGACCGGCTGCGGCGGGAGCTCTCGCAGATCAAGAACCGACTCGAGGGGATGCTCGCCTCCAACGAACGCGTGTTCGCGGAGTTCCTGACGGCCTTCGCCGCGGACGAGCGCGACCGGATTGAGGAGACCCTGAAGCGCTCGCGTGAGATCGCGGCGACGGACTCGCGCGACGCCCTGAAGGAAGCCATCTTCGACATGCAGGGGGTCTCCAAGCTCCTGACCCGCATCATGCTCCAGCGCTCCGCGGCCAAGGAGCCTCCGGCTCCGGCGCCGCGCACGTGACACGGGAACTGGAACTGAAACCCCTGGAATCTGGAACGTGGGACCTGGGACCGAGACTCCAATGACCGAGAAACGCGATTACTACGAAATCCTGGGCGTCTCCCGCGACGCCGCCAACGGCGAGCTGAAGTCCGCATACCGCAAGCTCGCCTTGAAGCACCACCCCGACCGCAATCCCGACGACGCCTCGGCTGCCGAGAAGTTCAAGCAGGCCTCGGAGGCCTACGCGGTTCTCTCGGACCCCGAAAAGCGCGCCCGCTACGACCGCTTCGGCCACGCGGGAGTTTCCGCCGGCGGCGGTTTCGGCCAGGGATTCGATCCGTCGGTCTTCGGAGAATTCTCCGACCTGTTCGAGAACCTGTTTGGCTTCTCGGGCTTCGGAGGCGGCTCGCGGGGGCGGCCGGCCGGAAGCGACGTCGTCTACCGAATGGAGGTTTCATTCCGGGACGCGGCGTTCGGCGTCGAGGCGCCTCTGGTGATCTCGCGCCTGACTTCCTGCGAGGCTTGCTCGGGCTCCGGGGCCGAGTCCGGGACGAAGCCGCGCACTTGTCCCGGGTGCGGCGGGCGCGGGCGGCAGCGCTTCTCGCAGGGTTTCCTGATGGTCACGCGCCCCTGCTCGACCTGCGCCGGCGAGGGCCGAGTCGTGGACAAGCCTTGCCGGGAGTGCCGCGGAGAGGGGCGGCGCCGTGGCACGCGGCAGCTGACAATCCGCATCCCGGCCGGAATCGAGACTGGCTCCCGGCTACGGATCGCCGGCGAAGGGGACGCCGGTCCGGCCGGCGGCCCGCCGGGAGATCTCTACGTCGTCCTGACGGTGGCCGAGGACGAGGTTTTCGAGCGGGAGGGGGACGATGTCGTCCTGGCGCTCGATCTTCCGTATCCAACTCTGGTCCTCGGCGGGGAGGTCACGGTGCCGACCCTCGACGGGGAAGAGAAGATCGCGATCTCGCGCGGCACGAAAGCCGGGGCCGAGATGCGTCTTCACGGACGCGGCTTCGGCCGGCTCGGGCGGCGCGGCCGGGGAGATTTCGTCGTGCGAGTCGGCATAATCGTCCCCGAGTCTCCGTCCGATGAAGAGAAGGAGCTCCTGCGACGGTATGCCGAAATGACCGGCGCCCCGGTCTCCGGCAAGGGAGTCTTCTCCAAGGCCAAGAAAATCTTCTCGTAAGCCGACCCACCCATGTCGCGGCAGACGTACTCGCGGCTCGTCGTTCCCCGCAAGGCGAAAGACGAGTCGGTGCTCGGGATCGTCTCGCTGTACGGGCCTCTCGGATTTCTGGAGGAGGGGAGGGACTTAGTCGCCTGCTTTCGCGACGCGGAAACGGCGCGGCGCGCCAGCCTCGCCCTGTCGGCCTCGCGCGTGCGCTGCAACCTCGTCACGGACATTCCGGAGACAGACCCCCTCGAGGTCTTTCGCGCCGCCTCGCGACCCTTCGCCGTCGGCGAGCGCCTGTGGCTCGACCCCGGCGATCCGTGCGACTCGCAGGCTCCGGCGGGACGCATCGCCCTCCGGCTGCCGGCCTCGACGGCCTTCGGCACGGGCGGACACGAGTCCACGCGCCTGGCCCTTCTCTGTCTGGAGGAAGAGCCGCCCGAGGGGCTCGAGGTCTTGGACGTCGGGACCGGCTCCGGAGTGCTCGCGCTCGCGGCGGCCGCGCTCGGCGCGCGGCGGGCCGTCGGTCTCGACACGGATGCGGAGGCCGTGTTCGTGGCGCGGGAGAACCTTCGGCGGCACCCCTTCGGGACCCGGGTCTCGCTTCTGGCGGGAGACGCCGAGTCAGTCTCCGGGGCCTTCCCGCTCGTTGTCGCGAACCTCCTTCCCGAGGAGTTCCTGGCGGCCAGGACCGGCGTGTTGCGGAGAGTCGCGCCCGGAGGGCGTCTCATCCTCTCCGGGCTTCCGCTCGAGGCCGAGGAGAGGATGCTCGCGCGCCTGCGCTCGCGCCGCTGGAGCCTCGCGGGACGCCGGGCCGAGGGGGAATGGGCTTGTCTCTGCCTCCAGCGCGCCTCGTAGTCGTTCCGCTCCCGGGCGCGGGAGAGACGGCACGGCTCTCGCGCGAAGAGGCGACGCACGCCCGGGCGCGGCGGCTCCGCTCGGGGGATCCGGTCGTCCTCGTCGACGGCAGCGGCCGCGAGGCGCGCGCGGTTCTCCGGCGGCTCGACCGCGGGGGCGCGGAAGTCTCAGTCGACTCGATCCTGGAGGCGCCGTCCGTCGGCCCGCCCCTAGCGCTCTCCGTCTCCGGCCTTCGCGTCGAGCGGTTGGCCTGGCTCGCGGAAAAGGCGACAGAGCTGTCGGCCGATCGGCTGACGATCGTCTCGAGCGAGAGGACACAATCCTTCCGCGCGTCCCGCGGGATCCAGGATCGCCTCGAGCGAGTGGCCCGCGAAGCCGCCAAGCAATGCGAAGCCGCCCGCTGGCCCCAGATCGCCGGACCCGTCCCTTTCGACCGCGCGCTCGCGGAGGATCCCTCCTCTCATCGCGTCTTACTCGACGCGCGGGGAGAGAGCTTTCCGTCGCGGCTCGCCGGGCGCGGGGTCGTGCTGCTCGTGGGCCCGGAAGGCGGATGGACCGACGCGGAGCGCGACGCCGCGCGCGCTCGCGGCTGGAGGCTCGCCGCGCTCCCCGCTGGGAAGCTCCGAGCCGAGACGGCCGCCGTCGCGGCAATGGTGCTGGCGCGTGCCGCCCTCCTCCGCGGAATTGCCGAGGCGGCAGAGCGCTGAATCGCGAATCGCGAATCGCGAACAGGCTATCCGGTGCTCGAATCCCAACTCAGAACTCGCAAGTTCTTCCGATTGACACCCTATCGACGCGGGGCACATACTCTCTCGCGCCCGCGAAAACGTCCCACCGAGCGGAGGCCGAATGTCTTACGAGGAAGTCAAGAAAGTCTGGATGAACGGGCGCTTGGTGGACTTCGCGGAGGCGAAGATCCACGCCTTCTCCCATGTCTTCCACTACGGCTCGGCGATGTTCGAGGGGGCCCGGGTCTACAAGACGAAGAACGGCGCGGCGGCCTTCCGTTTAGACGAGCACATCAAACGCCTCTACGACTCCTGCAAGGTCTACCGCATGGAGATCCCGTACGCCCCGCGCGAATTCCAGGCGGCGATCTTCGACACGATCCGGGCCAACGGCTTCGACGAGTGCTACATCCGGCCTGTCGTCTACCGCGGCCTCGGCGCGCTGGGAGTCAACCCGTTCAAGAGCCCGATCGACGTCCTGATCGCCGTCTGGAAATGGGGCAAGTACCTGGGGCCCGAGGCGATCGAGCAAGGCGTGGATGTGTGCGTCTCCTCCTGGAACAGAATGGCTCCCAACACCTTCCCCGCCATGGCGAAGGCGACCGGCAACTACTTGAACTCGGCGCTGATCAAGATGGAAGCGGTCACCAACGGCTACTCGGAGGGGATCGCCCTCGACAACGCAGGGCGCATTTCCGAAGGGAGCGGGGAGAACATCTTCCTGGTCTACGGCGGCCGCATCCTGACGCCGCCGCTCGCCGGCACGATCCTGCCCGGCATCACCCGCGACTCGGTCATCACGATTGCCCGCGACGCGGGGTACGCGGTAGCCGAGCAGCAGATCGCGCGCGAGATGCTCTACGTGGCCGACGAGATCTTCTTCACCGGCACGGCGGCCGAGATCACGCCGATCCGGTCAGTGGACCGGATCCCGGTCGGCTCCGGCCGGCGCGGTCCGGTCACCGAGCGGCTCCAGAAGGACTTCTTCGACCTCCTGTCCGGCGATGCCGAAGACCGCTACGGCTGGTTGACCCCGATCCCGGTGGAAGCCGGACAGGTGGTAGGTCGTAGATCGTAGGTCGTAGGTCGTAGGTCATAGGGTCAGGTCGGAAGCTCCAGTCCCCATCACACCACCTAACACCTATCACCTCTTCCCAAAGGTCACCGCTGGGCGTAACCTAGCCGAATGCATATCAACGACCTGTTGAAGACGGCGGTCGAGCGAAAGGCGTCGGACCTGCACCTGAAGGTCGGGGCCTTCCCGGTCCTGCGGATCGACGGAGTCCTGAAGCCCCTGGGCGAGCTGCGCCGTCTCCTTCAGGAGGACACGGTCGCGATGGCCTTCTCCATCATGTCGGCCCGCCAGAAGGAGAAGTTCAAGACGGACCTGGAGATCGACACGTCCTACCAGGTGCCCACCCTCGGGCGGTTCCGCTGCAGCATCTTCCAGCAGCGCGGCACCGTCGGCCTGGTCCTGCGCGTGATCCCGACCCGCATCCTGACGATCCGCGAGCTCCTGCTGCCTCCGGTCCTCGAGAAGATCTGCCTGGAACAGAGGGGGCTCGTCCTCTGCACGGGAACGACCGGATCGGGCAAGACGACGACGCTCGCCGCGATGGTGGATCACATCAACATGCAGCGCAACGAGCACATCATGACGATCGAGGACCCGATCGAATACCTCCACCGGGACAAGAAGTCCATCGTCAACCAGCGCGAGCTCGACGTGGACACGCGCGGCTTCTCGGTCGCCTTGAGGAGTGCCTTGCGGCAGGACCCGGACGTGATCCTGGTGGGAGAGATGCGGGACGTCGAGACGATCGGGACGGCTCTGACGGCGGCGGAGACGGGCCACCTCGTCCTCTCGACCCTCCACACTCTAGACGCCACCGAGACGGTCAACCGCATCATCACGCTCTTCCCGCCGCACCAGCACCGCCAGATCCGTCTCCAGCTCGGCGCGGTCATGAAGGCGGTCATCTCCCTGCGCCTGATGCCGCGCGCCGACGGGCTCGGCCGCGTCCCGGCGGTCGAGGTCCTCGTGCAGACCGAGTATGTGCGGGACTGCATCGAGAACAAGGAGAAGACCAAGTACATCAAGGAGGCGATCAAGGCGGGGACCTCGCAATACGGCATGCAGAGCTTCGATCAGTCCCTCTATCAGCTCTACAAATCGGGCCTGATCACGCTGGAGGAGGCGCTGAAGCGCGCCACCAATCCAAACGAATTCCGCTTGAAGATCCAAGGCATCCAGTCCACCTCCGACATCGCGCGGGAAGAAATGGACGCGGATCTGGAGGCCCCGACCGACTACGGGCCGGTCTCCGAGGAGGAGTCGCCCTTCGACTTCAGCCGCCAGCCGCCCGGCGCGGCAGACGGAAGGCGATAGGCGGGAGCCGGGAACCCGACGGCGAAACGGCCGCGCTCTCCCTCGAATCCGGGTTCGGTTTCCGCGGCTCGGGAGCGTGCCCTGCGCCTGCTGACCGTCCGCCCGCGGGGGCGGGTCGAGCTCGCCCGGTTGCTCGAGAAGCGCGGCTTCGAGCGGGGCGCCGCGGCTGAGGCAGTGGCCAGTCTCGAGCGCGAGAGGTGGCTGGACGACGCGGCGGCGGCGCGCTCCGCGATGCAGGCGCGGGCAGGGCGGTACGGCCGGGAGCGTCTCTCGCGTGAGCTCGCCGCGCGAGGCTTCTCGCCCGAGACGGTCCGGGCCACGCTCGAGGACCTGGATCCGGAAGGGGAAGAAAAGGCGCTGTCTCGGCTGTTTGCGAGGCTCCAGCGGTCGAGTGAGGGTCTGCCCCGCCAGACGCGCCGGCAACGGATCTGGAACTCGCTGACCCGGCGGGGTTTTCCCGCAGCGGCGATTTCTGCGAAGATGAAAGGCTGGTCCGGGCGCTCGGGGGACCGCAACCCCCAAGGGCGGGACCTCGAGGACGAAGAATCGTGATGAACTCCAGAGACATCCGGGAACGGTTCCTGCGCTACTTCGAGGAGCGCGGGCACCGCCGCGTGCCCTCCTCCTCGCTCATCCCGGCCGAGGATCCGACGCTCCTCTTCACCAACGCCGGGATGAACCAGTTCAAGGATGTCTTCACGGGCCGCGAGAAACGCGACTACGCGCGGGCCGCGAGCTCCCAGAAGTGCGTGCGGGCCGGCGGCAAGCACAACGACCTGGACAATGTCGGCTACACCGGGCGCCACCACACGTTCTTCGAAATGCTCGGCAACTTCTCCTTCGGTGACTACTTCAAGCACGAGGCGATCGGGTTCGCCTGGGAGCTCCTGACCGACCGGGAAAAGGGGTACGGCCTGGATCCCGAGCGCCTCTGGGCGACGGTCTTCACCGACGACGACGAGGCGGCACGAAGCTGGGAGCGCTTTCTCCCGAAGAAACGGATCCTGCGGTTCGGCGAGAGCGAGAACTTCTGGGCCATGGGGGAGACCGGCCCCTGCGGCCCCTGCTCGGAGATCCACTACTTCCGAGGCGAAGACCTCTCGCGAAACAGTTTTGAGCTCGTCAACGGCCCGGGGGATGAGACTGTCGAAGTCTGGAACCTCGTCTTCATGCAGTTCGAGCGCGACGCCTCGGGCAGGACCGCGCCCCTGCCAAAGCCGTCTGTGGACACCGGAATGGGCCTGGAGAGGCTGACGGCGATCTTGGAAGGGAAGGCAAGCAACTTCGAAACCGACCTCTTTGCGGGAATCATCGAAGAGATCGAGAAGTGGACTCCGTTTTCATATAAGTCCGGCCGGGGGACCGTGGCGGAGGATGCCCCCTTTCGGGTGATCGCCGATCACATTCGCGCGGTCACGATGCTGATCGCCGACGGCGCCCTTCCCTCGAACGAAGGGCGGGGTTACGTCCTCCGCAGGATCATCCGTCGGGCGGTGCGGTACGGACGCCAACTCAAGTTGGAGGTGCCGTTTCTCTTTCGCCTGGTTCCCGAAGTCGTTCGCGGTTTCCAGGGCGTCTATTTCCAGGGGACCGAGGCCGGGCTCGCCGAGGAGCGAGTCATCGGCGTTCTGCGACCGGAGGAGGAGCGTTTTGGCAAGACCTTGAGCGACGGGGTGGACCGGGTCGGCGAGGAAATCTCCCGCATGAGGCGCAGGGGGGAAACCTTGCTGTCGGGAGATGTGGCCTTCCGCCTGCATGACACCTTCGGAATCCCGCTCGACGTCGTCGAGGAGATCGCGCGGGACGAGGGAGTGACCGTGGATCGGGCCAGCTTCGAGACGGCCATGGAACGTCAGAGAGAGCGGTCCCGGGCCTCGGCGAAGTTCCACGCGGCCAACGCTTCCGTTTACGAAAAGCTCGGTCTTCCGGCGAAGCACTCGGAGTTTCGGGGGTATCCGGAGCTCGACTTCTGCCGCCTCTCGGGAGCCGCTGTCGTCGGAATCGTCCGAGATGGGGAGCCGGCGCGCGAGCTCGCGGCCGGGCAGACTGGCGAGGTCGTCACGGACCGCACCGTCTTCTATCCGGAAGGGGGAGGACAGGTTGCCGACACGGGCACGTGGCGCTGGCCGGGCGGCGAGGCGCGGGTCTCCGACACGCAGAAGCCGGTCCCGGGGGTCATCGCGCACCGCGTCACGGTCGTCTCCGGCGTCCTCACCGTCGGAACGAGTGTGGACATGGAGGTGCCCGAGTGGACCCGGCGCCGCACGCAGGCCAACCACACGGGCACCCACCTGCTCCACGCCGCGCTCCGAAGGGTGCTGGGAGAATCCGCTCGCCAGATGGGCTCGCTCGTCGCGCCCGACCGTCTGCGCTTCGACTACGCCGCGGCGTCTCCGACGACGCCCGAGCAGATCGCGGAGGTCGAACGGCTCGTCAACGAAGAAGTCCTCCGAGACTCTCCCGTCGTCAAGGAGTACATGACGATGGAAGAATCGCGCCGGCGCGGCGCCATTGCCTTCTTCGGCGAGAAGTACGGGGAGAGCGTCCGCGTCGTCGACGTGCCCGGGTTCTCGACCGAGCTGTGCGGCGGCTGCCACGTGCCTCGGACCGGAGAGATCGGCGCCTTCAAGATCATCTCGGACCGCGGGCTCGCCGCCGGCGTGCGGCGCCTCGAGGCCGTGACCTCGCTCGGGACCGTCGAGCTGCTGCGACAGGACGAGGAAACCTTAAACGCCCTGTCCGGCGCTTCCCAGACTCCGCGCGAGAAATTGCTGGACCGCTGGCAGGAGCGAGAGGAGCGCGTCAAGGCCCTCGAGCGCGAGCTCGCCTCCCTCAGGCTCAAGCTCGCCTCCGGCGACGCGGGTTCCTCGGGCGGCACCGTGGAGGTGGACGGGGTGCGGCTCGTGACCCGGATCGCGGCCGGCCTCTCGATCCCGGAGCTGCGCAACCTCTCCGACACGCTGCGGGCCAGGCTGTCGAGCGGCGTCGTCGTCGTCGGGACCTCGAGCGAAGGAAGGACCTCGGTCGTCGCGGCCGTCACGCCGGACCTGACCGAGCGGCTCCCGGCCTCCCGCATCGCCGCGCGCATCGGGAAGGCTCTCGGAGGAAGCGGCGGCGGCAAGGCCGACCTCGCGCAGGCGGGCGGCCGCAACGAGAGCCTCCTGCCCGGAGCCCTCAGGGAAGCCGAAGCCGCCGTCCGCGAGATGCTTGGCCACCCGGCCCCGGCCCAAAGGCCGGCCTAAAGGACAGTTGGGTCCGGCGCGGCTCGGGTCTATAATCCCCGTCACTTCCATGACGCCTCTCGCATGAAACTGAGAGCTCTCTGTGCGCTCCTGATCCTGATGTGCGGCGCCGGCACCGCCCTGGGGACCGTACGCGTCGGGACACGGGCAGGTAAGAGAGTCATCTACAACGACGGCGTCGGGGAGTCTTCCCGGGAGGCCCTGGGACGAAGCGACTCGTGGCTCGCGGCCCGGGTCGCGACCCCCTCCCTCTTCGACGATCTGATCGCCCGGGCCGCGCAGACTTCCTCGATCGATCCGAAGTTCGTCAAGTCCGTGATGCTCATCGAGTCCGCCTTCGATCCGCGGGCCATCTCGCGCAAGGGGGCGCGCGGGCTCATGCAGCTCATGCCGGAGACGGCGGAGCGCTACGGCGTGCGCAACGCGTTCGATCCGACGGAGAATGTCTCGGGAGGCGCCCGGCACCTGGCCTACCTGCTCGGACTCTACGGCGGAGATGCGACGCGCGCTCTGGCCGCTTACAATGCCGGAGAGGCGGCAGTGGCGCGCTACGGGGGCGTTCCCCCCTTCGAGGAGACTCGCCTCTACGTCCGGAAGGGCCTTGCCGCGTATTACGGCAAGTCCTCGCTCGGCGGAGGCTTCGGGCTTCCGACGACGCAAGGCCGGGGGAGCGCGAAGGGTCGGCCCGTGCGGGTGATACGGGATTCCAAGAACCGCCCGCTGCTGACGACCGATTTCTCTCCTCCGCGCGCGCTCAAGAGAGGCTAGTGCCGCAAGCGGCCGGCGGCGCTTCCTCGCTCGATCGAGCGGTCTTCTTCCTTCACCTCGGGCGGGCGCGGGAGCGCCTTCACGCGGGACGCCTGGAGGAAGCCCGGCAGGAGCTCGAGCTCGCCCGTCTCTCCCGGCCCGAAGACGAAGACCTTCTGAATCTCGTCTGCTTGGTCGAGTTCCGCCGAGGCGATTTCGCCGAGGCCGCGCGGGCGACGCGCGCGCTGCTCCGGAAAAACCGGGATTCGGCGGTCCTGCATGCGAACCTGGGCGTGATCCAGTTCCGGGCAGGGCTCTTCGACGAGTCCGAGCGGGAGCTGGCGCGCGCGATCGAGCTGGACCCGGGCCACGTGCGCAGTCACCTCCACCTCGGGCTCCTTTGGCGGATGCGCGGAGATCTGCCGAAAGCCCTCGAGCACCTGCGCCGTGCCGGCGCGAAGAAGGCCGCGGCCGAGGTCGAAGAGACGCTGCGCCCGGCGGCGTCGAGGACCTCGTTGGCGGCGGTGGCGCCGACTCGACCGAGCGCGGACGCCCTGCCGATGCCGGCGGCCGACGCGGCTCTCGTGTCGTCCGAGCGCGACGCGGAGGACCGCCCGCTCTTCCGTGTGAACGCGGACGGGACACTCGAGGTGGCCTCGCGGGGTCTCGTCTACCTCCGGAAGGGATCGGTCGTCTGGTACAGCGGCCGGATCCGATTTGCCGAGGAACCGGCCTTCGCCGGGACGAGGCTGGACAGGCTCTTGCGCGCGGAGGGGCGCGGCGATCTGCTCCTCTGCGACCCGCACCGGCGATCCGTCGCCCGCGATGCCGCCGGGCAATCCCTGTCTCTGGAGGGGAGCCGCGTCCTCGCGCTGTCGGCCGGCTTGAAGTTCCGGCTCGAGCCGATCCATGACTTCCGAACGCATCGCCGCGTGGACATCCTCAAGGTCCACGGCCGCGGGGGCGCCGTCCTCTCGCTGGCCGGGGCACTCCTGGCTCATGACGTCTCCTCGGAATTTCCCCTCTCCGTCTCTTCGCGCGACCTCGTCGCCTGGACGGGCGACCTTCTCCCCTCCGTCGTGGAAGATCGTTTCCTGGACGAGATCATGCTTCCCGATCCCGCAAACGCCCCGAAACTTCGCTTCGAGGGGGAAGGCGTCGTGCTCACGGAGGGACCGAGAGGATCTGAAGTCTAAGGCCGGCTCCCGAGCCCAAGACGTTGGGCCTGGGCCGTCAGCGGTCCTCGACAGCCGCGGTGTCCCTCGTCGCCGCAAACTCTCTCAGACGCGATTGCGCTTCCTCGAGGATCCGGTCGACCATGGATTCGTCTTCATGCTCGCAATAGAGGCGGATCATGGGCTCCGTGCCGGAAAGCCGGTGGAGGAGCCAGCCCCTGTCGCCGAAGAGATACTTGACGCCGTCGAGGTCCCGGACTTCGGTCACGCTTTCTCCGGCGATGGAGGCGGCGGGATGGTCGCGGACTTCCGAGACGAAGTCGCGAATGATCGGTACCGGGAGAAGAACATCCCGTCGGCCGTAGGCGAAGGCGCCGAACTCGGCCGCGAGGTCCTCGAGGGCGCGTTCCAGATCGCGGCCGGTCAGGGCAAGGCTCTCGATCAAGAGAAGGGCGTTGAAGACCCCGTCCCGTTCGGGCAGATGCAGCGCGAAGGCGTAGCCGCCGCTCTCCTCCCCTCCCGCGACGGCATCGCCCCGGTTCATCAGCTCGGCGATGTACTTGAAGCCGATCGGCGTTTCGAAGAGCCTTGCGCCCAGAGCGGAGGCCACGCGGTCGATCAGCAGGGAGGTCGAGAACGTCCGGGCGATGCCTCCCGAGAGGCCGCGCCGCCGGAACACATGGATCAGCAGGAGCGCCAGAATCCGGTGGGGAGACACGAAGTGGCCCCCGCGGTCGAGCACGCCGAGGCGGTCCGCGTCTCCGTCCTGCGCCACCGCGAGGTCGCAGCGCTCCCGGGAGACGCGCTCGGCGGACGCCGCGAGATTCGCGGCAATCGGCTCGGGATGGACTCCTCCGAAGAGCGCGTCTCTCCCGGCGCGCAGGCTGATGACTCGCGTCGCGCCGCCCGACAGGATCTCCGCGAGGAGAGTTCCGGCGGCGCCGTGCATCGAGTCGGTGAGCACGCGCAGGCCCGCCGAGTGGATCGCGTCGAGGGACACGAGCGACGCCAGGTGGTCGCGGTAGGAGGTCGCCAGATCCACGGGCTCGATCGAGCCCGCGCGCGGGGCCTCGGCCGCCGGGGCTCCGTCCACGGCGCGGGCCACCGCCGCGTAAAGCTCCGGCGGGGCGCTCGACCCCCGGTGAGTCTTGATCTTCACGCCGTTGTACTCGGCCGGGTTGTGGCTCGCCGTGATCGCGAGGCCGCCGGCCAGACCGAGTCGGCGCACGTGATGCGAGACGGCCGGAGTGGGAATGGGTCGGTCCGCCAGGAGGACGCCGATCCCCGCTCTGGCGAAGACCTCGGCGGCGGCGCGCGCGAGCTCGGCCGACAGGAAGCGGGTGTCGTGGCCGATGACGATGCGGCCGGTGTCCCCTTCCGGCAGTCCCCGGTAGACCGAGGCCGCTGCTGCGGCCACCCGCCGCACCGAATCGAACGTGCAGCCGTCGGCGAGAACGCCGCGCCATCCGTCGGTCCCGAGCGAAAACTTCGAGCTCACCAAGAGGGAGGCTCGTCTCCCGCGGAGTCGGCCTTCGCGCTCACGGCGCTATTATCTCTGCGTGAGCCACAGCCTGAAGGGCGCGCGGCCGGGCCCCGGCGAATCCTCCCTTCTTCCGCCTCCCGCCTCCCGCCTGAGGATATGGAAGATCAATCTCCCCAATGCCCTGACCCTCCTGCGCATCTTCCTGGTCCCGTTCCTCGTCGTCGTCCTCCTGACGAAGTTCGAGGGCCGGGAGATCGTGGCGCTGGCGATCTTCCTGCTCGCGACGGCGACGGACTTCTTCGATGGATGGCTCGCCCGTCGGCGCAGCGAGATCACGACGCTCGGAACGCTTCTGGACCCGATCGCGGACAAGCTCCTGATCTCCGCTGCGTTCATCTCGCTGGTGGAGGTCGGGATGGTGCCGGCGTGGATGGTGGTGGTCGTCGTGGGGAGGGAGTTCGCGGTCACGGGGCTGCGCTCGATCGCCTCCGGGCAGGGCATCGTGATCGCGGCCTCTCCGTGGGGCAAGGCGAAGATGGCCTCTCAGATCACGGCGATCTCGCTGCTGATCCTCTCCGAGCGATACGACTGGCTCGTCCTGCCCGGCAAGATCGCTCTCTGGGCGGTCGTCGCCGTCGCGATCGTCTCCGGCGCCCAATATTTCCGAGTGTTCCTCGAGCGCATCGTCTCGTTCACGGGATCCACGCCGCCCCCGGAATGAACGTCCAGGAAAGCCCCGAGTCATCGGGCGTCTCGGGGCTTGGTCTAGCAGGTTGCTGAAAAAGGGTGTGAGGCGGCGTTGCGAGCGCCGCGGGGTCGGATGCCAGGAGCCGCGACGAAGGCGATCGTCCCTGGGGGCTCGGGGGACCGGAAGGTCCCTCGTCAGTCCTCGTTCATCGGGGAGGAGCGGCGAGGCTTTCGGCTGCGGCGGTCGCGTTGCGACCGGCAGCCGAGAGTTTTCAAGAGGTTGCCCCGTGAGCCACGCCCCGGTCTTAGACTCTCTCGGCGGCCGTTCGCGAAGCGAATGCCTGCGGCCGACAGCCAGACACGACGCCCGCATCCATTTTTCAGAACCCTGCTAGCGGTTCACGTCCTGCGTTTCAAGCAGAGGAAGCGCCAGATGGGGCGGCCCTCGGCGGCGTACTTCAACTCGTAGTTGGTCGGGGGGGGCGGGGGCAGTGCCTCCCAGTCGAGCCTCTCCAGTGCCTCGACGGACTCCAGGTGCGAGCGGATCGCCCGTCCGTAGCCCGCATGGTCGGTCGCAACCCGGAGGGTCCCGGCGGGCTCGAGTCGTGAGGCGATGAGCTCGAGCGCCACCGCGTCGAGGAACCGGCGCTTGATCTGCTTCTTCTTCGGCCACGGATCCGGAAAATACACGTGGAAGGCGCGCGCCGAGCAGGGCGGCAGGCTTTCCAGGAAGAGACGTCCGTCCGCCCGGAGCACGCGGACGTTGCCGAGGGTCGACCGGACGACGCGCTCGCGGCAGATCCGATAGTAGGAGAGCGCACGCTCGAGCCCCAGAAAGTCGTGCGCGGGATTGGCGCGGGCCGCCGCCACGAGGAAACGGGCCTTGCCGCTGCCGATTTCGACCTCCAACGGCGCATTGCGCTCGAAGAACCGCCGTGGATCGAACACCCCGCCGGCCCACAAGGCTTCGTCGGGCTTCAAGCTCCAGGTCTCAGGTTTCCGATTCAAGACGAGAATCCTGTCTCTCGAAATCTGGAACTCGAAAACTGAACCCTGATACGCCTCACGCGAGGCGTTGCGCGACGGCGCGCGCGAACTCCTTCGTTCCGGCACTTCCTCCGACGTCGGGAGTCCGGATTCCGGCCTCGAAGGAGGCCAGGAGGGCCCGCTCCACGCGATCCGCGGGCTCGGCTGAGTCCAGGTGCCGGAGCATCAGGATCGCCGAAAGCAGGAGCGCCGTCGGGTTGGCGCGGTCCGTTCCGGCGATGTCGGGAGCCGTGCCGTGAACCGCCTCGAAGACGGCGGCAGCCGGGCCGAGGTTCGCTCCGGGCACGAGACCCAGGCCCCCGACGAGGCCCGCCGCGAGGTCGGACACGATGTCGCCGTAGAGGTTCTCGAGCAGCATCACGTCGAACGACTCCGGATTCATCACGAGGCGCATGCAGGCGGCATCCACAATCCGGTCGTCGGCTCCGATGTCGGGGTAATCGCAGGCGACGCGGCGGAAGCAGTCGAGGAACAGGCCGTCGGAGAGCTTCATGATGTTGGCCTTGTGGATTGCGGTGACGCGCTTCCTTCCGTGCCGGCGGGCATAGTCGAAGGCGAACCGCGCGATGCGGGTCGACGCCGCCTCGGTGATGATCTTCAAGGACTCGACGACACCCGGGACGACCATGTGCTCGAGGCCGCTGTAGAGGTCCTCGGTGTTCTCGCGGACGACGACGACGTTGACGTCCTGGAAGCGGCTGGCGATACCGGGCAGGTTCTTGACGGGGCGGAGGTTGGCGTAGAGGTCGAGCGTCTTGCGGATGCGGACATTGATCGAGGCGAAGCCCTTTCCCACCGGCGTCGCGACAGGACCTTTCAAGGCGACGCGGTTCCGCCGGATCGACTCCAGGGCTCGCTCCGGAAGCAGGTCCCCCTCCCGCCGCAGAGCCTCCTCTCCGACGAGGACCTCCTCGAACCGCAGGGCGGCCCCCGCCGCCTCCAGGATCGTCAGGACGGCATCGGAGACTTCCGGCCCGATCCCGTCTCCCTTGATCAGCGTGACCGTGCGCATCGAGAGGTCCATCCTGTACGGAGGATCACGGGTCTTTCTTTTCGGGGGGCAGGATCATCTTCACCTTCTTGATCCCCGTGGGAGTGGCTTCTTCGATCACGAAGTCGGCCATCCGGCCTTTCCACCGTTCTCCCTTGCGAGGAATGCGTCCGAAGCGAAGCATCAGGTGCCCCGCGATCGTCTCGGCCTCCTCCCGAGGCAGGGCGATCCCGAACTGCTCCTCGAGATCGTCCAGCCGGAAGCTCCCCTCCAGCTCGTACGCACGCTCGCCGGCGGCCACGAAACCGGGCGTCTCCTCTTCGTCGAACTCGTCCTGGATGGGGCCCAGCATCTCTTCGATCGCGTCCTCGATCGTCACGATGCCAGCCGTCCCGCCGAACTCGTCCACGACGACCGCGATATGAGTCCTCCGGCGGCGCATCTCGCGGAACACATCCTCGGCGCGCTTGAACTCGGGGACGAGGAAGGACTGGTCCATGTACTGGTCGATCCGGAAAGCCTGCTCCTCCTCGTCGGTTATGGCGAAGAGGTCCTTGGCATGGAGGATTCCGACGATGTTGTCGAGGCTGCCGCGATAGATGGGGAGGCGGGACAGCTTGTTTTCCTTCAACACCAGGCGGACATCCGAAAACCTGGCGGTCTCCGGGAGCGCGACGACTCGCGTGCGCGGGGTCATGATGTCTCGCGCCGTCTTGTCGCCGAACTCCAGGACCTTGTGCAGGAGCTTCCTTTCCTCCCCGTGGATGACTCCCTCGTCCGCTCCGAGGTTGATGACGCTCTTCATCTCTTCCTCGGTCAGCGTCGGGGTCTTCTCCGGCACGCGAAAGAAGCGAAGCGCCCGCGTCGTGATCTGGACGCAGAGTGTCGCGATGGGCGCGAGCAGCGTCATCATCCAGGAGAGCGGGATCGCCACGGCGCGCGAGATCGCGACCGGCGACGCCGCCCCGATCGCCTTGGGCGTCATCTCGGCGAACACGAAGAGAGTCAGCGTCGAGAAGACGATCGCCGCCGGGACGCCGTAGGTCTCTCCGAGCCAGGTCGTCGCGATCACGGTCGCCAGCGCCGAGGCCGAGCTGACGAACAGGTTCTGCCCGATCAGGATCGTGGCGAGGAGACGGTTGCGGTTGGCCTTGAGCGACCGGATGAGGGCTCCCCGGCGATCCCCCTTCTCGCGCAGCCGCTGCAGGTCGATCGGCCCGAGCGAGACCAGGGCCGTCTCGGCGCCGGCGAAAAACGCGGAGAACGCCAGCGACAGCAGGAACAGGAAGACGAAGAGCGAAACCTGAACGTCCATGGCCTAGAGATCCTTTCTCGATGACCCGGGGTCGAGGCGGTCGAGCGCCCAGGCGGAGGCATCGGACAGACCCGCCTCGGAGCCCCGGACGGTCCGGCGAAGAACCGGAAGACAGGAGGAATCGGCGCAGGCGCCGGCGGAGGCAGCGGCATTTCTCTGCAGCCCGCGGCGTCCCGCGCGGTTCAAGGCCGTGGCGCCCCAGCGGCGGCGCCACTGGCCTGGCCCCATCTCCAGCCACTCCGCCCGAGTGGGCAGGGCGTCCTCCTTCGCCGGCAGCGCGAACGGGGAGTTCCAGGGGCAGACTTCCTGGCAGACGTCGCACCCGAAGACCCGCGTACCGATCTTCTCCTTGACGTCGTCGGGGATCGGGCCGCGGTGCTCGATCGTCCAGTACGCGAGGCAGCGCGCCGCGTCGAGCAGGCCCGGCTCG
Organism: Acidobacteriota bacterium; assembly: GCA_046726795.1. Lineage (GTDB taxonomy): Bacteria > Acidobacteriota > Thermoanaerobaculia > UBA5066 > Gp7-AA6 > JAWOLE01. The sequence goes on from JBKPBH010000156.1 coordinate 32,478, forward strand.
AGGAAGGCCTGGGTCGGGCAGGCCTCGAGGCAGCGAGCACAGGAACCGCACCGCTCGGCCATGGGCTCGTCCGGCGGCAGATCCAGATCGGTCACGATCTCCGCCAGCAGAAGGTAAGAACCCTGCTCCGGATCGATCAGGCACCCATTCTTGCCGATCCAGCCGAGGCCTGCCGCGGCGGCGAAGGAGCGTTCGGCGAGCGGCGTCGAGTCCACGCAGACGCGATAGCGGAAGGGCGGGAGGCGCCGCGCGGCCGCCTGCGCGACCCGCTCCGCGCGCTGCCGGAGAGTTCCGTGGTAGTCGGCTCCGGTGGCGTAGCGGGCGAGCTGTGCCCCGTCGGAGGCGGCGAGGGGATGACTTCGGTGCGGGGCGGCGAGGCAGACGACCGAGCGGGCGCCGGGAAGGAGGCGCTCGGGCTCAGCGCGAGTCTCCCGCGTGTCCTCGAGGTATGTCATCCCGGCGTGGCGTCCCTCTCCGATCCAGGTCTCGAAGCGATCGAACCCGGCCGGGCGCTTCGCCCGCGCGAACCCGACGCCCGAGAATGACTCTCGCCGCGCCTCTTCCCGCAGGACACCGGCCGCCAGCAGGCGGTCGGCCGCGCTCATGCGGAGAAGCTCGAAGGAAGCGAAAAACAGCGCATCCCACGGGCATGCTAGCATCGCGCGGATGCCGGAAAACCGCTTCACGACCCGCGTTTTCGCGGTCGCGGCGGCGGCTCTCCTCCTCTATCTCCTAGCCCGGATCCTGCGCCCTTTTCTCTCGCCGATCCTCTGGGCGGTTCTTCTGGCGTTCCTGCTCTTTCCGATCAACCGGTGGCTGCGGAGGCGGTTAGGCGGGCGGCCAGGCGCGGCGGCGCTCGTCATGACCGTCGCGGTCGCGCTGGGCATCATGATCCCGGCGGCGCTTCTCGCCATGGTCTTCGTGCGACAGGCCGGCGAGCTCTTGACGCGCGTCTCGGCGCTCGCCGCCCGCTACCAGATCGAGCGCCCGCAGGACGTCCTGAACATCCCGGCTCTGGGTCGTCTGGCCCGATGGATCGACGAGAGGACGCCGTTCTCGACCGTCGAGATCCAGCGCTGGCTCGTGGCGGAAGCGCGAACCGTGCTGGAGATCGTCCTGACGGGTGGCCGGCAGGTCTTCCTCGGAGCGGTCGGGATGGCGGTGACGCTTCTTCTGACGCTCTTCGTCCTCTTCTTCTTCTTCCGGGACGGCGACGTCGTGGCGAGCCGGGCGCTCGACCTGGTCCCCGGGGAGCCGTCGCGGAAGAACGGGCTCGTGACTCACCTCTCCGAAGTGATGCGCGCGGTCGTCTTCGGCGCGCTCGCGACCGCGCTCGTCCAGGGTTCTCTCGTGGGCCTGGCCTTCGCGATCTCGGGTCTCCCGTCCCCCGTCGTGTTCGGCTTTCTGACGGCGCTCGCGGCGCTCCTTCCGGTCGCGGGCACGGCTCTGGTGTGGGCGCCCGCCGCCGTCGCGCTCTACGCGCAGGGGCGCCCGGGATGGGCACTCTTCATGCTGCTATGGGGAGCGGTTCTCGTGGGCTCGGCCGACAACTTCCTGCGGCCGCGGCTGATCTCCGGCCGGGCGCAGATCTCGACTCTCCCGGTCTTCTTCGGCGTGATGGGAGGCCTCGCCGCCTTCGGCCCGATCGGGTTGTTCGTCGGGCCCCTGGTGATCGCTCTCGCCCTCGCCCTGCTCGGGTTCGCCGAAGAGAGCCCGACGGGAAAGGGGAGAGGAGAAAAGGAAACCTAGGACGAACGCTGCCGTCCTTCCGCCTTCCTCCTCCATCAACGGCCGACCCAGTCGGCGACGAAGATGTTCGTCTCTCGAGGCTGCTTTCCGTCGCGGTTGGAGGCGAAGACGAGCCGGGTGCCGTCGGCGTTGAACATCGGAAACCCGTCGAACTCGGGAGAGAAGGTGACGCGCGTCAGGTTCGAGCCGTCGGCGTTGACGACGTAGAGCTCGAAGTCCCGCCCCTTCGGGTCGCCGACGTTGGACGAGAAGATGATGCGCCGCCCATCCGGAAAGAAATAGGGGGCGAAGTTGGCCGCGCCGTTGTCCGTTACGGCGTGGTCGCCCGAGCCGTCGGCGTTCATTACCCGGATCTCGAGTCCCCGCGGCGCGTAGACGCCGCGCGCCAGGTTCTCGCGGTAGCGGGCGAGGTCTTCCGGCGCCTTCGGATGGTCGGCGCGATACACGATCCTCCTCCCGTCATACGAGTAGAAGGGGCCGCCGTCGTAGCCCGGCGTGTGAGTCAGGCGCGTCACGCCGGAGCCGTCGGCGTTCATCGAGTAGATCTCGAGGTCCCCGTCGCGCGCGGAGGTGAAGACGATCTTCTTGCCGTCGCGGGAGACCGTGGCTTCCGCGTCGTAGGCCGCGGAGGAGAAGAGCGGCCGGATCCCGCCGCCGTCGGATCTCGCCGTGTAGATGTCGTAGTCATCGAGGGCCCACACGTAACCGCGCGAGCGGTCCGGCGGCGGCGGGCAGGCCTCCGCGACCCGGAACGTCGAGGCGTAGAGGATCCGATCTCCGGAAGGGAAGAAATAGGAGCAGGTCGTCTTCCCCTTGCCGTTGGAGACGAGCCGCTTCCCCGAGCCGTCCGCGTTCATGATGAAGATCTGATCGCAGGGGCGCCGCCCCTCGTCGTTGGACTGGAAGATGATCCGCCGATCGTCGGCCGACCAGTATGCCTCGGCGTTCTGCCCGCCGTGGGTCAGTTGACGGACGTTGGCCAGCAACTTCTCCTCGCCCGGACGCAGCGGAGTCGCGTTCGCTGCCGAGGTCTGGGTCAGCGAGGCGGGAGGCCGTACCGCCGGCGTACACGCCGACGCCAGCGTGCCGAGGGCGGCCGCTATCCGAGCGAAATGCTTCAGTCGCCTCCCGCCTGACGCCTTCCGCCTACCGCGGCGATGCGGCGGCGCCGCCCTGCAGCACGATCTCCACGCGCCGGTTCTGGGCCCTTCCCCCGGCCGTGGCGTTGGAAGCGACGGGCCGCGTCTTGCCGTATCCCTGGCTCTCGACGCGGTCGGCGGCGACGCCCCCGGCGATCAGGACCGAACGGACCGCCTCCGCCCGAAGTCTCGAAAGCTTCAGGTTGTACTCGTCGCCGCCGGAGGAATCGGTGTGTCCCTCCACGAGCACGTGACGGTCCGCAACGGTGGCGAGCGCCTTCCCGATCTGTGCGAGCCGGTCCCTCATCGCCGGCTTGACCTCGGTCTTGTTGACGTCGAAGTAGATGCTCCCGGGCAGGGTCACGATCAGGCCCCGGGTCTCCTCGCGCACCTGCGCCAGCTGCGAGAGCGTGGCCTTCAAGGCCTCCTCGGCCTGCTGCTGGGCCTGGCGGGCCCGCGCGAGCTCTCCGGCCCTGGCTTCCTCCGCCTTGCGCTGCTCTTCCAGCCGTTGGCGCTCGAGCTCGGCGGCCTTCTGGGCTTCCTCGGCCGATTTGCGGGTGGCCTCGAGCTCCGTCTTCATCTTCTCGAGCTCGGCCGCCACGCGGTCCCGCTCGGCCTGGGTCCGCGCGGCCGCGTCCTGCTCGGCTCGGGTTCGCTCGGCGGCCAGCCGGGCTTCGGCGTCGGCCCGGATCCGCTCTCGCTCCCGGGCCTCCGACTCCCGGCGCGCGAGCTCATTCTCGATGCGGCGCCGCTCCTCGGCGGCCCGGGCCTCGACCTCCGCCGCGCGTCTCTCGGCTTCCGTGCGCGCCCGCGTCTGGAGCATGGCGATCTCGGCTTCGCGCACGGCGAGCTCGGCGCGCTGTCGCCTCTCGCTCTCGCGATTGAGCAGGTCCTGAGCCAGGGTCGATTCCGCCAGGTACTGGGCCTGCCGCGCCTCGGCCTGCGCCATCCGCGCCCAGTGGGCCGCCAGGACCGGGTCCTTCTGATTCGCCCAGACGCTCTGCGCGACGTTGAAATGCGCCACGGCGGCGTCGTACTCCCGCGGTGAGCGCTGGTCGGCGGCGGCGTTCTTGGCGTCCTGCAGGGCGAGCCGGGCCTCGGCGATGTCGTGGGGCGGAGGTCCCGCCGCGCAGGAGACGAACAGCGCGGCCGCGGCCGCCGCCAAGAAACATCGCAGGATCGCCCGGGGCCTCATGGCCGCGCCCTTTCCTGAAGCTGCTTGGCCTTGGACTCGAGCTCGTCGGCCTGTTGCTTGAGCTCCGCCGCCTGCCGTCTCATCTTTTCGGCGTTGGCCTTGGCTTCGGCTGCCGCGGCGTAAGCCCGAGCTTCTTCGATCTGGCGGCGGGACTCGTCGTTGTCTCCCCGCGAGGAAGCCTGCCGCGCGGCCGCGAGCGCCTTCTGCGCCCGATCCAGGAGGTCGGGGGCGTTCGCCGCGGCGCCGGCGTTCTCGGCGCTGCGAATGGAGGCCTCGGTCTCCGTGACCTGCGCCGGCGGGATGGGCGGGCCGCTCGAGGCGCATCCGGCCGCGAGCCCCGCGAGGATGAGAAGGAAAGTAATCGGTGTTCTCATGGCGGCTCCTTGGGGCAGTTCAGTCTATCGAATTCGGTCGGCCGTCTATTGCATCAAGAGTGCCAGCCTCTTATTCTCGTTTCTGCGTGGCTCCCGAGCGCGACCTGACGACCGACCTGGCGGAGGAAGTCCGTGCCGCGGTCGCGGAGGTCTCGCCGCCATCGCCTCCCGGAGCTCGCCCCGGACCTCCGGAGGAGCAGGGGTTCCGGATCCCGCTCGCGCGAGCCGCCGGGCAC
>JBKPBH010000157.1:0-11580 GCA_046726795.1 Acidobacteriota bacterium
GCACAGGAACGTCGTCTCCCTCGAGAGCTACTTCCGTCCCGTCGGGCGCTTCCTCGGAAAAGACGGCTACTCGGTCCGCCCCGGGGGAGACGTCTTCACGGCGGAAGGACTCGCTTCGGCGCGCATCCTCGTCATCGCCAATGCGCAAGCGCCGGAGGGAGCGGCTGAGGGCGCTTCGGCGTTTTCGGAGCCGGAGGTGCGAGCCGTCGAGGCCTGGGTCCGTGCCGGCGGAGGTTTGCTCCTGATCGCCGACCGGGCCCCCTTCGGCGCTCCGGCACGCCCGTTCGCCCGCGCCTTCGGCGTCACGCTCGACGACAACACGATCCTTCGCAAGGGGGCCGACGGAAAGCCGGACGGCGTCCTGACGATCGACGTCGCGGCCGACGGAGACAAGTCTCATCCGGTCTTCGCCGGCGTGTCGCGAGTGGTATACGTGGTCGGCGAGTCGCTCGACGGCCCCGGGCCTGTTCTCCGCGCGCCGAAGGGGACCTACAGCGGGCCGACGAACCAGGCGACCGACGGCCCGTCGGCCGCCGGCCGGCCGATCGTCCTCGCGTTCTCCCACGGAAAGGGACGCGTCGTGGTCATCGGAGACGCCGGGATCGCGAGCGCCTTCGGCAGCGTCGGCGGTGCGACCCACCGCGGCATCAGCGAAGCCGGCAACGCCCTGTTCGTTCGTAACGTCTTTCGGTGGCTGGCCAGGTAGATGTCGAGAGTTCGGTGTTCGGTGTTCGGGACGAGGGCTGGCACCGAGCACCGAGAACCGAGCCCCGAGAACCGACCTCCTACTGAAACTCGGCCAGAACGGGCGCGTGGTCGCTCGTGCCGTAGTCGGCCAGGACCGGGCAGGAGACCGCTCGCTCGGCGAAGGGCTCGCTCGCGAGCACGTAGTCCAGGCGCCAGCCGATGTTGCGCTGTCGCAGGTTGCGCCAGGGAGCCCACCAGGTGAAGAGTCCTTCGTTGTCCGGATCCACCGCGCGGCCCAGATCCACGAGCCCGTGGCCGATGATCCTCTCCAGGAGCGACCGCTCCTCCGGGAGCTGCCCGATGGCGTTGACCTTTCGTTCCTTCGGGTGCACGTCACGATCCGTCCGCGCGACGTTCAAGTCTCCGCAGAAGACGAGGCGGCCGCCGGACTCCTTCGCCCGCGCGGCATACCGCTCCATCGCCTCCAGGAACCGCATCTTGGCGGGAAAGTCCTTGCCGCCGTTGGGGACGTAGATCGAAGCCACGGTCAGATCTCCCATCCGCGCCGTCACGATGCGGTTCTCGTAGTCGAAGTCCGGGTGGGAAAACTCGGGTCTCTCGGGAAAGGACTCCTTCCGAACGTGCAGGCCCACCCCCGAGTAGCCCTTCTCGCCGTGCCAGTAGCACCAGTACCCTTGCATCTCACACAGCATCGCGGGGACCTGCGCCGCCGAGGCCTTGATCTCCTGGAGGCAGACGATGTCCGGCCGGTCGCGCTCGATCCAGGCCTGCACCTGGGACTCGCGAGCGCGGATTCCGTTGACGTTCCAGGTGCCGATCTTCATCGGTCCCGCGTCACAGCTTTTCCAGACGCTTCTCGAGCTCGGCCTTCGCCGTCTCCAGCGCCTGGCGGCGCTCGGCGCCGCGAACCTTCGGAAGCTGCTCGCGGATCCGGGCGAGGGACAGCTCGAGCGAGCGGCGCTCGGTCAGCTTCTTCGTCTCCGCCGGGGAACGCCGACCGGGCCCCGGCCGCGGTTCCCGTGCCTGTTCCTTCTCCGCTTCGAGATCCTCTTCGCTTCGACCCCATCCCCTGGCCATGCTCGAAGTCTACCCGCCCGGGTGACGGCTTCGCTCTTGCAAGGTTCCCGGTGTGGAGGTGGCAGAACCGTGCCCAGTCTGGAATTGAATTCCGAAGAAGCGCGGATTCTCGCAGACGTTCTCGAAGACTACGTCTCGGACCTGCGAATGGAGATCGCCAACACCGACAGCATGGAGGTCCGTGAGGAGCTCAAGGGAAGGGAAGTCTTTCTGAAGGACCTCCTCCGACAACTCGGAGAAGGGAAAGCACCCTCCTCCTAGAGTTCCGGAAGACCCGCCCTCCCTTCATGACGAACGCGACCCGCGCGAGGGCCTGGATGTCTTCTGCCGGGTTGCCCTCGACGGCGATCAGATCCGCCTGCAGGCCCGGAGCGATCGCTCCGGTCCGGTCCTCGAGGCCAAGAGAACGCGCGGCGAGCGAAGTGGCCGAGACGATCGCGTCCATCGGCTTCTGCCCTCCCTCCGCGACACGGCAGACGAGCTCCCGAACGTTGGCGCCGTGCGCGCCGGCGACGGCGTCCGTCCCGAAGACGATCTTCAACTTCGGCGTCGCGACCGCTCGACGGAACGCGGCCAGAGCCAGCGGCAGGGCCTTCTCCATCGCGGCAAAGCCCTCCTCGGTGTAATTGCCGATGCCGAGGAACTTCGGTTTGTTCTCCAGGTAGTTGCGGAAGACCAGGCAGCACTGGGGATCGAGGTAGGTACCACGGTCGGCCAGGAGCCTCAGGACCTCTTCCGTCGCGAAGACGCCGTGCTCGATCTGCGTGCAACCGGCGATCGCCGCGGCGCGCATGCTCTCGGGACTGTGCGCGTGGACGAGCGTGCGCAGGCCCCGCGCCCGCGCTTCCCCGCAGGCCGCGTCGAGCTGCTCCTGTGTCATGGTCTGGGCGCCCCCGTCCCGGATGCTCTTCGAAGCGAAGAGCTTGATGAGGTCCGCGCCGGCCGCCGCGCGTTGCCGGACGAGCTCGCGCAGGTGCCCGGGATCGCCGCTCGTCTCGTTCAACGGCTCGAGGGAGGTCAGGATCCGGGGGCCGGGGATCACACCCGCCGCGATCGCGTCGCGCAGCTCCGCGTCCGAGGCGGAGCCCGGGCTCTGGACGGTCGTGAAGCCGGCCTGGAGGGTCTTCCAGGCATTCCCGGCTCCCGCCAGAGCCGACTCGCCCGGGGTCTCGCCGTCGGATTCGGCGTGGGTCCGGCCGTTGCGGCTGAAGTGCCACCCGATGTGGTCGTGGACGTCTATGAGACCGGGAAGGACCGTCAGGCCGGTCAGGTCGAAATCCGCCGCGGGGGCCGGGCCGGAGGAGACGATCTTCGCGATCCGATCTCCGTCGACCACGATCCATCTCGCTCCAACCAACATTTCGCCGCGTCCGTCGAGGATCCTGTCCGCTTTGATCACGACCGACAACGGCTGCGCGCCAACCGGGGCTGGCGCGCATGACAGGAACAGCGCAAGACACGATCGCCGGAGCCGCCCGCGAGTCATCCCATCACTGTACCGCGACGACACGGGGACTAAGGACTAAGGACTTTCAAGAACTCGCGAACGCGGGCGACGGCCTCCTTGAGAGTCTCGGCTTCGGTTCGCCCCGAGGAAGCGCGCGGTTTGAAGGAGTGGTCTCCGTCCTCGATCCAGGCGATCCGGATCGAAGGCGAGAGCCGGTACCGCGCAACCTCTTCACGCGATCCGAAGGGATCGCGGGTCCCCTGGACGATCAGGGCGGGAGTCGCGAGAGCCTCCAGGTGCCTCGTGCGCAGGCGTTCGGGCTTCCCGGGCGGATGGAACGGGTACCCCAGGCAGACGAGGCCCGCGACGCCGGCCTCGTCGGCCACCATGCTCGCGATGCGCCCCCCGAGCGACTTGCCGCCGACCACCAGGCGCGACCCGCCGCCCAGAGACTCGATCGTCGTGAGCCAGCTCTCCCGCAAGACTGGCTCCCGGTCCGGGGCGCCTCGCGCGCCTCCCGCCCGTCTCGCCCGCATGTAGGGAAACTCGAAGCGGACAACGCGCGAGCCGCCGGCCGCCACGCCTCGGGCGACGGCCACGAGGAACGCCGAACGCATCGGCGCCCCGGCTCCGTGCGCGAGGACGAGTGTCAGGGGTGCGTCTTGCGGTCCGTCGAAGAGGAATTCAGGGGGATCCATGCGGACACCTGAGGACTGAGGACTCTCGGCGGCCAGCAGGTTGCTCAAGAAAAGGCGTCGAGCTAGCGTCCCTCTCCGTTCTCGTTTTCTCGGATCTCAGCCTCCGAGCCGAAGATGCGGATCTCGGGACTGGAAGCGCGGCGATCCCCGCGCCGGCGCTCGCCTCGCCGCCGGTTGTTCTCGAAGGCCTGGGCGGCCTTGTCCGCGCCGGACGGCTCGCCGACGACGTTGACGACCCACGACTCGAGAGCGTCGGTGGGTATCCCCTGCACCGCGTTGATCGCCGCGACGATGCGCCGCGCGTCAGCCGGGAAGCGCGCGCTCGCGAGCGTCCAGCCGCTGGCGTCGAGGATGTATCGCCCGTTCTGGGTCCAGGGCTCCGGTTGATGATCCGGTTTGTTCCCGACCATGCCTGCCTCCGCGCGAAGACTGCGCGACTCGTTCCCTGGATTCACGAATACCTTACTCGATCCGCGAACCGATGTCTCTAGGACATTGGTCTAAAGGACATTGGTCTAAAGGACATTGGTCTAACCCCGGAGGCCTGGTCTTCGGCCGGGAGCACCTCGCTACCAGAAAAAGGCTTTCGGCCGCGGCGGTCGCTGTGCTCAGGAGGACAAAGCGCTCGGCATCGCGCGCTTTGTCAATTCTTGACCCGGTAGCCTTCCCTCAGGTGGCGTAATTCTTTCAGGGCGCCTCGGAGCACGGTGATGACGCGAGAGACCTCGCGGCCATAGAACGGCTTTCGGCTGCGGCGGTCGCTTCGCGACCGGCGGCCGAGAGAGTTCAGCTACCAGAGCGGGATCCCGGCTCCTAGTTCTTGACCCGGTAGTCTTCCCGGAGGTGTCGCAGTTCCTTCAGAGCGCCGCGGAGGACCCCGATGACTCGAGAGACTTCGCGCCCGTAGAACTTCATCTCGGCATCGCAGTCAGTCAGGCCGTAGATCGCTTCATCCTTTTCGAGGCGGTCTTTTTCGTAGGAGAGTCGCTCGATCAACTCGTCCAGCTCCGTTCGCAAGACGAACGCGATGTCGCGAACGCCGAGGAAGCGGCTGCACTGCGGGCAATGCACCTCTTCGCTGCCCGTATCGGGAACATCATCGATGATGAACTGCCGCTCGCAGCGCGGGCACTCGAAGACCTCCGGAATCATGTTCGTGCCCGAGTCTACGCTCGGAAGAGAGAAAGAGAACCAGAAACTCGCTGCTCACTTTCGAGGACGCGGCGGTGGCACCCCCAATTGCTTGACCGTCGGCAGCGGGCCTTCGCTTCGCCCACGGCGGCCAGGAGAGTTCGAGGACCAGGCTTGGCTCCCGGTGCCCTCTTGAAAACTCGCAACCGCCAAACGCCCTTTTTCTAGGGGGGCCCGGGCGAGGTTGAGCCACATCCCAGTTGACAAAAGTTGTTCCCGGTCATATTAAGCGTTCACAAGGCGGTCCCCACCCTGGGCTTCGCGGAAGGTATTGAGAGAAGGAAGGAGGCTCAGATGTTCCAGCCGCGGATAGCCGTTCTTATGTCTTGCGCCGTGCTCGCAACTCTTCTGGCCGCGCCCACGTCCGCCCAGGCTCCGGGAAGGATCTCGGGCACGGTGCGCGACACTACTGGCGCCGTGCTTCCGAGAGCCACGATCACGATCACGAACCAGGAGACGGGCGCTTCACGGGTCGTCACGTCGTCCTCGACCGGCGCGTACGAGGCGGCTGATCTCCAGCCGGGCCTCTACACGGTTTCTGCGGATCTGATGGGCTTCCGCAAGTTGATCCAGAGGGATCGGCGGCTCGCCGCCGGAGCCACGCTCACCGTGGAGTTGACAATGGAGCTGAAGCTCGCAGAGGCAGTCACGGTAACGGCCATGAAACGCGAGGAAACCGTGTTCAGCACGCCCATCTCCGTCACGGCGCCCACCGAGGAAGTGCTGCGGGAGCGCGGAGTCGACAGCATCGAGGGAGTAGCCGCCAACGTCGCGGACTTTTCCGTTCAAAACCTGGGCCCCGGCCAGAGCACGATCGTCTTGCGCGGGACCTCCGCCGGCCAGATCGCCCGCGACCAGCCGGGTGTTAAGGAGGAGGTGAGCGTGTATCTGGATGAATCGGTCCTCTCCCTTTCTCTCTTCACGCCGGACATTGATCTCTTCGACATGAGTCGTGTCGAGGTGCTGCGGGGGCCGCAGGGAACCCTTTTCGGCTCCGGGGCCGTCGGGGGCGCGGTGCGCTACATCAGCAACCAACCCCAGCTCAACGCGACGAGCGTTTTCGGAGAGATCAGCGGCAGCAGCATTGACCACGGCGGCACGGGCGGCAGCGCCAAGGCGGGTTTCAACACGCCTCTGGGAAGCATGGCGGCCTTGCGCGTCGCCGCCTACTATAACCGGCTCGCCGGCTGGATGGACGAGGTGCACCCCCAAGGCCTCTTTAAGCCGGGGGAATTCACCGTCGAGAAGAATGTCAACGCCGGCGACCGCGAGGGCGTGCGGGTGGCCTTGGACATCTCTCCCGACCCAAACCTCACGATCACTCCGCGGTTCGCCTATCAGAAAGTTGCCATGGAGGGGTGGAACCGCATCGACAATTACAACATCCTGGACAACCCCTTCACCACGACGCGGCCCTCATACCCGCTCGGTGACCGAAGACTCTTCACCCAGATCCCCGAGCCCTTCACCGACAAGTTCCAGCTCGGAGATCTCAAAATCAACTACAAGTTCGGCGACTTCGCGCTGACCTCGAACACGTCCTTCACCAACCGTGACATCTTGGTTGTGCGCGATGCGACGGCCCTGACCGGCAGCGTCACCGGCGGCACCTTGGGCCTGCCCGAGAACATTTACACGCTCAACGCGCCCTTAAACGACGCCACCCAAGCGCATGGATGGACGCAGGAGCTGCGTCTTTCGAGCGAAAAGGGGCGCTTCACGTGGCTGGCCGGCGGCTTCTACGCCGACACGAGGCGCGCCTACCAGCAGACTCTGCCGGTCGAAGGGTGGGCCGATCTGTGTGCCATCGAGTGCCTCCCGATCTACGGGAAGGGCACTACTGCCGTTTTTATCGCCCCGGGCGTGTATGCGCCGAAGGACAACCTGTACTGGTCGGACCTGCGCTACAAGCTCCGTCAGTTCGGGATCTTCGCCGAAGGGACCTTCTCCTTCACCGACAAGTTCAGCCTGACCGCGGGCCTGCGCTATTACCACTATAAGGAAGACAAGACGCTGATATTCGACGGCCTCTTCGAGGATCTCTTCCCCTCGCCCATTCTCGAATCGGGGAGCGTCAAGGCCGACGGCGTGGCACCGCGCTTCATCGCGAGCTACAAGGTGACCAACGATACGACCATCAACGCCCAGGCCTCCAAGGGCTTCCGGCTGGGCGGATTGAACGACCCGATCTTGAAGCCGCTCTGCTCAGCCGACGCTCTCATCACCTTCGGTGGGAGGGACACCTGGAAGGACGAGACGGTGTGGAACTACGAGATCGGATCGAAATCCCGGATTCTGGGTGGCCGCGGCTCAGTGAATGCCTCGGGGTTCTATGTGGACGCCAAGGACCTCCAGGTTGTCGTGACCGCGGACGGGTGCTCGTCGCGCCTCGTCTTGAACGCGCCGAAGGCCCGCAGCGTCGGAGGCGAGCTCGAGTTCGCGCTGGCACCGACCGACCGTTTCGACTTCTCTCTCTCCGGCAGCTATGTCGACGCGAAGTTCACGTCAACGTTGCCCGGCCCGGTGAGTGGGGTGACTGGCACCGGCATCCGGGACGGAAACCGCCTGCCGAGCGTGCCGAAGTTCCAGATGGCAGCTTCGGCCACCTACCAGCAGGACGTCGCGCAAGGATTCCGCGGCTACCTGACCGGAAATTTCCAGCACATCGGGTCGCGCTACACGCAGGCGGTGGACCAGGAGGCGGGTGCCGGCACCATCAACCTGCTCGCGTTCGCGCCTCATAACATCGGCGGCCCGTTGACGCAGAGCACTTTCACCTTCGATCCCTTGCTCCCGTCCTACGACATCGTCAACGGGCGCTTCGGCGTTCGGCACGGCAACTGGGACATCGCGTTCTACGTCAACAACATTACAGATGAGCGGGCGCTGCTCGCGCTGGACCGGGAGCGTGGATTGCTCGCCCGCCAGGGTTTCCTGACCAACCAACCCCGGACGTTCGGCCTCACGACCCGAGTCGACTTCTGAAACGCCGCTCTCCGGAAAGGAACGGAGGCCTCTTCGCCGGGACGGAAGCGTTCCGGCGAAGAGGCAAGATCGGTGTGCTCCTGCTCGGGCTTTTCGGAGCTGATCTCGGAAGCGCCGTCTGCGGCCAGACGATCACCGAGTTCTCGATCCCCACGGCGGCCAGCTCCCCGGCCGGTATCACGGCGGGCCCGGATGGTGCCCTCTGGTTCACCGAATTCGACGGCGGCAGGATCGGTCGAATCACGACGGACGGCGCCATCACCGAGTTCCCGATCCCCACGGCGAACAGCGGACCGACTCTCATCGGAGCGGGCCCGGACGGCGCCCTCTGGTTCACCGAATTCAACGCGAACCAGATCGGGCGGATCACGACGAAGGGCGTCATCACGGAGTTCCCGATCTCGACGCCGGCGAGCGGGGCCTATTCGATCGCAGCGGGCCGCGACGGCAACCTCTGGTTCACCGAACCTGAGGGGCGGAAGATCGGCCGGATCACCACGAGCGGCGCCATCACCGAATTCCCCATCCCTGCGGATGACAGCGAACCCTACGTGATCGCAGCCGGCCCCGACGGCAACCTGTGGTTCACCGACACGGACGGCGACAAGATCGGGAAGATCACGACGTCCGGCGTCATCACAGAGTTCCCGATCCCCAGCGTGGGCAGCTTTCCGATCGGCATCACGTCAGGCCCGGACGGCGCCCTCTGGTTCACCGAATTCGACGCTGTCGCCGGCAACAAGATCGGCCGAATCACGACGGACGGTGCCATCACCGAATTCCCCATCCCCACGGACAACAGCGGTCCTCGCGGCATCGCAATCGGCCCGGACGGCAACGTCTGGTTCGCCGAGCTGACCGCCGGCCAAGTCGGACGGATTACGACGGCCGGCTCCATCGTCGAGCTTCTGGTCCCCACGACCGACAGCGAACCGATTCGCATCACGTCGGGCCCGGACGGCAACATGTGGTTCACCGAATTCACCGGCAACAAGATCGGGCGGATCACAACCGGCCCAACCACGCCTAGAAACCGCCGGCGTATCCACGTCGTTCCTTCGCGCTGACTGGAGACCGTTCGGACAGGCTCCCTGCTCCTACCGGACGATTGCCGGCGGCGCCGCGGGCCAGACCAGCGCAATCTCGAATAATGATCTTGGCAATCTGGGCAGAGAATGCGACTTGTTGGGAGGCGTTGAGTCGCTCGTTTGCCACCTCCGGGGGGCAGCACGTCGGCTTCGCTTAGCGAAACCACCGAGCCCTCGCCCTCCGCGAGCGCACAGCGCGGGATCAGGCAAAGCCAAGTCCCGGTTCCCCTGCTGCTCCGTTGGCGGCGCGAGGGGTCTCCCGAGGGAACCGAGGGAGGAGCCTCGCACCGCGGGAGGCGCAGCGCCAGCGAGGCGAAGCCGAGCAAGCGTAGCCGACGTGGAGGCCGCATCCGGCCGAGTCGCTCGCTGGTGCGCCAAAGGCGCAGATCCCGCGCAAGCGCGAGCGACGTGTCCGAAGTAGTCTTAACGGGGGGAGCTTTTTCCCCCGAGTCCTCGTGGGCGCGGATCCCTCGATTACTCGAGAATGAGCCAATTCGAAGCGCTTTTGAGCGTGTTGGTCGTGGCCGTCGTCCTGGCGGCCGTGGCCCGCAAGGTCGGCGCTCCGTATCCCGCGTTTTTGGCACTCGGCGGCGCTGTGCTGGCTTTCCTGCCGGGAGCCCCTGCGTTCTCGATCGAACCCGAGGTCGCGCTGGCGCTGTTCGTGGCGCCGGTCCTGTTGGACGCGGCTTACGACGCATCACCGCGGGATCTCAGAGACAACTGGGTGCCGGTGACGAGCCTCGCCGTCGTCAGCATCGCCCTGACCACGCTGGCGGTGGCCGTCGTCGTGCGCACGCTCGTGCCGGCCATGCCTCTGGCGGCGGCCATCGCGCTCGGTGCCATCGTGGCGCCTCCCGACGCGACCGCGGCGACGGCGGTGCTGCGGCAGCTCCGGCCGCCCCATCGCATCCTGACGATCCTCGAAGGGGAAAGCCTCTTGAACGACGCCAGCGCCCTGCTGATCTACCGTCTGGCCGTCGGCGCGGTTGCGATGAACGCGTTTTCTCTCCGGGCCGCGGCGCCCACGCTCCTGCTCGTCATCGCCGGCAGCATCGCCGCAGGTCCTGTCCTGGCGCGGCTGACCTTGTGGATGGTCAAGGACATCCGAGACGTGCCGACCTCCATCATCATCCAGTTCATCAGCACGTTCGGCGTCTGGATCCTCGCCGACCGGCTTGGCCTCTCGAGCGTCCTCACGATGGTGAGCTATGCCATCTCGGTTGCGCGACGGGCGCCGGAGCGCATGCCGGCGCGGATGCGCCTGCCGTCCTATGCCGTCTGGGAAACCGCGGTCTTCGTGCTCAACGTTCTCGCGTTCGTTTTCATCGGGCTTCAGATCCGCCCTATTCTGACGGGTCTCGAGCCGGACACGCGGATGCGCTACCTCTTCGTCGCGGGCGCGGTTCTCCTGACGGTCATTCTGGTGCGGATCGCCTGGGTCATGACCCACAACTCCGTCGCCCGGTGGAAGATCCACGTCTTCGGCTTTCATCCGCCCCGGCCCACGCAGCGCCCCACTCTCGGCAGCGGCCTGATCATTTCGTGGTCCGGCATGCGCGGCATCGTCACCCTGGCGGCCGCGCTCGCGCTGCCGACGCAGGCCGGGAAGGGCCCCTTTCCATTCCGCGACCTGATCGTCCTGACGGCGTTTTCGGTGGTTCTCGGCACTCTCGTCCTGCAGGGGCTGACGCTCAGACCTCTTCTCAGGGTCCTGGACCTTCAAGATGACGATCCGGTCGGACGAGAGGCCGATGCGGCGCGGGAGCGCGCGCTGGAGGCCGCGCTGGCCACTTTCGAAGGCGACACCTATCCCGCGGCCGAAGCCGTGCGCCAAGAATTCGCTTCCCATTTCAGGAGCGCGGCCGCCGATCCGAGTGCCGGGCAGCGAGGCTCTGCTCACGACGAGATCCATCGGCGAGCCCTGATCGCGGCCCGGCGGGTCGCGTTCGACATGAGAGCCAGGGACGAAATCGGCGACCATGCGTTTCACCGGCTGGAAGAGGAGTTCGACTGGATCGAGATGGGCAGCGGAGCGCGGGAAGGAGCAGAGCCAGGCCCCGAACCCCCAACCCGCTGATCAGGTCAGCCGACGTTGTATCTCGTTGGCGTCGTCGGCCCGGATCGCATAGACAAATCCTGTTGGATTCGCCTTCGAGCCATCGTTCTGGAAGACAGGACACTTTCTTTGAAAGAAGAGTCTTCATGGCGTCGATCGTGCGCCGCCGCTGCGAGCGCGCCGCGAGCATGTACCTCGCGTTCTTCTTTCTGGCCGTCGCCGCCGCTCCTCACCGTCACTTGAACGATCTCCAGGACCTGCTTCTCGACCAGAGAAGCGATTCGGGAATCATCGTTCAGGCGATCGGCCCGACGAGCACCTCCGAGGCCC
>JBKPBH010000158.1:0-7039 GCA_046726795.1 Acidobacteriota bacterium
TCGCAGGCCTTCTCGCCGTCGCGGCGGACCTGCCGTGTCAGGAGCCACGCGAGCGGATGCCACCAGTAGACGGCCAGGGCCGCCTCGGCCAGCAGGAGCCAGATCCAGTCGCCGCGCTTGACGTGCGCGATCTCGTGAAGAAGGACGACGCGGCGCCGTTCGGCCGCCCACAGCCGCGCCTGCCGGCAGAGCAGCAGGAACGGCCGGAAAAGACCGGAGGTGATGGCGACCGGGACTCGGGAGCTCTCGTAGAGCGCGACCGGGCGGCGCACGGCGAGCGTCTCCGACAGGCGGTCCGCCTCCTGCCTCCAGTCGAGGTCGCGGATGGGCGCGGCCTGGCGCTTCAAGCCGCGCACCCGGTGCAAGCCGACCCCCAACCGCGCCACCATCAGGAGCGCGCCGGCGGCCCACGCGGCAAGCCCGAACGGGAGCCAGTCCCCATGCGTCGCCGGCCCAGACGTGGGCGCCTGTCTCGCGATGTGGGAGGCGGGCGACGGGAGCAGCGGAATCTCGAAGCGAGGCAGGGCCAGCGCCAGGACGGGGAGGGCGAGCGCACCGACGAGGCCGACCATCCCCACAAGGTGCCGCGCCGCGGCCCCGGATCGTTTGAGCGACACGACCGCGAGAGTCGTGAGCGCAAAGAGAAGCGTTGCCTTCAACGCGACGTCCAATGCGAAGCCGAGCCCGGCTGCCAGGATCTCCGTCATCTCAGCGTCCCTCCGTTCTGGCCTTCTCGATCAGTTCCGAAAGCCGGTCGAGATCCTGCTCTGACAACTCCGACCGCGAGAGGTCGAGCAGAGCGGCGACCGCCTTCTCCGCCGACCCGTCGAAGAAGGTCTCGATGACGTTCTCCAGGGCCGGCTTTCCGGCCCGCTCGCGAGGCAGAGTCGGGCGGTAGACGTAGTGGGTCCCGTCAGAGACGTGGCGAAGATGACCCTTGTTCTCGAGAACGCGGAGCATCGCCCGGACGGCGGAGTAGCCGGGGGGATCGGGCAGCGCCTCGAGGACTTCGGTCGCGGTCGCCTGCCCTTCCCGGTAAACGACATCCATGATCTGGCGCTCGCGCCGCGAGAGATTGTTCAAGGCTCTGCGCATCCTCATGCCATCTTGGTGCTAAAAATTTAGCACGTGCTAAAAATTTAGCTTCTCCGAAGGATTCCTACGCAGGAAGGGCTCAAAAGGTTTCGAGGGACGGCCACACATCTTTGCATCGCCGGAAACTCCTTGTCAGGGAATGCGATACGTCGGTTCCGGCTTCCCGGGCCAATGCCTATGCGACGCGCTCGTTTTCGGGGAGGGTAAAGAAAGACATCCACAGCCTCCAGCGCCACTCCCGCCGCGTCCCCTGCTTGTGACCGTTTGATTCTTTCAGGGAAAAAGGAAAAACCGATTGATCCGATGAGGTCAGCAGATGAAAAGAGAGACGCGCCGCGTAGAACGGCGCGTCTCCGGGATGGAGCTCGCGGGCGCGTCAGCTGCCGGGTGGAGTCTTGACCTGGAGGTTGTTCTGGCCGCTCACGTCGCCTTCGTAACCTTGCTGTCCGATGTGAATCAGGCCCTTTTTCAAATCATTGTCTTGCGCGACACGAGCAAGCCGGCCAGGATCCCTCGGAGGTCTTCAGTGGTTCCGACGTCCCGACGGGACGCGTTGAAGAGAGCCTACCGCGGCCCGGGCGCCGGCAGTGATCGTTTGATCCTCTCTGTGAGATCGGAAGAAACGATCGTGCTAGACCGACCGGCGGGCCACGACGCTGGCTCTACTTTTTCCCTTCGCTCCCCGGGACGTCGTGGGGCGGCCCCCCACTCTTCGTTTTTTCGGGACGGGAGCAGCGGGAACCGGGCCCGCGTGTCGGCGAACCGTTGTCCTCAATTCAAGGAGAAAGGATTCGAGGATCGGCGACGGATCGCCCTGGCGATAGACGACGCCCGTTTCGGTGAACACGCCGGGGCCCACAAGCGGGCGGAAGACGACTCCCGACGCGGTGATCTGCTGCAACGCCGGATCCACCAGGGCGATCGTCAGACCGGCGGCGATCATGCCGAGAGTAGTCCGGGTCGAGGGGAGCCCGCCTTCCATCCTGACGGGCGGGCCGAAACCCGCCCGCCGAAAGATTTCGAGCAGGTGGTCGTAGGAACCGGGCGAGAGATGCCTCGGCCAGAGCGTGTACGTCTCCTTCGATAGCTCTTCCAGCCTGAGCGTGTTCTTCCGAGCCATGGGGTGTTTTTCGGGCAGCGCGACCATGAGCCGCACCCGGCCCGTCGTTTCGGTGACCAGGCCATCGGCCTCCAGGGGAAGGCCGACGAATCCGATGTCCATCCGGCCTTCGCGAAGGGCATCGATCTGGGATTCCGGGGCGAGATTCTCATAGAGGATCTCGACGGAGGGAACGTGCTCGGCGAAGAATCGCAGCGCCCTGCCCAGAAGGAGCCAGTCCGTATCGGGGGAGATGCCGATAACGAGGATCCGGGTCTCTTTCCGCGCCGTTTCCCTCGCGAGACCGGCCGCGCGCTCCGCCGCGGCCAGAATGCCGCGCGACTCCTGGAGGAACCGCTGGCCCGCGGGCGTCAACTGAGTATGCCGCTTGGTGCGGTCGAGGAGACTCACCTTGAGCTCGCGCTCCAGGTTTTGAACCTGCTGGCTCAAGGAAGGCTGAGAAACGTGAAGCCGGGTCGCTGCGCGCCCGAAATGAAGTTCCTCCGCCACTGCCACGAAATACCGAAGATGCCGAAGCTCCACGGTTGCCCTCTCAATCGCTCGGGAGTCTCGACTCTATCGGAACAAACGATTGGACGGTAGTTCGCAAAGCGTCCATGCTGGCTCTCCGAAACCCGAAGGCCCGCCCGGTGACTTTCGATCGAGATTCTAGGACCGGCTACGATGAGGTGAATGGACAAGATGAAAAAAGCAAGTCTCGCAGCTCAGGTCTCTCCGGCGGACCACGTCCGGGGATCGCCGTTCGCGAAGGTCACTCTCGTCGCCTACGGAGATTTCGCGCGTCCGGAATGCGCGAAAACCTATCGAACCGTCAAGACGATCCAGAAGAAAATGGGCGCCCGGCTCCGATACGTCTTTCGGAGTTTTCCTCAGCCTGGGGAATACGAACGCTCCGAGGAGGCCGCGGAGGCGGCGGAGTGCGCATCGGCGCAGGGGAAGTTCTGGGAGATGCACGACCGCATGTTCGAGAACCGGGGCGCGTCCGACGAGCTTCACCTGGCGCGGTACGCGGCGGATCTCGGCCTGGACCTGGGCCGGTTTCGGCGTGAGATGCGGGAGCACGTTCACCTGGCGAAGATCCGCACGGTCCGGAAAGCTGGCGTTCGCCGCGGCGTCGTCCAGGCGCCCACGTTTTTCATCGATTGCTCGGTGCACGAGAGCGCGTTCGGTCTGGCCACCTTGCTTGCGGCCGTCCAGGCCGCGGCGGGCGACTCATGATCCGGAGAGCCCTCACGCCAGAGTCTCCGCCCCACGGTGAGCCGGTCCAGCAACGGCAGAAGAACTGGCTCAACATCCTGTTTCTTTCCTTGACCCCCGTCATCGGCGTGGTAGGCACCGCGACGTACGCGATCGCCTTCGGCGTTCGCTGGTGGGAGCCGACCCTCTTCTTCGTGCTCTTCGGGCTGGTGAGTTTCTCCGTGACGGCGGGATACCACCGCTGCTTTGCCCACAAGGCCTACGTGAGCCATCCGGCCCTCCAGGCGTTCTACCTCTTCTTCGGCGCAATGGCTCTGCAGAACTCCGCCCTCAAGTGGTCCTCGGATCACCGCGACCATCACCGCCACGTGGACCGGGACTGGGACCCGTACAACATCAAGCGCGGGGGGCTCTGGGCCCACATCCTGTGGCTCTTCTACGAGGAGCCGGGGGAGCTCACCTACGACAATGTTCCCGACCTGAAGGCGAACCGTCTGGTTCGCTGGCAGTACCGACTGAACAACTGGTTCGGCCTGATCGCGGGCCTCGGGATCCCGACGCTCGTCGGCGCCTTATTCGGCCGGCCTCTGGGGGGTCTGCTCTGGGGAGGCTTTCTCCGCATCGTCGTGATCCACCACACGACCTTCATGGTTAACTCGGTGGCGCATATCTGGGGCACGCGGCCCTATACAGAGGAGAACTCCGCGCGCGACAACGGTTTGCTCGCCTTCATCACCAACGGCGAGGGGTACCATAACTTCCACCACAAGTTCCCCTCGGACTTTCGCAACGGCGTGCGCTGGTACCAGTGGGATCCCACGAAGTGGCTGATTGCGGCCCTGAGGCTCGCGGGTCTCGCTCGCGACTTGAGAAAGACGCCGAAAGGCGTCATCGAGAAGACGCTCCTGCGGATGAAGCTCGCAAGGGCGGAACGGCTTTTGTCGCGGATGCCGGAGGGCGCCACCGAGGGATCCGTCTGTCCGGGCTGACTCCCGCCGGGAGCGCGCCCACAGGAGGAATTTATGGCAACCGGAGGTAAGACGCGCATCCTGACAGCGATGGGTGTGCTGGCACTGGCCTGGACATCAGCTTCGGTCTCATCCTTACTGCTCACCGGGTGCGTCGCCTACCGTGACCCCCGCACGCAAACAGAGCTCGCTCGTGACGCCGAAATCTGGACGCGCGCGCACAATCTGCAGGTCGCAATGAATCCAGACCAGCTCAAGGCCTGCTCATCGCTTGGAGTTGTAAGCGAACACTATTTTGAAGGCCCGCCGACCGACCCCGTGAAGAGATCGATGGGGGCGGCTTGGCCCGAATATATTCTCAGATTCAAGACAGCCCAGCTCGGCGGAAACGCGGCCCTCGTGAACCCTCACATCAAGAAATGGACGGGCGAGCTCAACCTCCACGAATCGCGTGTGCTCGGCGAAGCCTATCTGTGTGGCGGACCGGCTCTCACAACTGCTTCCCGGGGTTTCAGAAAATAATCGCTTCAATTCTGTTGGCCGCCATCATTACCCGGGGGCCGGTTGTTCCCGTCAGGATGCCGGTGGCAGTCGCCAACGCGCGTATTCCCAATGCCCTTCCCATTCTCCATGATTGATCGTCAGGACGTCCTAAACTGATCGGAACTAGCGATTGGACAGCGGTCCCGTCGGACGACATGCTGTCCCCAGTAAGGAGGCTCATCATGGTGGACGAGAAAGTTGAACTGACGGGAAAGCCGAGTTTTCACCCGATTGGTACAGGAGTGGGAGCCGCCGGCGGTGCGGCTACCGGCGCAGTTGTTGGAGCGGCCCTGGGTGGTCCCGTCGGCGCAGCCGTTGGGGCCGCCGTCGGAGGTGCTGCCGGAGCTGCTGCTGGACACACGGCCGGTGAAGCGGTCAATCCGACGACCAAGAGGGAATTGACGCCAGAACTTCGAGAATCGTCTTCTCCTGGCCCGAATTTTCAAGTCGGACTATGAGGCGGCCTGGCACTCTGGACTGGAGAGTGCGAGCCGCTCCGAGTACTGGAACCGGAACTTGAACGAAGTCCAAGCGACTTTGAGAGACAGTTGGGAAAGGTAAGAGTGTTCCCTGGGGTCAGTCATCCTTATGACATTGTCGGCAAGGAAGGCGTGACTGACCCCGAGAGCTTCCCCGCGGTCTCCGCAAGAAAGCAGGCGCCCTCATGCACAAGCAACCATCTCACGCGATCGCGGGTCTGACTCTTCGCCACTGGTCCATCGACAGCCGGGAGTTTGTCGAGGGATCCCAACGGCCGGCTCCGGCTCTGCCCTATTCGGAACAGCCTGGCGGCGGCCAGTTTCATCGCCTCGCGTTGAAGCTCGCCCAAGTCAAGTCCGAGCTCGCACGCCGCGCCAGCTGAAGTCTCATCACCGCGAATCCGTTGCAACCGCTCCTCGGACATTTTGGGACACCCCTTGCCGAGGCCGGCGAGGTCTATAACGTTCTCGCGCCCCACGATTCCCGATAGGGCTGTCGTCACTGTCCACTTATGGAACAAACAACGTCACATGCGCAGCCGAATGACGTGTGAAAAGAAAGATGTGGCGTATGCCACGATCGCCGATGTGTGATAGCATCAAACTCCTTCAAAGGTCCAAGCCGGCTTCGGTACCTTGTCGACTCCGGCCCTCCGTTTCGGACTCGCCGATGAAGACCACCTGTTCAAGGGCTCTAGGAGAAGTGTCATGAGATTCGCACGCAACGTCCAGTTCCAGGTCAAGAGCGGTAAAGAGACTGAGTTGAACAACCTCTTCGAGAAGGAAGTCCTTCCGATGCTGCGCAAGCAGAACGGCTTCCAGGAGGAAGTGACGCTCGTCAATTCGAAGGGCGCGCACTACATCAGCCTCTGGGACAACCGGAACAACGCCGAGATCTACGCAAAGGCGACGTATCCGCAAGTCCTGGCCAAGCTGACCGCGTTCATCGTTGGAACGCCCAACGTGGAGACCTACGAAACCGCCTCCAGCTACGCTCGCGCGTAATCGCGCTTCAGGCGGCGCCTACTGATCGCCGTCGATTCGACCGGGCCCCGAAAGGGGCCTCTTTTTTTGGTCAGCCAAGGTACCGGGGCCTGTCTTGAATCGCTCCCGCCCCTTGACGGTAGGCGCAAAGACCGACTCCACCAGCATTTCCCGGCATTCTTGAAGTGAAAATTGATCCCCGGGGGCGGGGAACCGGCTCGCCGTTTTTCATAGAATGGACAAGCTCGGGACGCTGTGGAGTGGCTCCCGGCGGGAGCCCTGGATCACGACAGCCATGCCTATCGAAAGTCGGAGGAGGGACAGTCGCCGGCTTCGAGGCGGGACGGGCCCACCGTAAACTGAGGCGCTGGAGAATCGATGGCGGCCGGACGAATGACACGAAATGTTGCGGCGGCCGCCCTCACGGCTTGGGCGCTCTTGACGGGTGCAGCCGCGCTCGCCCAAAACCCGCAGGCTCTCTTCCCGCCGAACGTCATCCTTCCCAACAACACCAGCCTCCCGATCGGCGAGGTCGGCGGCCTGGAGGGAAACGCTTATACGGCGCGCGCCTCTGATCCGACGTCGCTGTGGTTCAACCCGGCCGGCATCGCCGGCGCCAACGTGTCGGCGGTGAGCGCCAGTACCGGCACCTT
>JBKPBH010000159.1:0-9934 GCA_046726795.1 Acidobacteriota bacterium
CTCCGGGCGCGATCGGACCTCCGAAAAACGTCTGCCCGTTGACGGCGACCGCGTCTACACCCTTGTAAAGGTCGAGATGATAGCCGCCATCTTTCTCGAAGATGCGAATGTGACGGCCCGCGACGCCGCGCGCGCGCACGACGACCTCGTTGCCCGACGAGGCGCCGACAGTCACGGCTCCGCCATTAACGCGGTGTAATTCTGTCCCACCCGTTTTCTTACGGACTTCGAGATTCAACATGGATGTATCGACGTTAAGTTGAAACATCAATCTACACTCTTTGTCGTATCAAGAGCAAGAATTCACAACTGTCTCAAGATCCGCAAGTCACGAGTCTTCGCTCTCGACCGAGCCAGGCCGTTCTCAGGGCCTGGCCGCGGCCCGCCGCGCGAGCGGCGACGGCCAGATGTAGGGCCGCCATCTTCCTGGACCACAAGAACTTGTGGAAGTCGCGCCCGCGATTTGTTAAATTGAAGGACAAGGAATGCTCAAACTCAAACGGGTGGAGATTCTCGGCTTCAAGTCCTTCTATGAAAAGGTAGATCTGGCCTTTCCCGGGGCGGTCACGGCGGTCGTCGGACCCAACGGCTGCGGCAAGTCGAACATCTGCGACGCGGTGGCCTGGGCGCTCGGTGAGCAGAGCGCAAAGATCCTCCGCGGCGAGCGGATGGACGACGTGATCTTCAATGGATCGGCGAGGCGTCGGCCGCTCGGCATGGCCGAAGTGACCCTGACGCTGTCCTCCGGCGGAGGAAACGGAAACGGCCACGGGAACGGAAACGGGAACGGGAACGATGGCGAACCGCAAGAGCTGCGGATCGGACGCCGCGTCTACCGCGAGGGACACGGCGAGTACTTCTTAAACGACAAGCAGGTCCGTCTGAAGGACATCCAAGACCAGCTCCTGGGAACGGGGCTGGGCGTGCGGCTCTATTCGGTCATCGAGCAGGGGCGCATCGACCAGGTCCTCTCGACCAAACCGCAGGACCGCCGGCGCCTGATCGAAGAAGCCGCGGGCATCACCCGCTACAAGCTGAAGAAGCGGCTCGCCGAGACCAAGCTCGAGGAGACCAGGGGAAACCTGCTGCGTCTTTCCGACATCATCTCCGAGATCGAGCGCAACTGCGCCACCCTGAAGCGCCAGGCTTCGCGCGCCGCTCGGTACAGAGAGAAGTCCGAGGCGTTGCGCGGCAAGAAGGCGGCTCTCGCGCGCGCACGATACGACCGGTTGCTCGCCGGCAGCGCGGAGGCGGAGACGGTCCGCGACGAGAAGAGGGATCGAGAGTCCCAGGCCGCGGCGACGCTGGCGCGGGCGGAGGCGGACCTCGCGTCGTCGCGCGTCTCGGAGGCCGAAGCCGCCGGCGCCCGTGACCGCCTGCGCGAGACGGTCGCCGCGCTGGAGGCCGCGATCGAGCGAGACGACGCCCTGCTCGAGGCCAACCGCCGTTCGCTCGCGGAGCTGTTCGCACGGCTGGAGACCCTCGAGCGGGAGGCTCGCGAGTTCTCGGCCGAGAAGGCGAGCGCCGCGCGCGAGCTCGTCGAGTCCGAAGAGCGCCTCCAAAGGGCCATCGCCGAGGCGAGAAGCCGGTCGCTTGCGCGTGAAGAGAGCGACCAGAGGGCGTCGGCCGCCGCCGCGGCCCTGACGGCGATCGAGAGAGAGCTGGAAACGGCCCGCGACGAGGCCCTGGCCGCCGCCGGCGACCGGGTGGCGGCGCGCAATGCCCGCCACGAGGTGGACGTCGAGATCTCGCGCGTCGCGGCGTCCCTCGCGCGCCTGGAGGAATCGCGGGCGAGGATCGCCGGCGAGCTCGCGGTTCGGGAAGAGGAAGTCGACCGGGCGCGGCAGGAGGAGGAGAAGCTCTCGCTCGAGACCCGGACGGCCGAGCTCGAAATCGAAGCCTGGGAAACGGAGCTCGCGCGTCTCTCCTCGGCACTTTCGGAGGCCGAGGCCGCGCGCGACGCGGCGCGTGACGCGCTCGGGGGGATCGAGCACCGCCTGGGCGCCCTGCAGGAAATCGTCCGAAGCCATGAGGGCAACGCCGCCGCGGCCGGCGCGGCGCTCCAGGGCGCCGGAATGGCGAACCGCGGCACGCTCTCTCGCAGGCTGCGCCCCGCCGAAGGCTGGGAGGGCGCCGTGGACCTGCTCCTCGGGGAAGATCTCGAGGCTCTCCTGGCCGCCGGGGACGCCATCCGCGCCGTTGAAGCGTCGCGGCCTCTTTCGGCCATCCGTCTCGTCCGGACCGACTGGGCGGCCGAGGCCCGACCGCCCGCGTTTGCCGGCTCTCTGGGAGGCTGGGAGATCGCCTTGTCCAACTTCGCCGAGCTCACGGCCGCCGAGCGCGCCGCGCTTCCGCCGGCCGCCTTCGTCGAGTCGCTCGAGCAAGCCCTGGACTTCTCGGAGCGTTTCCCGGCCGTCGCCTTCGTGACCCGCCGGCGAGAGCTCGTCCGGGGTTCGCTCGTGCGCGCGCTCCACGCGACACCCGAGGCCTCAGGGGGATTCACGCTCGAGCGGGAGATCCGGAGCCTCCAGGAGGAAGCCGCCCGCGGCCGCGATTCGCTCGCGGCCTTCGAGCGTGCGCTCGCGGACCTGCGCCGATCCCGGCAGGACCGGGAGGCGGAGATGCCGGCCCTGCGAGATCGGCAGAGGCAGGCGAGCGGGCGGCTGTCGGGATTCTTCGCCCGCTTCGAGGAGCGGCACGCGGAGCGCGAGCGTCTCGTCCGGGAGGAGAAGACCCTGGAGGCCGAAGCCTCCGTGTTCGCGCAGGAGGCCGCTCAGTTGCGCGCCCGGCGCGAAGCGCTGGAGCAGGACGAGCAGCGGGAGGCCGGCCGCGAGGCGCACGCCCGCTCCGTGGCCGACGGGCTGGCCGCAGTCCTTCCCGAGACGCGCTCGGTCGCGACGGCCGCGTCGGAGGAGCTGGCGCACCGCCGCACCGAAGCCGAGGTTGCCGCGGAGAGGAGACGCGCGGCCGAGACGGCCCAGCAGAAGCTCATGGAGTCGGCGGGGACGATCGAGAGACGCGCGGCCGACGCCCTCGAAGAGGGGCGGCGTCTGACGGCGCGGCGCCAGGAGCTCCTCGACGAAGAGATCCGGACGCGCGTGCGACGCGACGGCAACCTCACGGCGCGTGAGGAGAGGCGCGCCGCGCTCGAGGCGGCGGCCGCCGTCGCGGCGGAGGTCTCGTCCCGCGTCGCCGGGGCAGAAGAGGCGACCCGGGCGCTCCGGGCCGGGCTCGATACAGCGCGCGAAGCCCGCTTCGAAGCCGAGATGGCGGACGCGCGCGTCCGTTCGGACCTGGCGCACGTCGAGGCACAGGCGAAGGAAGAGTTCGGCGCCGGGCCGTCGGAGCTGTCGCTTCCCGAGGACGCGTCGGACGAGGGCTTGTCGCTCCTGGAGGCCGAGACGAGGGAGCTCGCCGAGGCGATCGAGAAGCTGGGGCCGGTCAACGTGCTCGCCTTCGAGGAATACTCCGAGGAATCCCGGAGGCTCGAGTTCCTGACGGCGCAGCGGGACGACCTCCTGCGGTCCATCGAAGACCTCCAGGACTCGATCCGCAAGATCAACGCGACCTCTTCCGCGCGTTTCCAGGAGGCGTTCACGGCCATCAACGGAAACTTCGCCGCGATGTTCACGCGCCTCTTCCAGGGGGGGGCGGCCACGATGCGCCTCTTGGACGAGAACGACCTTCTCGAGTCAGGTGTCGAGATCGTCACTCAGCCGCCGGGCAAGCGAAACCAGTCGATCCTGCTCCTCTCCGGCGGAGAGAAGGCCATGACGGCGATCGCGCTCCTGATGGCGATCTTCCAATACAAGCCCTCCCCCTTCTGCATCCTGGACGAAGTGGACGCTCCCCTGGACGAGGCCAACATCGACCGCTTCACGCGGCTCCTGCGCGACATGACCGAGGAAACCCAGTTCATCGCGATCACGCACAACAAGCGGACCATGGAGACCGCCGATGTCATGTACGGCGTGACGATGGAAGAGCCGGGCTGCTCCAAAATCGTCTCCGTCAAGTTCGATTGACCGGGAGCGGCCCGCGTTGTGCCGCAGGAGCGGCCATTGGCGCCGGCGTACCTTCGTGCCCACGCCCACATTGACGGGTGGAGGCCGTTTCCGTAAGATCGCCCGTCCTTCTCAGGGCCGACGTAGCTCAGTTGGTAGAGCAGCGGTTTCGTAAACCGCAGGTCGCCGGTTCAAGTCCGGCCGTCGGCTCCATGGAACCCCTCACCTAGCCTTCCTCTCGAGGGAGTTTCTTCCGCCAGTACGCCCAGGGCGCGCTCCGCCCGGACCGGGAGAGCACTTCTGAGGTTGGCACAGTTTTCGCGAGGAAGGTTCGGGAGGTCGGGTCATGGAAGAAAGGAGAGAACCATGGGCTTGATCCTGCTGATCATCCTCATCGTCCTGCTTCTCGGAGCCATCCCCAGTTGGCCGTACAGCCGTGGTTGGGGCTACTGGCCGAGCGGCACGCTGGGGCTGATCTTGCTGATCGTCGTGATTCTGCTGCTCACCGGAAACCTCTAATTCGAGTTCATCCCTGGGTGACGAGGCGCTCGCGCGCCTCGTCCGTTCGTTCCGCCGGGCTCCGCCCCGCGCGAGCCCTCCCGCGCCCGAAAAACCCCAGCATGGACCTGGGAGTGACTTTTCGACATAATCACCCCGCTTCATGCAGCTTTCGACAGCGGACGACGGCCACGTCACGATCCTGACCGTGGATGGCGACCTCGTCATCGGCGAGTCGGAGTCTCTCTTCAAGAGGACCGTCATCCGCCTGCTCGAGGAGGGGAAGGTCAATCTCCTCGTGGACCTTCGCAAGGTCAACTTTCTGGACAGCTCGGGTCTCGGCGCGCTCGTGCGGGCCATGACCAGCTCGCAGAAGGAGGGGGGCCAGACCAAGCTCCTGGGCGCCGGCCCCCAGATCCGGAAGCTCCTGGAGATGACCAGGCTCGATTCGGTCTTCGAGAACTTCACCGACATGGAGACCGCGGTCTCGAGCTTCTAGCGGGAACGTCTCAGGGCCACCCTCATGGCACAAGAACAGGAAGGCAGCCGCACCGAGATCTCGGCCCTGGCCGAGCTGGCCCTCTGCGAGAATCTCGCGCAGACTTCCGGCTGGGCCGCTAAATGGAGCGCCCAGGTCGCGGAGGCCGACGGCGCGATCCTCTGGGCTCCCGACTCCGTCAATCCCGTCTTCCTCTGTATCGCGGCCGAGGGCGAGGGCACGCGCCTGTTCCTGAAGCGCTCCGCCTCGCGCGAGACCGGCATCGTCCACGACCTGATCCGCGACAAGCGCCCGATCACCGTCGAGAGGAAGAACTTCTCCCCGCAGGACCCCTGGTTCAAGGGAATGCCGCCGGCGATCCAGACCTGCCTCGCCGTTCCGTTGGAGGCGGAGGGCGTGCTTGTCGGCATGCTCGGCCTCCTCTTCAAGCAGGCCCCGCGGACCGACCACAAGGTTGCGGCCTTGAAGTCCTTCCTCCAGCACGCCACTCCCGCGCTGGCCCGCGCCCTCCGCTCCGAGCGCAAGACAGTCGGCATGCTCCACGCCATCGAGCGCCTCACCAACCTCTACGACCTTTCCAAAGCCTTCAGCGCCACCATCGACTTAGACGAGCTCAACCAGATCATCGTCCGCAAAGCCGGCGACTTCGGGGTTGCCGAGATCGCGTCCTTCTGGCTCCTCGAAACGGACACGTCCGACGTCGTCCTGGCCGCCACCGCCGCCAACGAGAATTACGAAGTCGAGAATGCTCCAGACGCGGTCGGCAGCTCGATCGTCGGGGAACTGCTGGCGCAGCAGAAGCTCCTTCGCGACAACAACGTCGGCGAGGGAACCCCGCTCGCCACCGAAAACGAGGGTTACGTCATCCGTTCGGTTCTCGGAATCCCTCTGATCGAAGAAAACAAGTCCATCGGAGCTCTGGTCCTCGTCAACAAACGCGGCCGCCAGCCGATGTTCTCCCCGGAGGACCAGGAACTCCTCCTCGACCTTTCCCGGCAGGCCGTCCGCGCTCTGCGCAATGCCCGCCAGTACGAGGCCGAGAAGAAAGTCGAGGAGCTCGACGCTCTCTTGGCCGTCAGCCGCGAGATCACCGCCACGTTAGACCTCGACAAGGTCATGCAGAAGATCGTCAACGCGAGCGCCGCACTGATCACCTATGACCAGTGCGCCATCGCGATCATGGACAAGGGGAAGCTGCGACTCGGGGCGATTTCGGGAGTCATGCAGGTCGATCGCCACGATCCGAAGATGCGGTCTACCGAGGATCTTCTCGAATGGATCTTCTTCTCCGGCGCGGACGTCGCGGTGATGCAGGAGCCGGACGGAAAGATCCAGACCGATCGCCCGGAGACCGAGGAGAAGTTCCGCAGCTTCTTTGAAAAGACGGGGTTCCGTTCCTTCCACGCCCTCCTCCTGAACGACGAAGAAGGGAAGCTCGGCGTTCTTGCGTTCATGAGGAAGAAACCGCTCGTTCTGGACTTGGAAAAGCAGGATCTTCTGGCGATTCTCGTCAATCAGGCCACGGTCGCGGTTCGCAACGCTCAGCTCTACAGGCAGGTTCCTCTTCCCGGCTTCCTGAAGTCTCTCGCCGAGAGACGTCAGCAATTCATGGAAATCCCGAGGCGCCGCCGGATCGCCTGGATCTCAGCGATCGCCGTGGCGCTCATCCTGCTCGTGGCCATACCCTGGCGCCTGCGAGTCAGCGGCCCCGCCCGAG
This sequence comes from Acidobacteriota bacterium, assembly GCA_046726795.1. Taxonomy (GTDB): domain Bacteria; phylum Acidobacteriota; class Thermoanaerobaculia; order UBA5066; family Gp7-AA6; genus JAWOLE01. The sequence goes on from JBKPBH010000159.1 coordinate 6,719, forward strand.
TGCTGCCGGGCCGACGCGCCGCGGTCACCGCGGGCGTGGACGGAACGGTGATCTCCGTCCTTCACCACGAGGGTGACACGGTTCCCGCGGGCGAAGTCATCGCGACAATCGATCCGCAAACGTACAGGGCCGCCCTCGCCGACGCTCAGGCGGCCTATGCCATCGCCGAGAGCGACGTCGCTCGCCACCGCGAGGCAGCCGATTCGGCCGCGCTCTTCGAGGCGATGTCGAAGCGCGATGAGATGAAAGCAAGGATCGCCCTGGAAGAGGACCGCCTCGCCCGCACGCGCCTCACCTCCCCCGCGGCCGGCATCATCGTCACGCCACGCATCGAGGAGAGAGTCGGGCAGTACCTGACAAAGGGAAGCGAGCTCTGCGTCGTGGCCGACGTCGGTACCGTGCTCGCCGAGGTGGCGGTGCCTGAGAGCGACGCCGCGCTCGTACAGCAGGGCGAGCGCGTGGCGATCAAGCTCAATCCGTATCCGACCCGTCTTTTCCGCGGCACGGTGACCCGGCCGGGCACCCACGTCCGCCAGGAGGACAAGGAACGTTTCATCGTCGCCGAGGTTCGGATTGACAATCCCGACGGCCTGCTCAAGACCGGCATGCAGGGAAAGGCCAAGGTCTCCACGGTGCGTGTTCCATTGATCGCCGCGATCTTCCGGGATCCGGTCCGGTGGGTCTGGGAACGGATCTGGCCTCTCCTTCCTTGAGCGCAGCCCTTCGACCTCGTCGCCTTCTCGCCGCGGCCCGTCCCGAGGAGACCGCCAAAGCCCTCGCCGAGCGTCACGGTCCCCCCGACGAACGTCCCTCCCTTCGAAAGAACCTCGGCATCCTTCGCCAGGTCCAGATGGGCGAGGTGCAGTGGATCATCAAGAACCCGGTGACGATGAAGTATCACCAATTCAGGAACGCGATGTGGCAGATCATCCGCCTCTTCGATGGAAAACGAACTCGAACGGAGATCCTGGAGGAAATCAACCGCCGGGCGGGCGACCATCCCGTTTCCATCGAGCTCGTCCTTGAATACGAGGAATTCCTCCGCGGCAAGGACCTGCTCGAACAGTCGGCGGCCGAGCGCAGCCTGAAGATGCTGGATAAGTTTCGGACGCTTCGGGACAAGAAGACCGAGGAGAAGTCAGAAGGCTTCAACATCTTCTTCATCATGTTTCACGTGCTCGATCCAGAGCGCTTTCTGAACAAAACGATCAAGTACGTCTGGTGGATCTGGACTCCGCCGGTCGCCATCGCGACGGCCGCCGCTTCGATCTGGACTGCCTACATCTTCAGCCGGCATTGGACGCAGATCTGGACTCAGACGATGGACCTCTACCACTTTCTGGGGAAGCCGATCGTGGAGATTTTTCAGTTCTTTGCCGTTCTCTGCGTCATCGCTTGCATCCACGAGTTCTCACACGCGTATGCTCTCAAGCGATACGGCGGCGAGTGCCACGACATCGGCGCCGCTCTCTTCTACTTCACCCCGGCCTTCTACTGCGACACGTCCGATGCCTTCATGTTCAAGAACCGCTTCCATCGGCTCTGGGTCACGATCGCGGGCATCTACAGCGAGGTCATGATCTGCTCGATCGCGACGGCTCTCTGGGTGGCTTCGTATCCTGACACGTTTTTGCATGCGGCCGCGTATCACATCATGCTGTTCACGGGAGTCTCGGCCGTCTTCTTCAACATCAATCCGCTCATCAAGGTAGACGGGTACTACGCCCTCTCGAGCCTGCTTCAGATGCCCGACCTGCGTGAAGCCGCCTGGCACCACGTCGGCTCGTCGTTCCAGAGGCACATCCTGCGGCTCCCCGTCGAGATTCCGGCGACGACCCGGCGCAAGCGCAGGATCTACTGGATCTACGGCGTCCTTTCGATCGCCTACACGGCCACCATCATGCTCTTCATCTACCGGCTGTTCCGGAACTTCTATTACAAGTACTTTCCCGACATTGGAATCGTCTTTCTCATTCTGACTCTCTACCAGGTATTCCGAAAAAAGACTCGGACTCTCGTCCGGGTCTCGAAGCTCTTTTACCTCGACAAAAAGGAGCTCCTGATGTCTCCTCGAAGCCGGACCCCGCTCGCGATCGCCGCCGGTGTGCTGCTTGTCATTGTGATTGTGCCGTGGACCCGGCGAACAATTCGGGCGGATGCGTTTTTGAAACCCGCGGCATCCGTGAGCGTTCAGGCCCCCGAGGAGGGCCTCGTCACGAAGGTCCTCGTCCACGAAGGCCAGATGGTCAAGAGCGGAGATCCGCTGTTCAGCGTCTCGAGTCCTGCTGTGGTAGCGGAGGCCCAGCGTTCGCTGGTCGAAAGGGATCTCCAAGCGAGGAAGACGAGCGCCAACCGGGCGCTGTCCAACGCCGCGATGGCCTACCAGTCGGCGAGCCGGGCGGGGGCGGCACAGACCGCCCTTGATACCGCCGAGTATCGGCGGGGATATCTCCTCGTCCGCAGCCCGATCGCCGGCCGAATCCTGACCCCGAGGCCGGAAGACCTCGAGGGCCGCTACGTGGCCGCGGGCTTCACCCTGGCCGATGTCGGAGATTGCCGGAAGATGGTCGCGGAAGTTCCAGTCTCGGAGCGGCTCCTCGAATACTTGAGCATGGGATCTCCTGTATCCGCGCAGATCCAGACGCGCCCGATGAAGACCTATTCCGGCGTTGTCGAGAACCTCTCGCCGGCGACGATGGAACAGCCTGTGACGGCAGACGGGAAGGATCCGGCAGCTCCCTCCGTCAATCCCGACCGTTTCGTAGTCCGAGCCGTCTTCCAAAACTCGGACGGGGTACTCCTGCCGGGCGCCGCCGCCAAGGTGAAGATCCGCGCGGCCCGCGAGGGTTTTGCATCGCGAGCCTGGAGTCTTCTCTGGCGCTGGATCCGCTCGATCGTCTGGTAAATGAAAGGCCCCGCCGAAGCGGGGCCTTTCGATTCGGACGATGAGGGGACCTAGACCGTGTCGTCGCCGGAAGCGCTGAGGTCCTGAGCCGTCAGATCCTGAGCCGTCAGATCCTGGGCCGTCAAATCCTGGGCCGTCAAATCCTGAGCCGTCAAATCCTGGGCCGTCAGATCCTGAGCCGTCAGATCCTGAGCCGTCAGATCCTGAGCCGTCAGATCCTGCGCCGTCAGATCCTGGGCCGTCAAATCCTGGGCCGTCAAATCCTGGGCCGTCAAATCCTGGGCCGTCAGATCCTGGGCCGTCAGATCCTG
>JBKPBH010000160.1:0-8378 GCA_046726795.1 Acidobacteriota bacterium
GTCAACGCGAGGATCTCTTCGCGCCGCTCCCAGAAGTAGCGCGCCAGATTCACGTGGCCTCCGACACGAACTCGCGGACGAACTCGTCGGCGGGCCGCTCGACTAAGTCCGCCTTCGTGCCCGCCTGCCGGATGCGCCCGCGGTCGAGGATGGCGATCCGGTCGGCGAGAAGGAAGGCCTCGCGCATGTCGTGTGTGACAAGCACGACCGCTTTCTTTAAGCGCTTCTTCCAGTCCAGGAACTCCCGCTGGAGCGCCCGTCGCGCGAGCGGATCGAGTGCGCCGAACGGCTCGTCCATGAGGAGCACCGGAGGATCCGCCGCGAGCGCCCGGGCGACTCCGACGCGCTGCCTCTGGCCGCCGGAGAGCTGCCGCGGACGGCGCGCGCCGAACTCCCCGGCGGGCAGATTGACCATGCCGAGCACTTCGGAAGACCGCCGTCTCCGTCGCTCCTCGTCCCACCCGAGAAGGCGCGGAACGGTCTCCACGTTCGCGCGCACGTCCCAGTGCGGCAGGAGGCCCCCCTCCTGGATGACGTAACCGAGCTTGCGCCGCAGGGCGATCGCGTCTTCCCGCCCGACGTCGTGGCCCATCACGAGCACGCGCCCTCCGTCCGCGTCGAGCAGGCGGTTGACGAGCTTCAAGGCGGTCGTCTTGCCGCACCCCGACGGCCCGATCAGCGCGACCGTCTCCCCCGCCTCCACGGTCAGCGTCAAACCGTCCAAGACGAGGCGCCCACCGAACGACTTTCGCACCTCGTGAAATTCGACCGCGGGAGGCGGGCTAGAATTCGACAATGCCCGAATTCTACGACGCGGTCGTCATCGGTGGCGGCCCTGCGGGCTCGACGGTCGCGACGGCTCTCGCGAGGGCCGGACGCTCGGTCGCCGTCTTCGAGAAGGAGAGGTTTCCCCGCTTCCACGTCGGCGAGTCGCTCCTTCCCTTCAGCCTGCCCATCTTCGAGAGGCTCGGCGTCGCGGAGAAGATCCGCGCCGCCGGATTCCAGGAAAAGTACGGAGCATTCTTCTGGAACGAGACGACCGGAGGCACGCGGCCGGTCGTGTTCGCGAACGCCTGGGACGACCGCCAGCCGATGGCGTACCACGTCAAGCGCGGTGATTTCGACCAGCTGCTGCTCCGCCATTCCGAAGCCTCGGGCGCGCGGGTCTTCGAGGAGACGGCGGTCCGCGAGGTCCTGTTCGTGGAAGGGCGCGCCGTGGGCGTGAGAACGAGCGGTGCCGTGGACGGGGGCGATCGGGAGATCCGGGCAAAGGTCGTCGTGGATGCCTCGGGGCAGACCGCCTTCCTCTCGGGCAAGCTCGGCACCCGACGCTTCGACCAGAAACTCAAACGCGCCGCGGTCTTCGCGCATTACGAAGGGGTGAAACGCCCCGAAGGGAGGAAGGCCGGCGACATCCTGCTGCCCATCGACGACGGGGTCTGGTACTGGATCATCCCCTTCTCCGACGGCACTTCGAGTGTCGGCGCGGTGTTCGATCCGAGGACGACGAGCGGGCCCGAGGGAGAGACTCTGGAAGCGCGATTTGACCGGCTGATCGCGCGAAACGCGAGGATGCCGGAGCTTCTGGCCGGCGGGCGGCGGACCTCCAAGATCTACGGCATCTCCGACTACTCGGCGGCTTCGGCCAGATTAGCCGGCGACGGCTACGTCCTCGTCGGGGATGCCGCCACGTTCCTCGACCCGATCTTCTCAACGGGCGTTTTTCTCGCCATGGCAACCGGAGTACGGGCGGCGGAGGCCGTCGATCACGCGCTCGCGCGGCACGGCCGCGTGGACGGGCGGGACTTGAAGGGCTACGAGAAGGAAGCCAACCGTCTCTTCACACGCTTCCGGCGCTTCGTCTATGCCTTCTATGATCCGGTCTTCTTCGAGGCCTTCTGCGCCGACAAACCGTTCGAGCCCATGCGCGCCGCCGTCACCAGCGTGCTCGCCGGCGGAGTCGAACGGGTCCCGTTGGCGGCGCGGGTCTGGATGACCCTGATGTTCTGGGGAATCGGGATCGACCGCTGGCACCGCAAGCTCTTCGGCGCGGGCGACACCACGAAGAGGCCCGAAGCGGCGGCTTGAGCGGCGTCAACCGCCCAGGAGGGCTTTCTTCAGGTCTTCCTGCACCGGGTCGCGGCCGAGCCAGACGTTCCAGAGCCCGTCGGCGAAGTCCTTCCCTTCGACGGTCCCCTTCTCCGCGCCCTTGAGGGAGACGGTGGTGCCCTTCCCCGGGACGTAGGTCATCAGAATCTGGTCGCCGTCGGCGACGTCGGAAAACATCGCGTTGAATTTCTTCAGCCGGTCGTTCAGCATGCCCATCTGCTCCTTCGAGTTCTTCTCGAAACCTTGGTCGATGGCTTCGGTGACCTGGGAGGCCTTGAGATGGCGCAGCACGTGGAGTCGTACCTGCTTGATTTGTTCGGAGGACACGACCGTCGCGGCATCCTTGGATGGGCTCTCCAAATACAGGCCGGCCACGTAGACCTTGAACATCAGTTTCTTACGCAGACCCATGCCGTTCAACTTGAGCGTCTTCCCCTCGACCGTGACGGTGTCGGGCATCTTCACACCCGCCGCCTCTCCGGCTAGAACGAAGGAGGCGATGGCGGCGCAGGCAAATTGGATCAGAGCGATTCGCGCTTTCATGTGACGTCTCCTCAGTTTGCGCGAATTCTAATCCGTGGCTCGTCGGAGGAGGACCCACAACCTGAGGCGGGCGGCCGCAAGGGCCCTACGGCACGAGAAGGCACGACGAGGGCTCTCGGCATCGTGCCTTAGGGAAGCGCTTGCCCCTCCCGCCCCAACGTCGTGACCAGCAGGGGCGGGCGGCCGCGTACCGAGCGTCGTCGGCCGCGACAGCGGCCGAGGGACGCGACATGCGGCGGGTTCGCCGCCGCAAACGGCCGCCCCTACGGCACGGAGGGCACGACGAGAGCTAGGCGCCCGCGTAGCGGGCGCGCGCGAGGTCCACGATCTCGCCGATCAACTGGGAGTAGGAGCGACTGGACTTTCGGGCGGCCATCACGAACTCGGCGCCGGTGGAGAGCCAGGGGTTGGGGTTCGCCTCGATGACGAAGACCTCGCCCTTCTTCGACAGGCGCATGTCGATGCGCCCGTAGTCGCGCAGCTTTAGGGCCTGGTAGGCGGCGAGCGCGGTGTCGGAGAGGCGCTTGACGGTTGCCTCGACCAGGTCCTCGACCGGAGCCGCCTTCGTGACCTTGTAGGCCTCGGTTTCCTTTTCCCATTTGACATCCGTGCCGGCGATCTTCGGCGTTCCCTCCGGGAGCTTGGAGAGGTCGAGCTCGACGAGCGGCAGGACCTCCGCGTTCTCGTTGCCAAGGATGGACGCGTAGATCTCGCGCCCCTCGATGTACTCCTCGATCAAGGCCGGCGCGTCGAATTCCTCATGGATGTAGTGGATCTTCTCCATCAATTCCTTGACGCTCTCCACGACGGAGCTCGCGTCGATGCCGATCGAGCCGTCTTCCGAGGTCGGCTTGACGATCAACGGGAACGAGATGTCGTGAGAGTGGTCGAGCTTGCCCCGGTAGGAGGTGGCGAAGTAGGGGGTCTTGATCCCGTGAAAAGCGAAGATCTTCTTGGCGAGCGCCTTGTCCTGAGCCAGATACAGGGCGTGCGGCCCCGCCCCCGTGTACGGCTTCTCGAGCAGGTCGAGGTACGCCGCGATGTTCATGTCCATCGTGTCGTCGCCAGCGTGGGACTCCGTCAGGTTGAAGACGAGGTCCGCCTCGACGCGCGCGAGCGCCGTCAGCGACTGCGGCCGCCCGTCCAGCACCTGATAGAACGGCTCGTAGCCGAGTTTCTCAAGCGCTTCGAAGACCTCTTCCCGGTCGTGTTTTTCCTTCTTCTTCTTCTTCCTCGCGCCCGGCTTGCGCGCGGGCTTCTCCGGCACCGGCTCCGGCTCGCTCTCCTCCCAGGTGTCGTAGAGCACGGCGATCTTCGTCTTCGTCGCGTTCACGCCGCCACCGTGCCTTCGCGGCCAGCCCCCGTTCGCGGCGCGAGGAGTCTCCGAGCGAAAGCGAGGAGGAGCCTCGCGCCGCGGGAGCGGAGCGGTTGCGCCGGATCAGGCGGGCGGTCGAGGCTGCATCCGACCGAGCCGCTCGCCGGTGCGCTGAGAGGCACAGATCCGGCGCGACCGCGGAGCGACGTGTTCACGGCTGCACGAATTTCCCGCGCGTCAGGTAGTTCATCGCGAGCGCCGTGGCATACACGGCGACCTCGGTCAGGTGCTCCTTCTCCGACCGGACGTCCGCGCGCAACCCCATCTCCTCGACCCGGGAGGCAATCGACTCGACGAGCTTCTTGACGACGGGCCTCTGCACACCCGTCCAGTAGGCGACCTTGTCCACGAGCGCCTTGCGGTTTTCCTTCAAGAGCTCTCCAGCCAGACGGACTCCCTTCTTCCGGCGTCGCGAGACCTTGAAGATGTCCGCCAGGTCCGTGTCCAGCGCGAGGTCCCCGGAGGCCTGCTGCTCCTCGAGCGCCTTCTGGTAGAAGTCGGCGACCGTCGTCTCCATCTCCTCGACCGTGAGATCGGTGGCGCCCTGCGGGCGGATGGGCTCCGTATCGCGGAATTTCCGGGCCATCTGGTCCACGTAGCGAAGCTTCGCCATCGCTCCCCATCCCTTGTATTTCTTGCGCCAGCTCGAGCGCGGCGTCAGCCACACGGCGAATGTCTCCGCGAAATCCTCGTCCGGGTGTTTCTGGGCGTACCACCCGGCGATGTTGCGGACGAAGTGGCGCGAGAACGGAATCGGGCGGTAATTGTCCCGGTAGGGACGGCGGAAGGGGCCGAAGAGCTCGCGCCACTCGGCCGTCTTGTACAGCTCGTAGGCGTAGTTGAAGGCGTGGCCCGCCTCGTGGCGCAGATAGAGCATGATCTCGCGCGAATCTTCCAGGTCGTTCATCTCTTTCTCGAGACGCGCGAGCTTGGGGTTGGCGAGGTAAAAGGGGATGCCGATGACCGGCTCCCCCGACGGGCAGCCCCACTCGTCGGTCAGATAGCAGAGCGGGCGGAACTTCTTCAAGCCCTTGCGCTCGAGCTCCCGGTAGAGCTGCTGAACGAACCGCTCGAGCGGCGATCCCTCGAGCTTTAAGCCGAGCTCCTTGATGGGCTTGGCGAGGATCTCCTGGACGTCGGGAGGCGCTTTTTCGAAAGCCTGCAAGCGAGGCTGACAGAGTAACACGAGACAGCGGACAATAGGTGCTCGGTTCTCGGGCGCTCGGGTTCGGGACGGAGGCCGGGCTCGTCTCCGAACACCGAACAACCTGCTAAGCTTCGCGGCAGTTTCATGCAGCTTTCCACCCTCGGTCTCTTCGTGCAGACGGCGGGCGTCGGCATGCTCGCCGCGATCTTCCTCTACGTGTCCCGCGAGAACCGCGACCGGGTTCTCCAGGCCATGGGCTACGCCTGGCTCTTCCTCTTCCTCGCGCTGGCGTCTTTCGCGACGTTCGCCGAGCTCGATATCCCGTTCGGGAACTTCCCCTACCAGTACCTGAAGGTCCTCTACTTCGTGGCCCTCGTTGTGGCCGCGGACCGGATGTCGCACGAATCGCCGTTGGGCCGCCCGCTCGGCGTGGCGGCTCTGGTCTCGGTCGCGGTGTCCTTTGCGATCGTCTTCTTCGCCCACTCGGGGTCGCTGTTCTACGCGATTCACATGGCCATCGGGGCTGTGGCGTGGCTGCTCGTCGCGACCCTCGTGCTCCGGAGCCGGGTCCCCGGCCTGGGGCGGCCGCTCTCTTCCCTCCTGGCGCTCCTGACGGCCCTCCTCCACGTGGCGTACGTGATCCTCTTCGCCGTCTCCGCCGCCCATCACGACCGGGCTTTCGCGTTCCTCGCGTACATGGGCTTCTACGATCTCTTTCTCGAGATGCTCTTCGGCATCGCGCTGATCATCTGGGCCATGGAGGACACCGAGCGCAAGCTCGCCAACGTTCACGCCCGTGCACGCGACGACACGCTCCGCTCACGCCGGCGCGCGCAGCTGGATCCGCTGACCGACACATACAACCGACTCTTCCTCGACGAGAATCGGCCGGCGCTGGCGCGCGACCCGGCCGGCGGCGCGATCGTGCTGATCGACGTCGACGAGCTGAAGTCCATCAACGACAGCGAGGGACACGAAGAGGGAGACAAGGCGATCTGGACGGTCGCCGCCGCGATCAAGAAACTGATTCGTGGCGACGACTACGTGATCCGGTGGGGCGGAGACGAGTTCCTCGTGGTCCTCCCCGGCATGGACGAGGAAGTCGCCAGGAAGCGCTTCTACATGCTCCAGGCGAAAATCGAAGAGGTGCGGCAAACGCCGAGGGACGCCGGCCGCGCCTACAGGAAGTTCCTGTCGGCATCGGTGGGCGTGACCCCTTATTCGCTTCGGGTCCCCTTCGACTCCGCCGTCGAGATAGCCGACAAAGTGATGTACGAGCGCAAGAAGGCGCACAAGACCGGGCGCGATGGGGCGGGTCGGCCGCGGATGAGAGAGGCTCCCGCTCGCGCGACGGAGAAACCAAACTGATACAGAATTCGTCGGCTCCAGAGGGTTCATGAAATACCACTGGACCGACTGCCCGAAATGTCACTGTCACCTGGCGATCAACTATTCGGACTCGCCGGCCGGGATCTCGGGCTCTCTGCGGCGGTGGTCGGCCGACCGCACGATCAACGACGGTCGCGCGATCCAGGTGACCCGCGCCGAGCTCCCCGCAGGCGGCGGTTTCCCCATTCCGTGCGTCTGCGGTCAGCAGATCGCGGTGCCCGCCAGGCCGGACGCCGTCAGTGCGGAGCGCGAAGCGGACTTCCGGGTCAACCTGGGGGAGTAGGAACGATTTTGGATTTTAGATTTTGGATTTTGGACTGAGTACGACGATCGTTGCGCCCATACCGCCGCGTTCCGGTCCAGCGTCGAAGAAATCCTGAACGGCAGGACTGCTGGCGAGCCATCGTCGGACCTCTGCCCGGCGGACACCTTTGCCTTTTCCGTGGATGACCCGCACTTCAGGAAAGCCGCGGTTGGCGGCCGCTTCGAGATAGTCGGTCAGCGCGTCCCGCACGTCCTCCGGGCGGAAGGAATGCAGATCGAAGGAATCTTCAATCGGAACCCGCCGTATCCCCAATCCAAATCCAAAATCTAAAATCGAAAACCCAAAATCGTCAGGCTTCCTCGATCACGACTTCGACCGGCATCGCAGCCTTCGCCACTTTGGAGATGATGCAGTACTTCTCGGCGAGAGAGAGCGTCTTCTCGACCTGGGCCCTTTGGGCGGCGAGCAGAGGAGCCGGGACGCGAGCGTGGATCACGGCGCGGAAAAGCTTGAATCCGCCGCTTGGATCGGGACCGAGGTCGCCCGAGACTCCAACGGCCGGCTCGGCGTAAGGGACTTTCAGCTTGGCGAGGAAGATCGCCCAGGTGTTGACGAAGCAGGCCGCCACGGCCGCCAGCATCAGCTCTTCGGGGTTCGCTCCGATGCCGCAGCCCCCGAGCGCCTTCGAGCCTCCGATGGGGAACGAGAGATCTCCCTGCGGAAGGTTGATCGTCCCACACCCCATGCCGTCTCCCGTCCACACCGCGCTCGCCGTGAAACGATGGACATCTCCGGCAGCGGCCATAAAATCGCCCTCCAAGGCGATCTTCGCACAGGCGCCTTCGACTGCGGCGTTCGCCGCGCGAACGGTGATCGAGAGAGTTCAAACAGGGCCAACCCAATGATTCTCAAAGCAGTCCCGTGCTTCCTTGGGATTCTCTCGTGCGGCTGCGCCGCCGCTCCGAGACCGACGGCCGCGTCTCTCGCTCTCGCGCGAAACCCGCGCGCCACGATCGAAGGCCGCGTCCTGGACCGGCAGGGACGACCCGTCGCCGGAATCGGCGTGCTGGCGCTGCCGAGGGGCCGAGACATCGGCTGGTCCCCGCGAGCGGTGACCGATCCGGAGGGCCGTTTCCGCCTCTCCGTCTTCGCCCCGGCCGAGTACGGGTTCCTTCTCTCCTGGCGCGGCCGGACCGTTGTCACGCCGGAGGGTGAGGACCCCGCTCGTCTTTCTCTGTCCGTCGCCCCGGGCGAGCGCCGTCAAGGGATCGAACTCGTCTTCCTGCGCGACTCCTGGGAGAAGCTTCCCTAGCACGTTGCCGAAGAAGAGGACGCGTTGCGAGCGCCTCGGGGTCGGATGCCAGGAGCCGCGACGAAGGCGACCGGCGCCGGGGGCTTGGGGGAGCAGCGAGGCACTCGACTGCGTCGGTCGCGTTGTGGCCGGCATGCCGAGAGTTTCCGAGGAGGCCCCGGGGACCAAGACCCCGGTCCTTGCAGGGTGCTGAAAAAATGGATGCGGGCGTCGTGGCTAACATTCGGCGCTGCCCCTC
>JBKPBH010000161.1:0-7756 GCA_046726795.1 Acidobacteriota bacterium
ACCGAAGAGCGCCTGTCACTCGCGTGATCGCCCGTTGCCTGCCCGAAAGCGTCACGCCATAGAGCGAACGGCCGCCCCCCGTGGTGGCAGCCGTGAACCAAACTTCGCCACCAGACGGAGACCAGGCGAGTCCTTCCGCACTCTCCCACTCCTTCGAAAGTGTCCTCTTCTTGCCGGACAGATCCATGACCGCGATCGAGCCCCGGTCGTCTCTCGGCAGCGGGTGATCGATGAAGGCAATGAGATCTCCCCGGGGTGAGAACCGCGGGAAGCTCACATGTCCCGCCGTATCGTAGAGAATCTTTCCGGGGGGATACTCCAGCCGGCCTTTCCCGGCGACGTCCCGCGCCACAACCAGGTTGCCGTCTGGTCCCCAGTCCACCTGGTTGACATCCTCCGCAATCTCGCGTGGCGCCCCACCCGTGAGAGCAGCACGGGCAAGCGTGCCGCGGAAGACGCCCGCATGCGCACCGCGCGGGTTGAGCTGGATCGCGGTCTCGCCAGAGGGCGACATCGCGAGAAGCTCGGCGTTGGGAAGCTCCAGCGGCACCGCATCGGGACTTTCCGGACGCTTGAGGTAGATCGCTGGCGGTCGCCCGTCCCAGGAGGCACTGTAGAGGACCGTCTGCCCGTCCGGGGCGAATCGGGCCGATAAGACGGTTCCGTGGCGCCACGTGACTCGATGAAAGGAAGGAGGCTCCGGCTGTGACGCCCGCCGGCCGAGAAGAAAACCGAAGGCGACTGCCGCTATGATCGCAGCAGTGGCCAGAAACGGCCACATTCGCCGATGACGCGGAAGTCCGGCCGCCACCGCTCTCAGGCCCGAGACTCCGGTCAGCGGCGCCTCGAGGTCGAAGGCGACGTCGCTCGCGGACTGGAATCTCCTCTCGGCGTTCTTCTCGATACAGTGTCGGACCACGCGCTCCAACCCCGGAGAGATGCTCTGATTTGTGACCGAGAGATCCGGTGGCTCCTCCCGCAGGATCGCCGACATCGTCTCGGCCGCCGAATCGCCCTGGAAGGCGCGGCGGCCCGCGAGCATCTCGTAGAGAATCGCCCCGAACGAGAAGATGTCTGAACGAGCATCTGCGGGCTTGCCCTTGACCTGCTCGGGTGACATGTAACCGAGCGTGCCCATGACAACACCTGGCTCCGTGCCGGCCGTGGCCGTCGGCAGGCTCGTCGCCTGGCCGCCCCGTTCTACCTGAGTCAATTTGGCTAGGCCGAAGTCGAGGATCTTGACTCGGCCGTCCTTCGTGACGAAAACGTTCTCGGGCTTCAAGTCCCGATGGACGATCCCCTTATCGTGCGCCGCGGCAAGCCCCTGCGCGATCTGGAGGGCATAGTCGATCGCCGTGCGCACCGCGATCGCGCCACCCGATAGCCTCGCCCGCAGCGTCTCGCCCTCAAGCAGCTCCGTCACGATATACGGCGCCCCCTCGTGCGATCCGAGGTCGTAGACCGTCGTGATATTCGGGTGATTCAGGCCGCCCGCCGCCTGCGCCTCATGCTCGAAGCGCCGCAGCCGGTCTGCGTCCTGCGAATAGGACGCCGGCAGCACCTTGATCGCGACGTCCCGCTTCAGCCGCTCGTCCCGCGCCTTGTAAACCTCCCCCATCCCGCCTGCGCCGATCGGCGACAGGATCTCGTAGGGGCCGAGACGGGTGCCCGCGGAGAGAGCCAAGGCTCCGAAAGACTACAACGGAGAATCGGTCCGGAGGTGTCTTTACTTCTTCAAGTCCGCGGCCCAGTTGACGACGAGAGTCAAAGGCGAGGCTGCCTGCGCTCCCACCGGCGTAACGATCAGGAAACGCTGGCCGTCTGCGGAGACGTCATAAAGGGATAGTGGGGCGAGGCCCGCGATCGTCGTTTCGAAAAGTGGCTTCGGAACGCCTGCCTCGAACGTCGTATCCGATTTGATCTCGACGGACATGATTCTTCTGTCGTCGGAGATATAGAAGAGCTCCTTTCCATCGCGCCGCCACCGCGGGTCATACCCGCCGGCCGTCGAGACCTGCCAGCGACCGCCCGGGCCAGGGAACGCCGCAACGTAGACTTCCCAGCGGCCGGACTCGAGAGAGGTGTAAGCGAGCCACCGGCCGTCCGGCGAGAAACGGCTCGTCCCAAGCTCGCTTCCTCTTTGCAGGAAGGGCCTCGGTTTCCGCTCGCCAGCCACCGGGAGGATCGAAAGCGTCACTCTCCTCTGACCGGCAGGTTCACGGCTCTCGAAAGCGATGAACTGGCCGTCGGCAGACCAGTCCGACGGAATCTTCTGTCCTTCGGCTTCCAGCAATGCCTCCTCACCGCCGCCCCCGGCCGTCGCCTTGACGTACAGGTCCGCCTGGTGCTTGCGATCCGATAGGAAGAGGATGCTGTTTCCATCGGGTGACCAGACAGCTACGGCGTTATCGGATCCGCCGCCTGTCAAGCGCGTCGGCGTTCCACGCGCGAGATCGTAGATCCAGATGTCTCTCTTGCGCGTCGTCGCGTCCGTGGCATTCACGGCGATCCTCTTGCCGTCCGGAGAAATCCGCGGACTGGAGTAGTCCCCGACGGCGCCCAGGTCTCCGACCTTTCTTCCCTCGCGGTCGAACCAGCGCATCTGAGAGGAGAGAGTCCGTTGCGTCTGATAAGCGAGAACACCGTTTTCAGAAGTCGAAAAGTTGGCGAAATTCCAGAACTGTCTGTAGAGCGAGATCTCCTGTGCCACTGGAAAGAGGTCTCCGGACGCCTCGAGCCTCCTGGGATCGAACGCCTGCGCGAGAAGATTCCCATCGCGTGCGAAGAGCAGGTAGCCCGCCGAGGAGCCGGCGGAAGCGAAAATCGCGCTCGAATCGGCGCGAAGGACTGGCCTGTCTTCCTTGGAATCCAGCGAGCCGACATGGATCTGGTTGGCCGGGTCGTTCGGGCCACCAGCGAGGTTGCCGGCGAGGTAGAGGAAGTGACGGCCGTCGGGAAGGAATTGCGGATATCGGTGCGTGGTCTCGTGCCTCGAGGCATCCAAACGCGTCACCGCAATCGGAGTCCCTCCAGAGGCGGGGACCCGGTAGAGAGGGCTCGAGGGCAGAGCGAACAGGATCGTCCCCTCGCGGTTCCAGGCTCCTCCCAGACCGTTGGCGTCGCAAACCGTCAGCGCCGGACCGCCTACAATGTCGATTCTCTTGAGTTTCTCGTCTGCGAAGAAAGCGATCGAACGGCCGTCGGGAGACCAGAAAGGCAGCTGCGCGTTTTCCGTTCCGGGAAGCGGTTGCGCCGAGAGGGCCGCGAGAGGGCGGACCCACAGAAGGTGCTTGCTGCCGCCGCTCTCACCGGCGAGGAAAGCGAGCCGGCTTCCGTCCGGCGAGAGCGTCGGGCAGGCGATCGACATCTTTTCGGGCAAGAGGATCGAGGAGCGGAAGGTACGCGCGGGCACCGGCGCGCGGCGAACGTAACCGATCGCCAACGCCGCCGCCGCGAGTGCCGCGACGGCAAATAGCGCCCAGGCCAGCCGTTCGCGGCTCTTCCGGCGCGCTACAATAGGTGCCGGCACCCCCGCCTGCGAGCCGCCCTCGGCAACCCACTTCAATTCCAGCATGACGTCGTGGGCCGTCTGCCAGCGGTCCTCCGGGTCCTTGGCGAGGCAGGTTTTGACGACGCGATCCAGGGCGGGAGGGATCATCGGCTGGATCGTCGAGATCGGAGGAGGATACGTCCCGATGATCGCTGCGATGAGCGTCGCTTGGCTGGTGCCTGAGAAGGCCTTCTGCCCCGTTGCCGTCTCGTAGAGGACTGTCCCGAGTGCGAAAATGTCGGTGCGGGCGTCGGCATCCTTGCCTTCGAGCTGCTCCGGCGCCATGTACTGGAAGGTCCCGAGGATCGTGCCCTCCTGCGTCAGGTTCGCGCCGGCCTGCGTCGGCAGGACCGACATCCCCGAGAGCCCCGAGACCGGCGGAGCGAACCGCGCGAGGCCGAAGTCCACGAGCTTCACACCCGACTTAGTCAGCATGACGTTGCCAGGCTTGAGGTCCCGATGGACGATTCCCAGGCGATGCGCCTTGTCGAGTGCGTCGGCGATCTCGATGCCGCACCGCAGCACCTGCTCCGTCGGTAAAGCACCCCTCAACAGCCGCGCGGCGAGCGTCTCCCCCTCGAGATACTCCATTACCAGGTACTCGACGCCGTCCTGATTCCCGACGTCGTAGAGGGCGCAGATGTGAGGGTGCGAGACCTGCGAGATTGTCTTGGCTTCTCGCTCGAATCGCTGACGGACCTCCTCGCTTTGCGAGAGGTGCTGAGGGAGAACCTTGATCGCGACCGTCCGCTCAAGGCGCGAGTCCCTGGCCTTGTACACCTCTCCCATCCCACCCGCGCCAAGTGGCGCGAGGATCTCGTAGGGGCCGAGCCGGGAGCCGGCGTTCAGGGCCATCCGAATCGCAGGAGTCTACGCCTCGCCGGCTGTAGGTTTTAGGCACGGGTGCGAAAGTGTGTCCGTAGGCACGGGTGCGAAAATGTGTCCGAATGCGGAGCCAATAAAACAGCAAAAAACAGCAAACAGGCTCGGAAGGCCAGGCGAGCGAAATCCGCGAAAAACCTAGGAAAACGCGAGGGTTAGGTTTAGGTCGATTGGAATTTGCGAGGATTTGTGTGGTCGGGACGCCGGGATTCGAACCCGGAACCCGCCGAACCCGTTCAGGTACGTCACCAGATTGCAACCTTAGCGGCGTTCTGGTACAGCGGTTGCCCGTCCCGCCTGAGTGGGACCCGGCGCCCGCCGGTTCCCTGTCCGAGTCTTTGTCCGAGTTCTGTCCGAGAATCCACGTTGAACGACGTCGATCGTCGTGACTTCAGATCAGCCACGAACCGCTTCTAAGTTTTTGAAAAAGAAGGGGCCGCTCTTCCTGGCCCCTCTCGTCGGTTAACGTCAAATGGAGCGGGCAACGGGGTTCGAACCCGCGACATCCAGCTTGGGAAGCGGCGCCGGCGCTTCGGGACTTTCGCCGACTGTTGCGCATCAACCACTTGCGATGCGTCATAAAGCGTCCCGAAGCGTCCTGGAGCATCCTTTGAACTCTTTTTGAACTCGTTTTGAACTCATCCCGCCGTACCAAGTCCTCCCCGCCGCAGGGAATTCCCCGAGGCGAGACTCGAACCCATTTCGATCCTCCGCAGCTAATCCACATTCCAGCTCAGAGCGGGGGGTACATCGTGACTCCAGAACCCGCTGAGCTTCACCGGCCTCCGGGAGGCGCGAACTCATACGGTTCTCGCTGTCCAACCTCAAGGAATCTGAGTGTGGGCAGCAAGAAGGCTCGCTCCCGGGATTATTTGCACCGCGGCTACTGTACCTTTGTTGTTTGAAAGGTTACGTCCTGCCACTTGCCGTTCTTCATCTTTACGTATACGATCGTGGTGCGGTAGGTGCCACTGATCTCATTTGACCCCATGTGGCCCTTCACGTTGTCTTCCCTTGTTACGATTGCCGTGTTGCCGTACACGCGGACCCTGCGGTTCTTTAAGTCAATCATGTCCCACTTAATTCGACCGGACCTGTAGGCGTCTACGGTCTCCGACTTGGTGTACATCCGGCCATCGCCGCCGATCCTGACGTAGCTGTCGTTGAGGATTTTCCCGAAGACAGCGGCGTCCCCCTTCCTGCCCGCATCCCAGATTTCATCGTCCACCTTCTCGACTGCCTGCTCCGCGCTACCTCCGCCAACGGGCTTCGCCTTCTCTTTTTTCTCCCTGGTTTGGCTCAGCGTCAGGCAGGGCATCAACAGCGAAAGCAATGCGACCACCAGCATCCGCCTCATGGTTCACCCCCTCGAAAAATGACTGGATCGAATTTCCGACTTCAACCTGAGCCTACCGCAAAACCGTTCACGCCAGCCGTCCTCTGGTGTCAATCGCAGACCGCCCTGGACGCCCCGGATCGGGACCCGCGCCCGGTGTCAGTGGGCTTCGCTCTTCTTCTCGGTCTTCGCTGCCGGCTTCTTTCCTTCGGATTTCATGGCGGCCGCGGCCTTCGGCTTCCAGAACTCCGGATCTTCCGAGGCCCATTTCTCCGAGGGATAGCTCATCTTCGGGCTGAACGCGAAGATGTTCGATTCGACGGCGTTGTACGCCTCCGCCGAGATCGTCTGCAATTTCTTGACGTTCGGCTCCCCCTCGGCGTCCTGAATCGTCTTGGTGTTGCCGAATGCCGTGTCCACCTCGGCGAGCGATTTCATGGGGATGAAGACGAGGAACGCTGGCGTCGGCATGCCGGAATAGACCTGGTAGGCGGCCCAGGGCTGCGTCAGTTTGGCCTTTTCGTATCCCGCCTTCACGATCCCGGCCGCCTCGGCGAACTGCGCCTCGTGGCCCGGCTTCACGCGGAACACGATGATCCGGAAGTAGCGCATCTTCGGCAGGTCCACGTTGAAGGAGTTGCTCAGGTCCTCCCGGTAGGAAGCGACCAGACTGCGCCCGCCGGAGCGGAGCTCGCCGTCCTTCGCCTCGAGCTGGTCCACCTCCTTCTTGAGCACCGCGTTCTTGTCGATGTTCTGCGTGTCCGTCTCCCATGCCGCGAACGACTCAAAACCGGTCATGAACCAGGCCTCGCTCGGACCGGTCACCGAAGCCGCCGCGAGGTAATGGGTCGGCCACTTCGCGGCGGCGAACGCCTTCGGCCACCCCGCCTCGACGACCTCGTGGGCGGGAGCCTTACCCGGCTTGATCTCCTCGCGGTAGATCTGGAGAACCTTCGGCGGAGGCCAGTCTCCCGAGCCTGTCTGAGCAAGCGCCGGCAGACACCAGAGCAGGGCGGGCGCCATCATGGAAATCCTCGTGACTTTCCTGGTTGTCATTTCTTGCCCCCTCCTCAAAGGGCGATCCACAGCTCGGCCAGGATCTCCCTGTGCCGGACCGTTGGGTCCAACTCGAAACATCGATTCGAAATCACGCCAGTTCTGCGAGGACTCTATAACACTTCGGCAGACGCATCTACGTTGGGCGGGACGACGCGGGCCATCTCATTGGGACCGTGGTCTTTCTTTGGATGCCGTCTCAACAGGCGCAGCGAAGGCGGAGGCGTCGGCGACAGATCCTAACGGTATCCGGTGGGAGTCGAGGGGCCCCCTTCACCCCTAGCGGGAGAAGCGGGCTTTCCTCGGTGGTGAAAGTGAATGAGTGGCTTGAGTCTTCCATCGCCCCATTCTCATGGATTCGCCGTCTCGCGCACGTCAACGCATCAGAACCACGAGGCAGGCGACGATTACGATCTCGTCATGCTCGTCACGTTCGCACCGATCGTGAAGTTCCTGGTCACCGGAGCAACCGATCTCCAAGTGCCGTTCCGAGTCCTGTGTTGTCGGTCGTCGTGTTTGTGGTGATCCCGCTTGCGCTCGGCGCAGCCAGCCGTGCGGTGCTCGTTCGTCGCCGCTGCGCCCGGCGCCTTGATCGGCGCGTCCATTTTTTTGAGCTCGCGGTCGCGACAGCGATCGCTCTTTACGGACCGGGGTCCGGGGCGGCAATCGCGACCGTCGTCGGGTTTCTCGTCGAGGCCCCGGTGATGCTGTCAGTCTGCCGGGCCTGCGTGGCGACCCGAGGGTGGTTTACCGCCGCAGCCTCTCGGCCGGCTTGAAGTCTTAGGACCACCCATTCCGCTAGGAACTGTAACTCCCGTTTGAACTGCCCGCGAATTCCATGCCCGAGTACGTCGAAATGTCTAAACGCTAAGCTATTGAAAAACAATGGACTTGTGGAGCGGGCAACGGGGTTCGAACCCGCGACATCCAGC
>JBKPBH010000162.1:0-6345 GCA_046726795.1 Acidobacteriota bacterium
CGTCCACGAGAAAGACCTCGGCGCGCCGCGCGAGCTCGTCGAAGACCGGGTCGTCGGTCCGCGCGAAGGCCTGGCGGCGCTCGCGTTCCGCCTCGAGCAGCTGCGCCGGATCGGTCGAGACGTCCTCGCTCGAGAAGACGAGGTAAGCCTCCTGCCCCGGGGCGAGCACCCAGTCCCAGGCGACCGGGCTCCAGAGGCCCGGCTTCGACGGGCTCTCCGAGGCCTCCGGAGCGAACCAGGGTTCGGGTACTGCCCGCCCGCCGGCTCCCCGCACGTAGAGACGCTGTGCGCCGGGAGCCGGTCGGATCCAGGAGGCATCGTCTCGCACGGCGACGGAGTCGTCTCCGCCTGGACCGGCTCGCAGGATGGGCCGCGCGCGCAGACCGACCGAGTGCGCGCCGCGGTTGGCGTAGCGCGCGAGCGCGATCGGCCGTCCGCGAACGAGGCAGAGAGAACGCTCGATCGCAAATCTCCCCGTCTCGTACCGCCACGTCGGGAAAGGCTCCAGGGCGAACCGGACGAGACGGCGCCCGCCCTCCTCCTCCGGATCTTCGGAGGAGAACTCGCGCCGCAGGAGGGCCGTCTCCCCGTCGCACCAGACGTGTTCTTCGCATCCGGCCACCAGCGGAGAACGCCGGGAAGCGGGGGGAGCCGGAGGCGCGTACCAGCCGTGGTAGGAGCGCGCGCTCGGTCCCGCCGCGGAGCCGCAGGCGAATCCCCCGAGCCCGTCGGTCTCGAGCCACTCCAGAGAGAAGCGGCGGTCGCCCGCGTCGAGGTCTTCGGCTCTCCACTCGAGCGGTCCTCGCGACAGCGCGGCGGCGTTCCCCTTTTCGGGTCTGGATGGCACGGTTCCAGACGATTCTCTCAGATCTGAGAAGGAGTTTCAGGTTTCGAGTCTCTGATTCGAGGAAACTTCGGCACGTCTCTTGAAACCGGAAACCTGGAACGTGAAACTCCGGCGGTTTGGAGCGCGGCGTAATAAGATCCGCCGGGGCCGCGGAGGTTCGGAAAGTGAGGCAGCCTGTGAGCACCGTCCGCAAGTCCGTGGACGAGCTGTGCGTGGACACGATCCGCACGCTCGCGATCGACGCCGTCCAGAAGGCCGAGTCGGGCCATCCGGGTCTCCCGCTCGGCGCCGCTCCGATGGCCTATGTCCTCTGGCAAAGGCACTTGAAGCACAACCCGTCTGATCCCGAGTGGCCCGACCGGGACCGCTTCGTCCTTTCGGCCGGGCACGGCTGCATGCTTCTCTATTGCCTTCTCCATTTGACGGGTTACGACCTGACGATGGAGGACCTGAAGTCCTTCCGGCAATGGGGAAGCCGCACTCCCGGGCATCCCGAATGGCTGCTCACGCCGGGGGTCGAGGCCACGACCGGCCCACTCGGACAGGGGACCGCCAACGCGATCGGTATGGCGATCGCCGAGCGCGCGCTCGCGGCCCGTTTCAACCGGCCGGGGCACGACATCGTCAATCACCGGACCTTCGCCCTCGTGTCCGACGGCGACATGATGGAGGGGATCTCCGCCGAAGCCTCCTCGCTGGCCGGGCACTTGCGCCTGGGCAAGCTGACGTTCCTCTACGACGCCAACCAGGTCACGCTCGACGGCCCGGCCTCCATGGCCTTCACGGAGGACGTCGGCCGCCGCTACGAGGCATACGGCTGGCAGGTGCTCCGCGTCGAGGACGGCAACACAGACCTCGACGCCGTCGACGAAGCCCTGGAGAGAGCGAAGCTCGAGCAGAGCCGGCCGACGATCATCATCGTCCGGACGACTCTCGGCTACGGATCGCCCAACAAGGCCGGGACCTCGGAAGCCCACGGCAGCCCGCTCGGCAAGGAAGAAGTCGTTCGGACCAAGAAGGCCCTCGGCTGGGAATGGAAGGAGCCCTTCTTCGTGCCGCCCGAGGCGCTCGAGCAATTCCGCGCGGCCATCGATCGGGGCCGAGAGGCGCAGTCGGACTGGGAAGGACGGTTCGCGGCGTATGAGAAGAAGTTTCCCGATCTGGCTTCCGAGTGGCGGCGTCGCCAGAGGGCCGAGCTGCCGGACGGCTGGGACGCGAACCTGCCGGTCTTCGCGACAGGGGAGAAGGAGGCCACGCGCACCGCCGCGGGAAAGGTCGAGAACGCGATCGCGGCGAAGATACCCGAGCTTCTCGGCGGGGACGGCGACCTCGGCGTCTCGACGAACACGCCCCTGAAGGAGGCGGGCAATTTCGACGGCCAGACCGGGGCCGGGCGCAACTTCCATTTCGGCGTGCGGGAGCACGCCATGGCGGGAATCGCCAACGGCATGGCGTATCACGGCGGCGTCCGTCCATTCGTGGCGACGTTCTTCTGCTTCTCCGATTACATGCGACCATCCGTACGGCTGGCGGCCTTAAACGAGCTGCCGGTCGTCTTCGTCTGGACCCATGACTCGATCGGGCTGGGTGAGGACGGCCCGACCCACCAGCCGGTCGAGCACCTGATGTCGTTGAGGGCGATGCCGGGCTTCACGCTCATCCGTCCGGCCGACGCCAACGAGGCGCGCGAGGCGTGGCGGACGGCCATCGCACACCGGGACGGCCCGGTGGGGCTCGTGCTGTCGAGGCAGAAACTTCCGGTCCTCGACCGGGGAAAGCTCGCCGCCGCGGAGGGGCTCGCCCGGGGCGCCTACGTTCTCGCCGAGGCCTCCGGCAAGCCGCCGCGAATCGTCCTGATCGCGAGCGGCTCGGAGGTCGCGCTGGCCCTGGAAGCCCGGGAAAGGCTCGAAGGGGAGGGGATTCCGGCGCGCGTCGTCTCGATGCCTTCCTGGGAGCTGTTCGAGCGCCAGCCGCGAGAGTACCGAGAGGAGGTCCTGCCCCCTTCCGTGCCGGCGCGCCTGGCTGTCGAGGCGGGCGCCTCGCTCGGCTGGAAGAGGCACGTCGGAGACAAGGGAGACTCCGTCAGCCTCGACCGCTACGGCGCTTCTGCTCCCGGCGAGACGGTTCTGAAGGAGCTCGGCTTCAACGTGGAAAACGTCGTCGGCCATGCGAAGGCGCTGCTGTGAAAGTGGCCCTCGGCAGCGATCACGCGGGGTTCGCCATGAAGACGGAGCTCGCGCGGCTGCTCGAGGCCGCTGGCCACCAGGTCGAGGACGTCGGCGCGCGGGACGACCGGCCGTCGGACTACCCGGATTTCGCCCGCCGCGTCGGGGAGGCCGTGGCGCTCGGAGCCTGCGAAAGGGGAGTCCTCGTCTGCGGCAGCGGCGTGGGCGCGTCGGTTGCGGCCAACAAGGTGACGGGGATCCGCGCGGCCCTCTGCCACGACACGTTTTCCGCTCGGCAAGGGGTCGAGGACGACGACATGAACGTGCTGTGCCTGGGGTCGCGCGTCATCGGGCCCTCGCTGGCGGCGGAGCTCGTGCACGTCTTCCTGGCGGCACGGTTCTCCGGCGCCGAACGGCACGTCCGACGCGTGGGCAAGGTGAAAGCCATCGAAGAAGACTCCCGGCGCGGGCTCTTCGACCGGCCCGCTTCCATCGCGATCATCGAGCCCGGAGGGAGCTGATGACTCTGTAGGCGTGGCATTCAAATCTGGAGGTGTTTCATGACTGACAATCCTCTGCAGACGCTTCGGGAGCTTGGACAGAGCGTCTGGTATGACTACATCCGGCGGGACCTCATCACGAGTGGCCGCCTCGAAGCGCTTGTCCGTGAAGACGGGCTCGCCGGGATGACCTCCAACCCGACGATCTTCCAGAAGGCGATCGCGGAGACGAGCCTCTACGACGACGACATCCGCCGGTTCGCGCGGGACCGCGAAGGCGCCGCGCAGATCTTCGAAGGCCTCGCCGTTTCCGACATCCAGTCGGCCGCGGAGGTCTTCCGCGGTGTGTATGAGAAGAACCGCGGAAACGATGGGTTCGTTTCGATCGAGGTCGGGCCGCACCTGGCCCGGGACACCGAGGGGTCGATCGCCGAGGCCCGCCGCCTCTGGAAGGAGTGCGGCCGCGACAACGTCATGGTCAAGATCCCGGGCACGCCCGAGGGGGTTCCCGCGATCCGGAAGTGTCTCGCGGAGGGGATCAACATCAACATCACTCTCCTCTTCTCCGTCGCGCGGTATCGCGAGGTCATCGAGGCCTACCTCTCGGCCATGGAAGAACGCGTCGCCGCCGGCAAGTCGGTCGAGAAGATCCGTTCGGTCGCGAGCTTCTTCGTCAGCCGCGTGGACACCAATGCGGACAAGAAACTCGACGCAAAGGCACGAGAGGGAGGATCGGAGGCGGAGAGAGGAAAGGCGAGGCAACTGCGCGGGAAACTCGGGATCGCCAACGCCCGCGTTGCCTACCAGGTCTTCGAGGAGGTCTTCCGCGGCGCGCGCTTCCAGAAGCTCGAACAGAGAGGGGTCGCCCTCCAGCGCCCGCTCTGGGCCTCGACTTCGACGAAAGACCCCGCCTACCCGGACCTCTACTACGTCGAGGCGCTGATCGCCCCCGATTCGGTGGACACTCTGCCGCCGGAGACCTTTGAGACCTACCGCGACCAGGGTGACCCGAAGGTCCGGATCCACGACGACCCGGTCGGCGCCCGCCGGGTGTTCGAAGGTCTCGAGGAACTCGGCATCGAGGAGAAGCGGATCTTCCTGGAGCTGGAGGAGGAGGGTGTCCGGAAGTTCTCGGAGTCCTACGACGCGCTCCTCAAGGCTCTCGAAGAGAAAGAGAAAGCCGTGAGGGTCGCCTGAGACCCGAACCGGGGCCAGGGTCCCGCCCGGACCGCGGGGGCGAGATGAGAGCGACGGTCGCCGAAGTGCTCGAGCCCCGCGCGGGCCCGGCCAGAGGTTCCGACGGCGAGCCGGAAGAAAAGATCCGTCCGCCCTGCACCCTCGTGATCTTCGGCGCCTCGGGAGACCTGACACGCCGGCTCCTCGCGCCGGCCATCGCCCACCTCACCCGGGACGGGGCGATCTCTCCGGACTTCGCCATCATCGGCCTGGCCCGCACCTCGTACAACGACCAGGAGTTCCGGTCTTACCTCGAGGGAGGAGCCGACGAGTTCACGCCGCCGACGCAGGGGAGGCCGGGCGAACTGCCGGCGACCGTGCAGTACATCGCGGGCGACTTCGCCGATCCGGCTCTCTACGAGACGCTCAAGTCGGCTCTCGATGCGATCGAAGGCAGGCGACGCGACAATCGCAACAGGATCTTCTATCTGGCCACGCCTCCGGAGGCCGACCCGACCATCGTGAAGTTCCTGGGAGACAGCGGACTCGCGAAGCCGGAGCAGGGGTGGGCGAGGGTCGTCGTGGAGAAACCCTTCGGACACGACCTGGACTCCGGACGCGAGCTAAACGCCGAGCTGGCGACCGTCTTTCAGGAAAGGCAGATCTACCGCATCGACCACTACCTCGGCAAGGAGACCGTCCAGAACATTTTCGTGCTTCGATTCGCCAACGGCATCTTCGAGCCCCTCTGGAACAACCGCTACGTCGACCACGTCCAGATCGCCGTCGCCGAATCCGTGGGCGTGGAGCACCGCGCCGGCTATTACGAGCAGGCCGGCGTCATCCGCGACATGTTCCAGAACCACCTGCTCCAGCTGCTGTGCCTGACGGCGATGGAACCGCCGGTCGCCTTCGAGGCGGACGCGGTCCGCGCGGAGAAGGTCAAGGTCCTGCAGTCGATCCGGCCGTTCCGCGAAGAACAGATCGACGACTGGGCGGTACGCGGCCAGTACGGATCGGGCGTCGTGGGCGGCAAGCCCGTGCCCGGATACCGCTCGGAGGAGAAAGTGGATCCGAACTCCTCGACGCCGACCTACGCGGCGGTGCGCTTCGCGATCGACAACTGGAGGTGGGCGGGCGTTCCGTTCTACGTGCGTTCGGGCAAACGGATGGCGGAGCGGGTTTCTGAGATCGCGATCGAGTTCAAGCGCGTGCCTCACCCCCTGTTTTCCCGCGCCGCCGGAACCTTGAATCCCAACGTCCTGCGGCTGCGGATCCAGCCCGACGAGGGCGTGTCGCTCAAGTTCGACGCGAAGATTCCGGGCACGCGATTACAGGTCCAGTCGGTGTACATGGATTTCCCCTACTCGAAACTCGGCGCGCCGATCCAGGGGGGGTACGAGCGGCTCCTGCTCGACGTGACGCACGGAGACCAGACCCTTTTCACCCGGGGAGACGAGGTCGAGCACGCGTGGCAGGTGGTGATGCCCATTCTCCGAGCCTGGGAGAGCAAGCTCCCGGCCGACTTTCCCAACTACGCTTCGGGCACTTGGGGACCGGAGGCCGCCGACAAGTTCCTGGAGCGTGAGGGTCGCCGCTGGCGAACTCTCTAGGCGGTGGGTGGTCGTTGGTCGGTGATCGAGGGAGCGGACTGTCC
>JBKPBH010000163.1:0-7688 GCA_046726795.1 Acidobacteriota bacterium
TCGCGATTCGGCTCGTACCCGGCGAAGGTGCCAAGCTCGGACGCGATTCGCGAAGACTGGAGATAGGCCTCTCCGCACATCAGGGACGTGATCGCGGCGGAGTACGCCCGGCCTTCGTCTGAGTCGTACGGCAGACCGGACGCCATGAGCAGCGCGCCCAAATTGGCGTAGCCTAGTCCGAGCGGCCGGAACTTGTGCGAGTTCTCCGCGATCTTCGGCGTCGGATAGGACGCATTGTCCACCAGCATCTCCTGCGCCGAAATCATGACGTCGCAAGCGTGCCGGAAGTTCTCGACGCTAAAAGTGCCATCGTCCATGTTGAAGAATTTCATGAGGTTGATGGAGGCGAGATTGCAAGCCGAATCATCGACGAACATGTATTCCGAACAGTTCGCAACTATAACGCCTTCAACAACATACGAGTGATGGAGCGGCTCCGTGAGGTTGTACGTGACTTCGGGACCTTCGTAGATCACGTCAACAATAGAGACTGTCGGATTCTCGCGATAGAACACGTGCTGCTCGACGACTTGGTCGAGCTTTTCGTTCTTCCGTGAAAGAGAAAAGCCCACCGTGCGGGCGAAGCGTTCGAGCGAGGGCCCAGTCTCACGAAGATCGTACGAGAACGGTCGCCCGAAGTATGAACGTTCCTCCCCCTTAACCGTCTTGTAGAAGAAGGAGGAGGTCGTGCTGTCATTGATGTAGATCGTGCTCTGAATGCCGAAAAGAAGCAGCATCTTCTGAACGTCCTGGAGGAGGGCGTAGGACCTCGAGCCTAGGCCCGCGTAGCGCGTGCCATTCGACTCCTGGTTCACGACGCAGCCGTCCGCGCCGAAAAGGCCTCGTAGGAAGCCGACCTGCGCCTGTGGAGGCGCATTAAAAAGAGAAGCGGGTACGCGCTTCTCGTGCGACTGCTTACGCTCCACCCCGAGCGCCGCGAGGAAGCGCCGGAACGGCCCCCGACTGACCCGCAACTGACGCGTCCCATTGGCCTGAAGGCTTTCGTTCACGCAGGTCTCACCGACGTAGGACCGGAGCAGGGCCCGATGTCTCGGCAGGAGTTCGCGCGCGTCCGCTTCCGTGCCGTAAATCCAGCAATCCATGAACTCGCCAACCGAGCCATCGCCAACGAGGTGCCCCAAGAGCTCGCCGAAATCCGGTGACCATTCCTCAGGAAACGACATTTCTGCGAATCGGTCGCCGATCTGCCGGTATGTCTTCCAATCGCTCGAGACGGGAAGCGACTTCTCGGCGGCCGTGGCCGGAATTGGAGCGTCGGTGAGCAGAACACGGTCGGACGGGAGCAGTTCCTCCACCGCCACGTAGCCCCGGTTGACTGTCCAGAAGCGGTGGTTCTTGGTTGCTCGGATCTCAACACCGTTGTCGAAGACCACACGGTAGACATCATTGACGCCGGTGATCATGTACTGGGTTGGTGAAGAGAGGACGAGGCCGGCGTCGGGCTTCCCTTCGACGCCATTCGCGCCGGCGGTCGCGCGGTGAGTCCAAACTTTGAACGCCTCACCCTGGTTGACTCGTTCGAATAGCTCGCGGAATGCGATGAGGCCCTTGTCGGTCGCGACTCGCTGATCGCCGGGGAAACACGGATTGGACGCATTGATCCGGTTCGTCGCCTTGACGGGATTCCACTTGTTGATCGTGGTGTCGTACTGCATCCCGGGATCACCACAGACCCAGGCCGCATCGGCGGCCTTCGCCATCAGATCGCGGGCGCGGTACTTCTTGTGCGGCTGGCCGGTCAGGACTTCCTTGGTCGACCACTCACCGTCCTGCTCAACGGCTTGCATGAACTCGTCGGTGACGCGGATGGAGTGGTTGGCGTTCTGGTAGAAGATCGAGGCGTAGGCTTCGCCGTTGAAGGAGCCGTCGTAGCCGGAGTCGATCAGCGCCCAGGCCTTCTTCTCTTCGTTGGCCTTGGAGAGGATGAAGTCCTCGATGTCGGGGTGATCGATGTTCAGGATCACCATCTTGGCGGCTCGGCGGGTCTTGCCTCCGGACTTGATCGCGCCGGCGAAGGAGTCGAAGCCCTTCATGAACGACAAGGGCCCCGAAGCGGTCCCGCCGGCGGAGAGGCCTTCGTGCGAGCCGCGGATCGTCGAGAGATTCGAGCCCGTGCCCGAGCCGTACTTGAAGAGCATCCCCTCGGTCTTGGCGAGGTTCAGGATCGCGTCCATCGAGTCGCCGCAGGAGTTGATGAAGCAGGCGGAGGCCTGGGGCTTGGGCTCGATTCCGACGTTGAACCAGACGGGCGAATTGAACGAGGCGACCTGGTTGACGAGGATCGAGGCGAGCTCGTCGTGGAAGGCGTCGCGGTCGGCCGCGGTCTTGAAGTACCCGCCCTGTTCGCCGTACTCGGTGATTGTCTTCGCGACGCGCTCGATCAACTGCTTGACGGAGGATTCGCGTTCGGGCGTGCCGAGGCGGCCGTGAAAATACTTCTGCGCGACGATGTTGGTCGCGGTCTGGGACCAGGACTTGGGGACTTCGACGTTCTTCTGCTCGAAGATCGTCTCCCCTTTCTCCGAGGTGATCGCGGCCGTTCGCAGCTCCCACTCGATCGCGTCGTAAGGGGAGGCCGAGGGATCGGAATAGACCCTGTGGAAGGTCAACCCCTTGAGGCTTTTCTGGGATGTCGAGGCCTCCTCGGCTGCGGACTGCTTGACACCCTTTTCGGTCGCGCTCATCCTTTCGCCCCCTCTTTTGCGAAAATCTTCCCCACCGCTACTCGAATAAAACCTTCGACTGATGGAAAGTAATTAGGGTTTCGGCGTTGAATTTGAGGTTAAATCCGGCAAAAGGGCGTGTCAAGTAAAAACGCAAGATGTAGGGGGTTGGAACAAAAAAAGCCCTCGGAATAGTGGCACGAGAGTTGCTGTTCGTGGTAGCGTGCGAGACGTGGGAGACGCCAGAAGGCCGGTGAAGGTCACCGCGAAGTCCGTCTTCGAAGTGGACCATTCGAGGCTGGGGATTGGTGTCCTCTCCAGGCCGCTCCTGGACGCCGAATGCCGTCGATTCCGGAAGGCCTGGGAGATCGAGCCGTTGCCTGGCTTCGAGGAACTCCAGGTGGACCGGGAGCGGATCTCCTTCGTCGCCACTCCGGAGAGCGTCCCGGAGGGCTGGAACCGGATCGAGGGCCTCCTCGCCTCGGCCACGCAGATCAAGAAGGCGAGTTGAGCCCGCTCTCGCGGCGGCCGTCAGAGCCTAAGCTCCAAAGTCCGAAGGCTTTAGAGGACGTTGACGCGGTGGACCGGGCGGCGAGATAATCCCAAGCTGGAATCGAGTCGGGGCGCGCCGCGTTGGAAGTCGCCCGAGCTAGATAAGGAGTATTGATGTCCACCGTTGCCTCTCCCCCGACCCCGATCACCTCGACCGGCGAAGGTAAGCCGCTGCTTTCCTTGACCGACTCGGCCGTCGAGAAGGTGAAGTATTTTGCCAAGTCCATGCCGGATTCGGAGGGGAAGCCGCTACGCATCTTCGTTCAGGGGGGCGGCTGCTCCGGATTCCAGTACGGATTCCAGTTCGACGAGAAGCGCGAGGGAGACAGCGTGATCGAGCAGGGTGAAGTCACGGTCGTCGTGGATGCGCAGAGCGCCGGATACCTCAAGGACTGCACGGTCACCTACGTCGAGGACTTCCGCGGCGCCGGCTTCTCCGTCGAGAACCCGAATTCGACGGGGAGTTGTGGCTGTGGGAAGTCGTTCCAAGCGTAAAAAGAAATCTCAGAAGGGAGCCTTGAAGCCCCGCGCCCGCGGGGCTTTTTGTTTTGCCCGTCGGAGCTCCGTGCCCCTCACACTCACACCGTAGGGGCGGGCCTCGCGCCCGCCCGCCTCCCGTCGCGCCCTCCCTACAACTCGAACTCGAGCGACCCGCAAAGCGGGTAATCGTGGAAATCCTCGACGAGCCCCTCCCGCACCGGATTACCGAGGACATACATCGCAACATCCATCAAATTGGCGTCGTCCCGAAGCGCGCGATCGAAAAAACTCCGCTGCCAGAATTTCGCCGGATTCCCCCGCTTGTGACGCTCGCGGTAGCAAAGCGATTTCCAGGACTTGACCGCGGAGGTGATGGACTCGCGCGAAGTCATCGCGACGAGGAGGTGTACGTGGTCGGGCATCAGACAGTAGGCGTACACCAGGAGGCCCTGTTGGTCGCGGACGTCCCGGAGGAGGTTTACGCACGCGTGGCCGAACGAAATATCAGCGAAGATCGGGGCTCTGGGGGACGTGCCGATCGTTATGGAAAACGCGCGACCTGGTTCGGTGTAGATGGAAGGCTGCAGGCGGATGGATTTGCGGGTGGCGCGGGGCACTCAGGGGATTATTGACGAGGTGGGTGGAGTGGGGAGGAAGAGGGGCGCGACCGGGGCGGCCGACGGCACGGGGGGACGGCGGGGTGGACTGAGGCGGGGAGGAGAGCAGGGTGATCCAGACGCATCGGCTGAGCGTCGAGAGGCGGGCGGGCGCAAGGCCCGCCCCTACGGCGCGGGGGGAGGCGGGGTGGAGTGAGGTGGGAAGAAGAGCAAGGTGATCCGGACGATCGGCTGATCGTCGAGAGGCGGGCGGGCGCAAGGCCCGCCCCTACGGCGGGGGGGGACGGAGAGGGAATCTAGGGACGTGGCTGCGCGGCGGGGATGAACCCGGACAGGAGGTTCTGGTTCCACATGTCGGTCGCGATCTGCCAGCTTCCATTCTCGCCGCGCTTGACGCAGAGCACGAAATTGCCGTCCACGACCTCCCGGCGCGAAAGGCCGGCCAGAAAGAACGATCCGTTGGCTGGAACAAACTGCCCCGAGGGAGTTTCCCGAGCCGAGTACTTCCCCACGAAGAAGCCGGCGTCGCCGCAGACATTCTTCTGGAGGATGTCGAAAGAGAGACCCCTGCGGCCGCTGGCCGACCAATAACGGCCGATGGCCTCGCGGCCGCGAACCGGTCCGCCGGTGGGTGGAAGGACAATCCCGTCCTCGGCGTAGAGGGCCGCCAGGGCCATCGGATCGGGCGCGCTGAAGGCCTTCAAGTACTTTTCGACGAGGGCTTCCGCGTCGGCCGTCTCGCTCGACATGGCCGGAAGTGGAACCGCCGCGACCGCCACCAGCAGGGAAAGCATCAGGTAACGACGCATGGTCGAACCTCCTTTCGGCTAGGACGCCGGACCGTCGGCAATGTTTCTGGCTTCTGCAAATTCTCCGTAGCCGAGCCGCTCCGCCTTGGCGGTCATTTTCCCGCACCACATGAGGCCATACATCTTCAGGTCGCCCAGGAAAGACCAGTAGGGATACTGGAACGTCGCGGGGCGGTTCTTCTCGATGAAGAAGTGGCCGATCCAGGCGAGCCCGTAGGCGGCGACGAGGCCCCAGAGGAGAAAGACCGGCCGGGCACTTACGGCGCCCCGCGTGAGGAAGAGCAATCCCAGCGTCGTTCCCGCAAAATGAAGGACTCGTGTCCCATGTCGCCGGTGCTGGCTGACATAGAAGGGCCAGAATTCCTCGAAGCGGCGGAACGAGGCGGGCTCGTCCATGAGGCTCCTCTCTCCCTATTCTATTCGGGATACGCTTGCCGGGGTCGATGGAGAAAGGGGTTTCGATGAGCTCTCGAACGGCAGGAATGCTTTTGTTGATCTGTTTGACCGCCGCGCCGCTCGCCGCGCAGAAGACCGCGCCGAAGTCAAAGGCCGCGCGGTCTCCCTCACCTACTCCTTCGCCCGTGGTGACACCTTCGCCTGCTCCCACGATGAGCGCTGCCTGCGCCGCGGCCCAGTACCGTCAGTTCGACTTCTGGCTGGGGGAGTGGGACTTAGTCGGTGCGGATGGAAAGAAATCCGCGGAGGACAAGGTGGTCCAGATTCTGGGCGGCTGCGCGCTGCAGGAGAACGGGAGTTCTGTCGAGAGCGGCCAGCGAATGAGCGTTAGCGCTTACGATCCCGCCACACGGCACTGGCACCAGACGCTGATTGACGACGGCGGCGCCGTCCTCCATCTGGAGGGCGAGTTTGTCGACGGCAAGATGGTGCTCGTAGGCCAGCGTCCCTCGCAGAAAGAGAAGGGCGTGACGATCACGCACCGGATCACGTGGACGCCCACCCCCGATCACCGCGTCCGCAAGTCCTGGGATTACTCGAATAACGGCGGCCGCACCTGGCGCCCCGTCTTCGAAGGCACCTACGTCCCGAGGAAATAGACCGAGCGCACATTCAGCGGCATGGAGAAGGGGGAAGGGACCTACAACGTCGTCGTGATCGGCGCCGGGACGGCCGGGCTGGTCACGGCGGCGGGGACCGCGGGATTGGGCGGGCGGGTCGCGCTCGTCGAGCGCGGCAAGATGGGCGGAGACTGCCTGAACACCGGGTGCGTGCCGTCGAAGGCGCTCATCTCCTCGGCGCGGTTGATCGAGCAGATCCGGAAGGCGGAGGACTGGGGATTGCTGCCCCAGGAGCCGCAGTTCCAGTTCGAGGCGATCCTCGCCCGCATGCGCGAGCGCCGGGCGAAAATCGCGCCGCACGATTCGCAATACCGTTTCGAGTCGCTGGGCGTGGACGTCTTCCGAGGGCAGGCGCGCTTCCTCTCGCCCAAAGAAGTTCAGATCGGAGACCTGGTTCTCAAGGCCAGGAACTTCGTCATCGCCACAGGCACTCGTCCCGCGATCCCCGTCGTGGACGGCCTCGACCGCACGACGCACTACACCAATGAGACGGTCTTCGATGAGATGCGCCAGAAGCCGCAACGCCTGGTCGTTCTGGGCGGCGGCCCTATCGGCTGCGAGCTCGGCCAGACGTTCGCGCGCCTGGGTGTCGAGGTCACCATTCTTCAAAGACCTCACCGATTGCTCGAGCGCGAGGACCCCGACGCCTCGGAGCTGCTCCTGCGGAGGCTCCAGGCAGAAGGCGTGAACGTCTTGACGGGGGCCGCGGCCCGCGTCGTCGCGCGACAGGAACGGACTATCCGGGTCTGGGCAGACGTCGAGGGGGAAGCGACCCGCCACCCCATCGATTGCGATGCGATCTTGATCGCGGCGGGCCGCGTCCCCAATCTCGAGAACCTTGGCCTCGAGGCCGCCGGAGTCGCCTTCACGGAGAAAGGCGTGACGGTCAACGAGCACCTCCAGACGTCGCAGCCCCACATCTACGCGGCCGGCGACGCGGCGGGCCCGTATCTGTTCACGCACGTCGCCGACTCGCACGCTCGCACCGTCGTGCGAAACATCCTGCTCCCCTGGTGGAAGGCGAAGCGCGAAGACGCCGTCATCCCCTGGTGCACTTACACCTCACCCGAGGTGGCTCGGGTCGGGTTGAACGAGACCGAAGCGCATCGGAAGCGAATCGCCTGCGACCTCTGGAAGCAGCCACTCGCGAACGTGGACCGCGCGGTCCTCGAGAGCGAGGAGGAGGGCTTCGCGAAGGTCCTGACGAAGAAGGGAAGCGACGAGATCCTCGGCGTCACGATCGTCGCCGATCGCGCGGGCGACCTCATCCACGAGTTCGTGCTCGCGATGAAGGCCGGCGTCGGGCTGAGAAAGATCTCCGGCACGATCCACGCCTACCCGACCTACGCCGAGATCGCCCGTAAGGTGGCGGACCAGTGGCAGAAGGCTCGGCTGACGCCGTTCGCGAAGAGGCTGTTTTCGTGGATGTACCGGAGAGCGAGAAGATGAGCTGTGAGCTGTGAGCTGTGA
>JBKPBH010000164.1:0-8005 GCA_046726795.1 Acidobacteriota bacterium
CCGATTGGTAGGCGTCGAGGACGAGCAGAGCTCGCTGGCGCCGGCTGGGTTCGGCGATGGGCACGACGTCCAGCAGGTAGGCACTCTTGAAGAGGACATGGGACACCGCGACGAGCGCCGTTCGATCGTCGATCGCCGCGAGGATCCGGTCCTCATCGGCGGCGAGGCCGTCGGCGCCCGGCGACGGCACCGTCACGATCTTCGCACCGAGCCGCGTCGCGAGGGATTCGTAGACGTAGCGCACCGAAGGGAACTCTCCTTCGATCATCACGATGCGGTTCCTCGCTGGCGCGTAATCGAGGCAGGAGAAGGCGACCGCCGAGGCGACCGTGACGTTAGGGAGCATCGAGACGCTCCCCGAAAGCGCGCCGAGGAGCGGTGCGATCTCATCGCCAACCGTGACAGACATGTCCCACCAGGAGTCCGCCCAGGCGCGCACGCCCCGCGTCGCCCAGGTCTCGGCGTACTCCGCCAGAGCCGCGGCCGCGGAGCGAGGCATCGCTCCGAGGGAATTCGAAATCAGGTAGGTCGTCTTCTCGAGAATCGGAAACTCGGGTCGGAAGCGAAGAAGAGGATCTGGAGAAGATTGATTCATTGGCTCATTGAGTCATTGACTCATTGCCCTGCGACGCGGCGGCCGGCCTTATAGATCGCGGCGATGGCGCGGACGTTCTTCACGTCTTTGAGCGGGTCAGCGTCGAGGAGGAGGAGATCGGCGCGCTTGCCCGGCTCCAGCGTCCCTCGGTCCTTCTCGACGCCGAGGGAGCGGGCGGCTGTCTGCGTAGCCGCCCGGATCGCCTCGAGAGGTGAGAGGCCGTCCTTGACGTACAGATCCATCTCGATGGAGACGGCGAGGCCTGGGAAAGCCCACATGTCCGTGCCGAGCGCCACGGGAACTCCAGCCGCATGGAGGCGCCGGAGGTTCTCGCGCAGGGCCGGAAGGTGCTTTGCGACGTTGTCGAAGTTCGGGTAGCGCTCCCGATAGCCGTCGGAATAGGCGGCGGAGCGGTAGCGCTTGACCATGGGTGCGGGCAAGCCAGTGGCGGCGCGCGGATCCGAGAGCACGCCATCCACGAAGCTTCTCGTGTCGGCGAGAAATTCGAAGATGTCCATCGTAGGGATATAGAAGACCTGTCGGTCCTTCATGAGCGCAACCGTCTCCGCGCCGAGAGGATCGAGAACCCCGTGAGCCAGCGCCGTTGCCCCGTCCGCGATAGCCTCCTTCGCGTCGGCGATGTTCGGGGCGTGCACGGACGCTCGCATGCCGGAGTTGCGCGCCTCGGAAATCAGCGCGGTGGCGACGTCTCCCTTCATCCGCGCGAGCGCAGCTTTCGGCGCCCGGCACCAGGCCATATCGTCGAGCATCAGCTTGATCTCGACGCTCCCGAGCTGCCGCGCCTTCCCTACCGCGGCGCGTGCCTCCTCCGGTGTCCCCGGCAAACGGTTCATGTTTTTGTCGGGAGAGGTCCCGGCGTCCCACCAGCCGCCCTTCGTCGTGAAGATCGGCGCCGCGGGAAAAATCTCGGGGATGTCGGCGCGCCTTCGGGAAGCCGCCGCGAAGCGACCAGCGGCCGCGACGTCTTCGGCCATGAGGCGCACCGACGTCACGCCCCACCGCAGCATCATCTTGAGCTCCCTGTTGGTTCCGGCGTGAACGTGCGCGTCGATCAAACCCGGTAAAATCCATTTCCCGGTTGCCTCGAGAACTTCCGCGCCAGCCGGAAGACCCCGGACAGCCTCCGGCGTCGCCTCGCCGACCGAAACGATCCGGCCCGCAGAGATTACGATGAGAGAGTTTGGCCGGGGCGGCGCTCCTGTTCCATCGACGAGGGTCGCGCCGCGAATGATAAGAGCAGTCGCGAGCAAGATCCCCTTCATTCGCGCCTGGCAAGGTACTGAAAAATGATGTGGAGCGGCGTTGCGAGATCTCGAAGACCCCCGAGCCGCCACTCCGGATTTAACTCTCTCGGCCGCTGTTCGCGAAGCGAATGCCTGCGGCCGAAAGTCAGCACTTCGCGACGGCGCCTTCCTTCTCGCGTTCCTCTTCGGGGATCTCGACCGGGTAGATGCCGGTGAAGCAGGCGGTGCAGGTGGACTGCTGCGGCCGGCCGAAGGCCTGGAGCATCCCCTCGGCCGAGAGGTAGCCGAGAGTGTCCGCGCCGATAAACTCGCGGATCTCCTCGACGGACTGCGTCGAGGCGATCAGCTCCCGGCGTGTCGGCGTGTCGATGCCGTAGTGGCAGGAGGCCATGGTCGGCGGCGAGGAGACGCGTACGTGGAGCTCCCGCGCCCCGGCCTCGCGCAGCATCCGGACGATCTTCTTCGAGGTCGTGCCGCGCACGATCGAGTCGTCCACGAGCACGATCCGCTTGCCTTCCACGACCCCGCCCACCGGGTTCAACTTGACCTTGACGCCGAAGTGCCGGATCGCCTGCTTGGGCTCGATGAACGTGCGCCCGACGTAGTGGTTGCGCACCAGGCCGAGCGCGAACGGTGTCCCCGACTCCCGCGCGAAGCCGAGCGCCGCGTACATGCCGGAGTCCGGCACCGGCACGACGACGTCCGCCTCGGCAGGATGCTCGCGGGCGAGTCTGGCCCCCATGGCCTCGCGGGTCGCGGCCACGCTCTTCCCGAAGACGATCGAGTCGGGCCGCGCGAAGTAGACGTGCTCGAAGACGCAGGGAGTGTGCTGGGGAAAAGCGAAGCGGTGTGAGGCGAAGCCCTCCCGCGAGAGCTTCACGATCTCGCCGGGCTCGACGTCCCGCTCGAACTTCGCGCCGATCAGGTCGAACGCGCAGGTTTCCGACGCGACGACCGGCGAGCCCTCGCGGACGCCGAGCGAGAGCGGGCGGATCCCGTTGGGGTCCCGGGCGGCGAAGATCCCCTCGGTAGAGAGAATCAGGAGCGAGTAGGCGCCGCGGACCTCCATCAGGGCATCGGCGATGGCCGCGGTCAGAGTCGGCGCCTT
Organism: Acidobacteriota bacterium; assembly: GCA_046726795.1. GTDB lineage: Bacteria > Acidobacteriota > Thermoanaerobaculia > UBA5066 > Gp7-AA6 > JAWOLE01. Next base: position 2,969 of record JBKPBH010000164.1, read on the forward strand.
CGACCGGGCGACGAGATGGAGGATGACCTCCGAGTCGGACGTCGTGGTGAAGAGCGCGCCGGACCGCTCGAGCTCGCCGCGGATCTGCCGGGCGTTGACGAGGTTGCCGTTGTGCGCCAGGGCGAGCGGCCCACGCCCCGTCGCGAAGACGATCGGTTGTGCGTTGACGAGGAGCGACGCCCCCGCGGTCGAGTAGCGCACGTGTCCGATGGCCGTGCGGCCGGGCAGCCGCGAGAGACGCGCCTCGTCGAAGACGTCCGCGACATAGCCCATCTCGCGCTCAACGAGGATGCGCCCCTCCTCGAGAGTCGCGATGCCGGCGGACTCCTGCCCGCGGTGCTGCAGGGCGTAGAGGCCCAGGTAGGCGAGGTTGGCGGCGTCCTGCGAGTCGCAGACGCCAAACACGCCGCACTCGTCTTTAAACGGCATTGTTCAGGAAAAACCTGCCCGAAAATTCCATCCCCTCAGGATTTTAGCACTCGTAATCCCGCGTGTCGCTCGGTCGTCTAACTGATCGAGATGAGGACAATCCTGTTCCCGCGAAGACGCCCCGTCCTCCTCGCCGCCGCCGGACTCCTCGCCACGCTCGGATCGGCCGCTCCTTCCGCGTCGAGCGAGAAGACGGTGCTGACCGATCGCGAAAAGGCGATCCACGTCCTGAACCGGCTGGGTTTCGGTGCGCGACCCGGCGACGTGGACCGAGTTCTCGCGATGGGGATCGCCGCTTACATCGACCGGCAGCTCGCGCCCCAATGGATCGCCGACCCGGCGGCCACTGAGAGTCTCCGGAGATTCCCGACGCTCGAATGGACAGAAGCCCAGCTCTTCGACAAGTTCGAAAGGCCGCTGCAGGAGGCGCAGCGCGAGAGGCGGCGCGATCAGGCGATGGCGGAGGGAACGAAGAGCGCCTCCGCCCTGGATGAGGCCGAGAGGATCCGCCGCATGATTCCGCCCGAGAACCGGCCTCGGCGCGTTCTCGAGGAGCTCTCCCAGGCACGCATCCTTCGGGCCACCCTGTCGGAAAGGCAATTGAACGAAGTCCTGGTGGACTTCTGGATGAACCACTTCAACGTCTTCGCGGGAAAGGGCCTCGACCGCGTCTTCATCACCTCCTTCGAAGAGGGCGTCGTCCGCCCGCGCATCTGGGGGAGGTTCGAGGATCTGCTCCTGGCGACGGCGATGTCCCCCGCGATGCTTTTTTACCTCGACAACGCACAGTCAGTGGCCGACGAAGCCCACCGGCCGGCACGTCCGATCCCATTTCGACGCGGCCTCTTCGGTCGCGGAGGCTCCGCGAACCCCAACCGCGTCCCTGGGGGATTGAACGAGAACTATGCCCGGGAGCTTCTGGAGCTGCACACGCTCGGAGTGGACGGGGGCTACACGCAGAAGGATGTGACCGAGCTCGCGCGCGTCCTGACGGGCTGGTCCCTCGCGCGTCCCGAGCAGGCGACCGGCTTCGTCTTCCGCGCCCCCCTGCATGACATCGCCCCCAAGACGGTTCTCGGCGTGTCTTTCCCGTCCGGAGGAGGCATCGAGGAAGGCGAAGAGATGATCCGCGTCCTGGCGCGTCACCCCTCGACCGCCCGACACATCGCCTTCAAGCTCTGCCAGCGCCTCGTGGCCGACGACCCTCCGCGCGAATTGGTCGAGCGTGTTTCGAAGAGGTTTCTCGCGACCGACGGAGACCTGCGCGAGACCGTCCGCGCCGTCGTCACGAGTCCCGAGTTCTTCGACCCCAGCCATTACCGCGGCAAGATCAAGTCCCCCTTCGAATACGTCGTCTCGGCAATCCGGGCTGTCGGCGGGATCCCCGACGACGCGCTGCCGATCGCGCGCCAGCTCGCGCAGATGGGAGAGCCGCTCTACCTCTGTCAGCCGCCCACCGGCTACTCCGATACCGCCCAGGCCTGGGTCAACACGGGGGCCCTCGTCGCGAGGCTGAACTTCGCACTGCAACTCGCCGCCAACCGGCTCCCCGGCACCTGGGCCGACATTGAGAGGCTCATTGCTCCCGACAGCGCGAAGGATACGAAGACGGCGGTGGACGCCCTCTCCTGTGCCCTCGTGGACGGGACGCTCTCCGCCGAGACCCGGGAGACTCTCGAGAAGAGGGTCGCCGACGGGCAGAGGATCGGGGGCGCCAATGCGCAGATACCGATGATCGCCGGACTGATCCTGGGAAGCCCGGAGTTCCAAAAGCAGTGAGAAGCGATCTTTGATTGGCGATTTGTGATCGGGGAGATCGAGGGACACATGTTTGATCGACGAGTGTTCTTGAAGTCCGGCGGTCTGGCCCTGGTGGCTGGAGGGTTCCTTCCCAAGGTCTTCGTTCGGATGGCGAGCGCGGCGGCCCTCCCAAGCGGGAATCGCAAGGTTCTGGTGGCGATCTTCCAGCGGGGTGCGGTGGACGGGTTGAACCTCGTCGTGCCCTACGGGGAGAAGACGTATTACGACGCGAGACCTTCGATCGCCGTCCCACGTCCGGGTTCAGGCGAGGGTGCGGCGCTGGATTTGGACGGGTTCTTCGGACTCCACCCCGCGCTCGCGGCCGTCCTCCCCTACTTTCGGGACGGGTCGGCCGCCTTCGTCCACGCGGCTGGCAGCCCCGACTCGACGCGCTCGCACTTCGACGCCCAGGACTTCATGGAGTCGGGCACGCCGGGGGTCAAGTCGACCGCCGACGGGTTCCTCTGCCGCGCACTCGCCGGAAACGCCAGGAAGACCGAAGCGCCGTCGCCGCTGCGGGCCGTGTCGTTGACTCCGGCGCTGCCGCGCATCCTCGCCGGGCCCGCGAGAGCCGTCGCCATGAACAACCTGGCCGACTTCGGCATCCGGGCCGGAACCGTGACTCCCGTCGTGTCGGACTCCTTCGAAACGATGTACTCCGAGGCCGCGGCCGGGGTCCTCGGCCCGACGGCGAAGGAGTCCTTCGAGGCGGCCCGGATTTTGAAGTCGGCCGACCCGAGCAGGTTCGCGCCGGAGAACGGCGCGTCCTATCCCGGCGGCCCGTTCAGCAACGCACTGAAGCAGATCGCGCAGCTGATCCGGGCGGACGTGGGGATGGAGGTCGCCTTCACCGACGTCGGAGGCTGGGACACGCACGCCGGCGAGGGCGGTTCGGAGGGACAGCTCTCCAACCGCCTGCGCGACTACGGACAGGCAATCTCCGCCTTCGCGCAGGACCTCGGGTCCCGCATGGCCGACGTCACGCTCGTGACGATGTCCGAGTTCGGCCGCACGGTGAAGGAAAACGGAAACCGCGGCACCGACCACGGCCATGCCAATGTCATGCTGCTCTTGGGCGGCGGCGTCCGGGGTGGCAAGGTCTACGGCCGGTGGCCCGGACTCGACTCCTCTCACCTCTACGAGAACCGCGACCTCGCGGTCACAACCGATTTCCGCGACGTCTTCGCTGAAGTCCTGGCCGAGCGAATGGGGATCAAGAACCTCTCTCCGGTTTTCCCGGGTTACGACCTGGACGCGAGGAAACGTCTCGGATTGATCCTGGCATAGCAGGACCAGTCGACTGTCGACTCGGCGAACGGGTCTTGGTGCACTCAAGCCAGCGGGTCGCGAAGCTCCAGGAAGTCGAACCTCCGAAAGTCCCTGTCGCTGGTGTAGAGCGTCCGGACTCCGTGCTGCCGAAGGATCGCCGCCAGGTGGGCGTCTGGAACCAGATTGCCGCGCGCCGGAGAACTCCCCGCGACCTCGCGGTACACGTCCAGAAAGCCTTCCTGCTCCGAGAGCGCGCGGACCTGTCGCAGGGCCAGAAGTGCCGCGATGTTGCCGAGGGACTCCGATGGTGATAGCGGTTCGGCGAAGATGCTCGGGTGCGTCGCGATGCGCAGATACGACATCAACGTCGGCCACGCCACACAGAACAGCTCCGGATCGGATCGCCGCCCCTCGAGGAAGCGCAAAGCCGCCGGATGGTAAGCGCTCGCGCGGTCCGACGCGTAGAGCAGCAGGTTGACGTCGACTGAGTAACTCAACGCCGGTCCGAGTCCAGCGCCCTGTACACCGCCTCCTTATCCGTCAAGTCCACGAGCGCCCTCATGCGGCGCGAAGTCCAGTGAAGCTCCTGCTTGCCCGAGTCACGCCTGCGCCGGGCCAAGGCATCGGCCAGCAAGTCGGTGACGATCCGTCCCATGGAGCGGCCCTGTTTCTTCTGCAGCTCCTTGATCTCGCGGAGGATCGGGGCGTCGATATCAACCGTCGTTCTCATGATGCTTTGATGATAACTTTCTTATCATCTGATGTCAAAGGCGACGGGCCCTTGGCGAGGGCTCCCCCACGCGGCTGCGGACACTTAAAGTAACCAGTTCTATTATGTGACCATGAAGCAGATTTCGGCCGCGAAGTTCAAGGAACAGTGCCTCTCGCTTCTCGATCGAGTCGGCGAAGATGGGATCGTCATCACAAAGCGGGGAAAACCGGTTGCCAAGCTGATTCCGATCCGGACAGAGTCGGCAGAGCTCATCGGGAGGCTGAAGGGACGACTCAAGATCAAAGGAGATGTCTTCTTGACGGGTCTCAAGTGGCATGCTCAATCTTGACACTGACGTCCTGCTCCACGCCATGACCGGCGAAGTGACGGCGCGCGAGAATCGGATTCTGCGGACGGCCCGCTGGGGCATCTCCGCCATCGTCTTGTGGGAGCTTGCCAAACTTGCCGAGCTCGGGCGCATCGAGCTCGACCTCGACGACTCAGAACTCGATCGGTTCCTGGCCAGCGTCCACGTGTGGCCCTTGACGCTGGCCGTCGTCAGAGCCCTGAGGCGCCTCGACTTCCGAAGCGATCCTGCCGATGAGATCATCGCCGCGACGAGTCTTGCTCACCAGGCACCCCTCCTGACCCGCGACCACAAGCTCCTCAAGTCGAAGGTCGTGCCGCTGGCCAGATAGCGCCGCCTGTCTTCCCCGGCTACGCAGCAGGACCAGTCGACCCGCCCGAACGGGATCAGGTGCTTGCCAGGTCCGCGACGGCGCGAGCGACAGCTTCGACTACGCTGGCCATGCGCGAATAGTCCAGAG
>JBKPBH010000165.1:0-5815 GCA_046726795.1 Acidobacteriota bacterium
CTGTGGCCCACAGGTTCCTTGACGATGAGCAACTGGACGGCTACGATCTGCCTCCCGCGAAAGTGGCGGAATTGGTAGACGCGCAGGCCGGGGGTGCGGGGGTGTCCCCCGCACCAGATCAGCCGAACCTGTGGGCTCCCACAGGTTCCTTGACGATCAGGAACTCGACCGCTACGATCTTCCTCCTTGCGAAAGTGGCGGAACTGGTAGACGCGCAGGTTTCAGGAACCTGTGGGTAACACCGTGAGGGTTCGAGTCCCTCCTTTCGCACCAACCATGCGGCGGCTGAGGGATCTCGAGTAGGCTGTCAGTTCCCATCTATATCAATATAGATATAGCACCGACTCCCACCTCAGTTGGGCCTGCAGTAGTCGAAGACAAGACGCAGGAGGTCCTCTTCGCGGAAAGGCTTGGCGAGGGCATGGGCGAAGCCCATCGTCCGGGCCTCGTTCTGCCCCTTCGAGTCGCCGGTCAGGATCACGACGGGAACCGAAGAGAGGGCCGGGCTCTGGAGCTGGCGCCTCAGGAATTCCAGGCCGTCCATGTCCGGCATCACGAGATCGAGCAAAACGAGCGCCGCTCCGCGTCGTGTCTCCAGAATGTCGAGCGCTTCGCGGCCGTTGGCGGCGATCGAGACTTCAAACCCCTCGTCCTCGAGAACCTCGAGGAGGGTCTCGCGCAGGTCCGGATCGTCCTCGACGACCAGAATCAGTTTTCGCATCGGTTTGTCTCGCACACTAGCCTTCAGACGATCGGGAGGCCATAGGGTTCACACCTCAATTTCGATTTGGAACCCGACGCCTGCCACGTCTCTCAACGAGGCGTTAAGGAGGGATCAAGCCGATGCGAACAGGCCGTAAGATCCTCCCGGCATTCTTCGGATGACCAGGAGCCGTTGAGATCAGGACCTCTTGCGACTCGAGTGATCCCGACCCTCCTGCTGGCGGGGGCCCTCCTGCGGCGAACGCATCGTCGGGCTCCGACGCGCGGACAGACGGGCGCCGTAAGAACCTACTTCAAGCCCTCCGGAACGGTCGCCGCCGTCGCCGACACATCTGCATTCTAGTCCGCGACAGACTATGTCAACATTTATATAGAGCGCCTGGATCGGACGCGAGATAGACTCGGCGCGTGCTGCCGCGCGAGTCGGAGATTCTCGAACGCCTCCGGCAGAAGGGCTCCCGGATCCTCTCCTTCCGGGATCTCGTGTCGTCGTTGCGCGTCGCGAAAGCCGACGAGGAGGCCTTTCGTGAGCTCCTGGACGCCCTCGAGCGTAAGGGACAGATCGCGCGGGTCCGCGGCGAGAAGTACTCGGCCATCGAGTTTTCCAATCACGTCGCGGGCCGGCTGACGGTCCGGCCCGAAGGCTACGGTTTCGTGCTCGTCGAAGGGGGAGAGGACCTCTTTGTGCCCCGTTCCGGAATGCACGGCGCGATGGACGGCGACACGGTGTTGGCGCGGGAAGAACGGACCCGCGGGAGGCAGGGCCGCGGCGGGCGCGGACGGGACCGGGAGTCCCCGCGCATCTCCGGGGCGGTCGTGAAAGTGCTCGCGCGCGCTCGCGAGCGGGTCGTCGGACGCCTGGAGGTGGAAGACGGGAACCGGATCGTCCTCCCGTACGACCCGAAGATCGACGCGGTCATCCGCGTCGCCGAGGGAAAGACGCGGGGCGCTCGCGCGGGAGAGATCGTCGAGGCTCGGCTGACCTCCTTTCCCGACGCTCGCAGGGTCGCCCACGGAGTCATCGAAGAGCGCCTCGGGTTCCTGGGAGAGCCGGGCGTGGACATCGAGATCGTGCTGCGGTCCCACGGGCTGCCTCCCCGCTTTCCGCAGCCGGTCGTCGAAGAGTCCGAGGCCTTTCCGGAGGAGGTCCTCGAGGACGATCTGCTCGGAAGGCGGGATTTCCGCGACCACCGCATCGTGACGATCGACGGCGAAACGGCGAAGGACTTCGACGACGCGGTCGAGGTCGAACGCACGGCGCACGGCTTCCGGCTCGGCGTCCACATCGCCGACGTCTCGCACTACGTCGCGGAGGGCACCGCGCTCGACGACGAGGCCCTCTCGCGCGGGACGTCCGTCTATTTCCCGGGACGGGTCCTGCCGATGCTGCCCGAGCGTCTTTCCAATGGCCTCTGTTCCTTGAACCCGCGCGTGGACCGGCTGGTCGTCTCGGCGATCCTCGAGGTCAACGCGAAGGGGAGCGTGACGAAGTCGGAGTTCGTCCAGGGCGTGATCCGGAGCGCGCATCGAATGACGTACACGGAGGTGGCGCGCCTCCTCGAAAGTGTGCCGACGGCCGCGGACCAGATCCGCTACGGTCGGTTTCTCGAAGACTTCCGCGCGATGGCCGAGCTGGCGGCGCTCCTGCGGAGGAGGCGCGAGGCCCGCGGCTCAATCGATTTCGACCTCCCCGACGCCGATGTGGTCTTAGACGACGAGGGCCTGGTCGTCGGGATCGTCCCGGAATCCCGCAATGTGGCGCATCGACTGATCGAGGAGTTCATGCTCGCCGCCAACGAGGCTGTCGCGAAGAAGCTGCTCTTCTCCAAGCAGCCCGGAATCTACCGCGTGCACGACCGGCCGGATCCCGACCGGCTCGTGGACCTGCGCGAGGTGCTCGAGAGCTTCGGATACGAGCTCAAGGGCGATCTGGAAGAGGTTCCGCCCTCCGCCTTCCAGCGCCTGCTCCACGAGATCCAGGGGAAGCCCGAGGAGCGCCTCCTCTCGGACCTGCTCCTGCGCGCCCAGCGCAAGGCGCTCTACAGCGAGGAGTGCCGAGGGCACTACGCGCTGGCCGCGCCCTACTACTGTCACTTCACCTCTCCGATCCGGCGCTATCCCGACCTCGTCGTTCACCGGCAGCTCACGCGCCTGCTCGAAGACGGTCATCCGGTCGCCGCGAAGGACTTCGAGGCGGTCAACCAGCGTCTGGCCGAGGTCGCCGCGCTCTCCTCCGAGCGTGAGCGGCGCGCCGAGCAGGCGGAGAGGGAGAGCCTCCTCTGGAAGAAGATCGTTTTCATGAAGAACAAGGTCGGCCGCGAGTTCGACGCCTTCGTGACCGGTGTGGCATCATTCGGCCTCTTCGTCATGCTGAAGGATTTCTTCGTCGAGGGGCTCGTGCCCATGTCTGCGCTCGGCGAGGACTTCTTCGTGTACGAGGAGAAGCAGCACCGGCTTCGCGGACGCTCCAGCGCCAAGATCTACAGGCTCGGCGACAGTCTGCGGGTCCGGCTGGCCGCGATCGACGAAGTCCGGCGGCGGCTCGATTTCCGCCTTCCGGGAACGGTCGAGAGGACACTCGCCATCGACCGGCGCGCGAGAAAGTTTCCCCGGTGAGAGGCCATACCTCTTTGGCGAACGGACGCGCGACGCGAGGCAATGAGAGCGGATCCCTCGCTTTGATCGGGATGACAGCCGGAGTGTTTCTCTGGTCGGCCCTTCTGCTCGGGTGTGGCGAGAAGGGCCGACCGGATCCGAGCATCCAGATGGCGGTCTCCCACGAACGAGAGGCGTCCCCCGAAGGAGCGGGGACAGCTGGGGCGCCGAAGGTTCCCACCCGCCTGGTCGTGCCGCCCGAGGTCGAGAAGACATACTCGGGGATCCGGCTGACGTGGAAGGAGTCGGGCAGCGGGAAGGAAGGGGCCCTTGATGTCCCGCTCGGCGGCTCCGCCCGCATCCCGGGCTCGGAGTTGGAGATCCGCGGGGACGTATTCCTGCCGGCCTTTACGATGGCGGGAGAGGAGATTACCTCCCAGGGTGTCGAGCCGAACAATCCGGCTGCGCGGATCACCGTGGCCGAGAAGGGGAACGAGATCTTCAGCGGTTGGATCTTCACGAATTTCCCCGACGTCCATCCCTTCCAGCACCCCCGCTTCTCTCTGAAGCTGGCGGGAGGAGTGAAGAAGGCGACCTGAGCAGAGACGCGACGCCGACAGACTGATGCGCGAGTTCACCGTCGTCATCGCAGGTCGTCCCAACGTGGGCAAGTCCGCGCTCTTCAATCGTCTGCTCGGGAGGCGCCGCTCCCTCGTGCACGATCGGCCGGGCATGACGCGGGACGTCCTGGAGGCGCAGGCGAGCCTTCCCGACGATCGGAACTACCGTCTCGTGGACACGGGCGGCTTCGATCCCGAAGGCAGAGAGCCGATTCCGAAGGCCGTGAGGGACAAGGCGCTCGCGGCGATCCGGGACGCCGACCTGGTGGTTCTCGTCATGGATGCTTCGGCAGGAGTGCTGCCTGGAGATCGGGCCGCGGCGCGCGCGGCGCGCGAGGCGGGGGCCGACACGATCGTGGCGGCCAACAAGATCGACCGCAAGGAAGGGAGCGAAGGAGAGGTCGAAGCCTGGGAGCTCGGGTTCCAGGAGGTCTACGGCGTTTCGGCCGAACACGCCATCGGGGTGGATGACATACAGACGGCGATCGCCACACGGATGTCCGCCTTCGCTTCTGCTGAAGCTACAGCGGACTCGTCCGCCGAAGGCGCCTTCGCTTCTGCCGACGCTACGGCGGACTCTTCCGCCGAAGCCTCGGCGAAGGCGGAGGAGATCGCGCTGGCGGTCATCGGACGACCCAATGTCGGGAAGTCCTCGCTGGTCAACGCTCTCCTGGGCGAAGAGCGGGCGATCGTGTCGGAAATTCCCGGAACCACTCGCGACTCCGTGGATACGGCGCTCGTCCATGCGGGCCGGCACTTCCGGCTCGTGGACACTGCGGGCATCCGCCGGAAAGCGCGCACGGAACGGGGACCCGAGGTCCTTTCGGTCGTCTCCGCCAGGAAGCGGATCGAGGAATCCGACGTCGTGCTCCTGATCCTCGACGCGAACGGAGGGGTCGCGGCGCAGGACTCCGCGGTCGCTTCCGCCGCCTACGAGGCGGGCAAGGGGCTCGTCCTGATCGGCAACAAGTGGGATCTCGCAGGCCGTCCCGGCAAGGAGGCTGCGGAGGCGTTTGCCCGGACCGTCCAGGAGCGTCTTCCCTTCGCGGCGCATGCACCGCTTCTCCTGGTCTCGGCGCGGACAGGCCGTGGAATCTCGCGTGTGCTCGATTCGGCCGCTCAAGTGGCGGAGAACCGCCGCCGGCGGATCTCCACGGGGGAGTTGAACCGCGTGCTCGGCCGGCCCCTGCGCGACAAGCCGCTCCGGACCGCCTCAGGCAAGAGGCTCAAGGTCTTCTATGTGGCGCAAACCGGCGCGGCCCCACCGACCTTCACCCTCGTGGCCAACCGCGCCGAGGCGCTCCATTTTTCCGAAACCCGTCGCGTCGAGAACATCGTGCGGGAGGCGGCGGACTTCCGCGGCAGCCCGATCCGGATATCCATCCGAGGGCGGGCGCAGACTCCGGTCGAAAGGCGAAGGTCTCGTGCCGGCGGGACGAAGTCCAAGGTCCAGGGCCCGAGATCCAAAATCAGGAGGGCAGGACGCGCGAGACGTGGTTAGATTAGAGTAGTTCAGTGGCAAAAGAACAGGAGTTCTACAAGCCCGCGGAGGCCTGCCGGGTCGCCGAGGTCGCTCCCTACGTCCTGCGCTACTGGGAAACGGAATTCCCGGCCCTCTCGGAGGGGAAGGAAAAGGGAGCCGCGAAGCTCTACTCCTCGCGCGAAGTCAAGATCATCGCGCGGATCCGGCAGCTTCTCTACGACGTGGGCTTTACCGTCGCGGGCGCGAAGAAACGTCTCGAAGCGGAGATTGTCGAGGGACGCTTCGAGGACGGAGCAAAGCCCGCGCCGCCTCTACCCGCCCAGCAGAAACAAGCCGCGAAGACCCCTCCTGCGTTGCGGACGACCCCTGCGGTCAAACCAGAGCTCGTCGAGCC
>JBKPBH010000166.1:0-15025 GCA_046726795.1 Acidobacteriota bacterium
TCCTCACTCTGCGTGAGCGCCCGGCCGCCGAGATCACACGCGCTCTGATCGATCGGTTGAGCGAGTTCAGCGGTGGACGGCCACCCGAGGACGATCGGACGGTCGTCGTGGTCAAGCACATGACCGAGGGGGCGCCCAACCCCGTCGATGGCATTCCTCGCGGTACCGACGGAGCGCGCGTCACGGACGGGACGCCAAAGCCGATCGGGTAATAGAAACGCTGGAGCTCGCCCCTCACCCAGTCCTTTTTTCGGAGGCCAGGGGTTCCGGCCCGCACTCATTCCGATTCTCTCCCTGAGGCAATAGGAATTCAGGGCTCGTCCGCATCCTAGAATAGGACGATGTCCAGGGAGCCCCAAGCCGAGGTGACCCGCGCCGAGGAGATCTCGTCCGCGGATGACCGGATCCGGTACGCGCGAGTCCTCGTCGAGATCGGGGAGCTGTACGACGCGGAGATCGAGGTCGCGCACGTGCTCGAAGAACGGCCCGACGACCTCACCGCGCTCGATCTGCTGGCCAAGATCAAGCACATGCGGGGCGAGCTCTCCGCGGCGATCGCCTGCTGGGCCCAGGTCCATGCCAAGTCCCCCTCGAACCTGACGGCACAGGTGCGGCTGAACTCGATGCTGCAGCTCGCGCAGGAGACCGAGCGAGGGCCGGGCCAGTTTCTCGTCCTCGGCCCTTTCCAGCTCTGGCGCAAGCCCGCCGCGCATCTGGAGCTGGAGGAGGTGTTCCGCCTGTTCCTGGCGCGCCGTCCGGAAGAAGCGCGGGAGAAATGCGACGAACTCGCCAAGAAATACCGAGGCAAGGACAACGACCTCTACAAGCTGGCCGTCCTCGGCAGCGCCTGGGTCGCCGAGCTGACCGGGGATTTCGAAGAATCCCGCGCCGTTCTGGAGAACCTCGGGAACGAACGAGGATTCGAGACGGACGGTGACCGGATCCTGGCCCTCGCCCGCATCTACGAGCGGATCGGCTCGCGCGAGCTCCTCGAGAAGGCGGTCCACATCTACAAGCACTTGGAACGCAGCTTCGAGAGGGTGTCGGTGCTCGGCCATCTGGCCTCCATCCAGCGCCGGCTCGGGAACCAGCAGGAAACGGCCGATTACGAGACGCGTTTCCTGAGACTCTTTCGCCTGCGCATGCACAGGCCGTCCTTCGCCGACGCGGCCCGCGTCGCGGCGCGGCGCTACGTCCCGCTGGTGAAGCTCTCGAAGATCCCGTTCCCCGAAATCGAAGGATCGTCCGAGCCCACTCCGAGGGAGCGGGCGATCGAGCTCTTCCTCGCCGGCGACGCGGAGCGGGCGCGGGAGCTCCTGAACGGGCGCGGTGAGGCCTTGGACCTGAAATATCGCGCCGACCTCGCGGCGCTCGAGGGATCCCGCGAAGAGGCTGCCCGGCTCTATCTCCAGAGTCTGGAAGAAGACCCCGGCGACATCCGGGTCCTGGAATGGCTACTCCACGACTACGAGCGCTCCGGGTTGGAACGGACTGCGGACTACTTCCGGCGGCCGGACGTCGCGGAGCGAACGCTCCATCGTTTGAATGCGGCGTTGCGAGCATACCCTCTGCGCGCGAGCGTCTGGCGTCAGATGGCCGTCTTGAACCGGATCCTGGGGCGCGGCGACGAGGCGCTCCGCTGCGGAGAGCGGGCGGAATCGCTGGAAGAGGCGGCCGCCCGGCGCCAGAGCGCGGTCGGCCGAGTGCTCGCGGACTCCGTCTACCACTTCGTGGGCAGAGCCAAGGGACTGATTCACGAGGTCTGGGCGACGCGTCGGCCCGCGCAGCCTGGCCGGGGCGGATTTCTGGAAGAGATTCTCGGCAACTTGACGCCCGACTTTCTGCAGGCCGTCCGCAATACCTTCCTGTCTGTCCGGGAGTACGCGCGCGCCAAATGGCCGGGCGAGACGCGGGACATCCTGGACTACAGCTACACGTACAAGGTCACGAAGGAAGACGAGGCCTCAGGAGGTCTCTCCGCCGGGCTTCCGACGGCTCTCGCTTTTCTCTCTGTGTTCCTGAACCGTCCCATGCCCCAGGACATAGCCTCGACCGGGGTCTTGATTGCGGATTCCCACGATGTCCAGGTCCTGCGAAGCGTCGGCGAGCCGGAATACAAGGTGCGCGGCGCCTACAACCGCAACCTGCGGAAGGTCATCCTTCCGGAGGCGAACCGGCGCGACCTCGAGGGCAACGCGCTGGTCCCCGGGGCGATCTGCGACGAGATCGTTCACTACGCCTCGACTCTCGACGAGGCGGTGGTCCTGACCTTTGGCCCGGACGCCTGGATCCGCTAGAAGAAGACTCGTGAATTGTGGTTTGTGATTTGTGAACAGGGAGCAACGTCTCCCCCCACCACAAATCACCGATCACCAATCACAAATTGTTCACGGCCGCCCCGACGCGGCGTCACGGCGAGCCTAGTTCACGCGCACGGTGCGCGGTGTGGTCACGTGGCTCGCCTCTTTCCGGATCCGGATCTCGAGCACGCCGTCATTCATCTCCGCGTTCGGCTCGTTCTCGCGCATCCCTCCCGGGATGAAGACCGTCCGGCGGAACGGCCCGATCGGGGCCTCACTCGAGTGAAGCCGGAAGTCGTCGCTCTTCGGCGCGGCGCGGTTCCCGCTGATCGTCAAGAGCTTCCCCTGCGCCACGACCTGGACGTGGTCGCGCGGCACGCCGGGGAGATCCAGACAGATGCGGATCTCGGTATGGCTTTCCCAGACGGACATGGCGGGAGTCCACGACGTGAGCGGCACGGGCCGCACTTCGCCGCCGAGCTCGCCCAACAGAGTCAGAAGCTCGTTCAGACGCTTCTCCACGTGCTCGGCGGGATCTTTCTCGGCGGGGATCGGCGCGTAAGGCCCCTCGCCGCGCGGCACGGCGCGTCCGGTCAGAGTCTGATAGAGCTGCTCCATCCGTCCGATGGTTTCTTCGATCTCCGTGATCCCCACGGTCTGTTCAGCTTCTGTCATGGGGGATTTCCTCCTTTGGTTCTTCGAAGCTCGCGGTCCGGCCGCTCTCCGCGGCCGGCCTCTCCGGCTTCCCGAAAAAAGGGGCGAGGCCCTTTCGGACCTCGCCCCGGGTGAAGCAGCTTCCTCGTCTTCCATGGGCTCCTAGTAGATGGTCACTACCGGAGGAACCGGAAACTGCGCGTAGGGGAACGTCTGGGTAATCCGCGCCGTGAGGAAGGGATCGGCCCAGATCGGGCGGACCGAGGCTTCGAGGCTCTCCGGGCTGACTCCCGACAGATACGGATTCACACCCTGGGCGAAGGGGGACAAACCCGTCGAGTGCGAGAGACCAGGCGCGAAACCCTGGGCTAGCGGGCTCTGACCGGGCATCTGCCCGAAGCCCACGGATCCGAGGGGATTGACCCCCTGCTGGCTAAACGGACTCGCGCCGAATGCGGGCTGTCCGAACCCATATTGCGCGCCGGGATTGATGCCGGGTTGCGCGCCCGAGTGCGAAAGCCCCTGCGAGAGTCCATGAACCGACAGCCGGACCTGGTTCAGCGCATCGATGCACTGGTTGATCCGGTCGTTCAAGAGTTGAAGCTTGCGGATGTCGACTTTGGCTGTTTCCATCGAGTAGGCCTCCTTGGGTTGATGGTTGTTGGACACGCGTGTCATTGAGGTTCGACCTTAGTTCTCGCCGCCGCCTCCCGCAATCCGGTAAACCCCGGCATCGCGGTGCGGAAAATCCCTGAGAGATCCGGGACTCTCTGGCGTGCCCCCTAGGCCTGGATCAGACCTCGCCGGATGGCGTAACGGACGAGCCCCGCCGTCTCGTGGATCTTCAGCTTCAGCATGATCCGTGTCCGGTGGGACTCGGCGGTCTTGACGCTCACGCCGAGGAGGCTGGCGATCTGCTTGGTGGTCTTTCCTTCGGCCACGAGCTGGAGGACTTCGCGCTCCCGGTCGGTCAGCGGGTCCTCCGGTCGGCTGGTCTTTCGGAGAGACGCTTCGACGACGGCGCGCGAGACTCCGGGGCTCAGGTAAACCGCCCCCCGGGAGACCTCCTGGATGGCACGCACCAGCTGCGCCGCGGCCTGCGACTTCAGGACGTAGCCGCTGAAGCCGGCTTCCAGGGCCGCCAGGACGTAGTGGTTCTCGGTGTGAACCGTCAACGCGATCGTACGGATAGAGGGGCAGCCGTGGGCGATTGCTCGGCCGGTCTCGATACCGTTCAAGAGCGGCATGGCGAGGTCGAGGATGGCGATGTCGGGAGACAGATCCCGCGCCAGACGGCTCGCCTCGCGTCCGTCGGACGCCTCTCCAACGATGTCGAAGCCTTCGCGCTCGAGCAGGGCTTTGAGCCCTTGCCTTACCACGACGTGGTCGTCGGCGAGGAGGATCCGGCAGTTCATGCCCGCCTCTCGAGCGGCAAGGAGACGGACAGCTCGGTCCCGGCCCCCGGAGAAGATCGGATCTCGATCCGCCCGCCGAGCGCGTCGAGCCGTTCGCGAACGCCGAGCAGACCGAGGCCCTCCCGGCCGGCCTCACCCCGCTGGATCCGGCTCGCGTCGAACCCAACACCATCGTCACGGATCGCGCAGCGCACGGCCCCGCGATCGCGCCGAAGGGCGATGAAGGCCGCTCCGGCCGAGGAATGGCGGCCGATGTTGGCGAGCGCCTCCTGCACGATCCGATAGACCGCTGTCTCGACAACAGGATCGAGTCGTCCCCGCGTGGAGCCCTGGACGCGCGTGGCGATACCCGTGCGAGCCGAGAAGCCTTCCGCGAGAAACTCAAGCGCCGGCTTGAGGCCGAGGTCGTCGAGAATCGTCGGCCGCAGCTCGTGCGAGAGTCGCCGCAGACGATCCTCGATCTCGTCGAGGTACGCTTCCACGTCCCGGAGCCGTGCGCGGCTCGGAGCGGGGAGCTCCCGCCCGATCTCGGCCAGCGCGAGATGGATGGAAGCGGTGATCTGGCCCGCCTCGTCATGGAGCTGATGAGCGATCCTCTGCGCTTCTTCCTCTCTCGCGTGGAGGTAGCGTGCGGAAAGAACGCGCAGGGCGTCGCGGTGCGAGAGCATCTGGCGGTAGAGGGCGTGGTACTGGCGCTCCCGCTCCTTCAACCGCCGCTCGATTCGGCGGCGCCGCGTGATGTCGCGGACGGCGCAGAGGAGCCTGGCGCGGCGGCGCGGGAATCCACCGACCGAGGTGATCGCGACCGCCGTCTCGATCGGTTCCCCGCCCCGCGCCACCAGACGGACGTGCCATTCCTTGATCCCGGGAGGGTCCGAGCGGAACTTCGCGAACCGTGATTCGAAGGAGGAGCGCTGCTCGGGGCATACGAAGAATGCCAAGGGCCGCCCGATCATCTCGCGCCGCTTGACGCGCAGCAGACGCGCGGCGAAGCGGTTGGCGTCCTGGATCTTCCCCTCCGGATCGGTCGAGAGCAGGCCGTCCGGCGCGTGCTCGAACAACTCCCGGTAGCGTCCAGACACGTCCCCCCGGAGTACGCCGGAACTGCTTTGCTGGCGGACGACGATCTGGTCGATCGTTCCACCTCCCAATGACATGTGGCCCGACTTGAGCCGGGCCGACTCCACCGAAGCCTTTCTTTTTAACTCGGCGTCCTCGGAAATGCAACCCGCCTCGGGAGGATTAAGAGCGGGCGATCCGTCGGAAATGATCCGCCGTGGCCTCGAGCCCCTTTTCGAGGGGAGTCCAGGAGGGTAAGGCGAAGTCTCGGCGGACAGCGGAGCCATCGAGCACGCTGCGGCGTTGTTCCCCGGGCGGAAGCGGGACGCGCTCGGGAGGGTCGCCGTACGAGAGTTCCTTTGCGATCAAGTCGAAGAGGCGGTTGACCGATGTCTCGATCCCCGTGCCGAGGTTCCAGGTGCCGCTTTTCTCGACGGCGGCCGCTCGGGCGGCGGCTTCCACGAGGTCTCCGACGAAGACATAGTCGCGCGTCTGGCCGCCGTCGCCGCGAATCTTCGGACGGCGGCCGTGGAGGATCGCCTCGCAGAAGATCGCGACGACACCGGCCTCGCCCGTGCCGTTTTGCCCGGGACCATACACGTTGGCGTACCGGAAGACCTGAGTCTGGAGGCCTTGGATCTCGTGGTAGTAGTGGAGGTACTTCTCGATCGAAAGCTTGGCGCAGCCATAGGGAGAGACCGGGTTGGTCGGATGGGTCTCGGGCGCCGGTCGGCCGCCTTCCGGCTCGCCGTAGAGCGCTCCACCCGTCGAAGCGAAGAGCACGCGACGGACGCCGGCCCGCCGGCAGGCTTCGAAGAGGCGCAGAGAGCCGAGGATGTTGGCGCGGGCGTCGTGAAGGGGATCGGCGACGCTGTGCCGCAAGTCGATCTGGGCGGCGTGGTGGGAGACAAACGCGATCTTCTCCTCGCGGAGGAGGGGCTCGAGGTCGGCCTCGGCGATGTCGGCCCGAACGAAGCGCGCCCCCTCCGGCACCTTCTCCGGTCTTCCGGCCGAGAGGTCGTCCACAACCACGACGCGGTGGCCGTCGTCTAAGTGGCGCTTGGCCATGTGCGAGCCGATGAAGCCGGCGCCGCCCGTCACGAGGATGTTCATAGAATAGAGCATGATAGCGAACCCGGCGCCCGATCCGCGTCTGAGAATCGATCCGAAGGCGCTGGGGCTCCGAGCCGCTCCCCGGTCCTTCTTCCGGAGGAGCACCGTGGCCGTCGCCCGGGACCTGATCGGGGCCTGGTTCGCCCGGCGCTATCGCGGCGTCTGGTACGGGGGCCGGATCGTGGAGACGGAGGCCTACGTCGGGCCCGGCGATGCCGCGGCGCACTCCTGGAAGGGGCGAAGGACGCCGCGGGTCGAGCCGATGTACGGGGATGGGGGCACTCTCTACGTCTTCTTCGTTTATGGGATGCACCACTGCGCCAACATCGTGACACGCCGCGCGGGAGACCCGCAGGCGGTC
This sequence comes from Acidobacteriota bacterium, assembly GCA_046726795.1. GTDB lineage: Bacteria > Acidobacteriota > Thermoanaerobaculia > UBA5066 > Gp7-AA6 > JAWOLE01. The sequence goes on from JBKPBH010000166.1 coordinate 6,903, forward strand.
CTCTTACGCGCGATCGAAGCGCCGGAAAAGGCTCCGGCCCGGCTCCTCTCCGGCCCCGCCCGCCTCTGTTCCGCTCTCGGCGTAACGAGCGCGGCAAGCGGACTGGACCTGGTCGCCGGAGAACGGTTCCGGATCTTTCTCGAGAGACGACGGTGCCCTTCGATCGGCGCCTCGGCGAGGATCGGGGTGGATTACGCGGGCGAGGCGGCCGTGTGGCCGCTCAGGTTCTTCGACCGCGCCTCGGGCGCGGTCTCGGGTCCCAGGTCGAAGGTGTCGGGTCGGGACACTAGACCTTCTGGTTCCACTTGATGACGCCGTCCTTCCAGAGGCGCTGAAAGATCATCATGACTTCCAGCTCCTTGATGGGAGAGATCTTCATGATGGACTTGACGTCCCAGTGCCCGTTGATCCGTGAGAGAACGAACCCCTCGTGCGGCGAGAAGGTGCGTTCGGTCAGCTGGGTGATCGAGATGGCGAGCTCCGGGATCTTCTCTCCCGTGACGCCGTCCCGCTCGAAGCCGGCGCGGATCTCGCGCTCAGCGGCGCGCACGGCCTCCGCAGCCCGCCCGTCGGCCGGATCGAGGTCCGACGCGACCTTGAACATGCGGTAGGCGGCCTGGGGGTCTTCCTTCAGGGAGGCGTTGCCTCTTTCCAGGAAATGTTCGACGTCCGTCCCGACCGATCCGCTGCCGGCCGCCGCCGCCTTCTTCTGCGGCATGGACTCGACCAGGATCATCGTCCCGTTGGTCAGGCCCTCGTAGACGAACCGTGCGACTGTGAACTCCGCGTTGTGCGTCTGGAGCGCGATTTCTTCGATCGTGCGCTGGCCGTCGACGCGGGGAACAATGAGCCTCTCCCGCTCCGAAAGCTCCTCGAGGTTCAGGGGGCGCGTGATCATCGGCACGACCGCGGCGTCGGGCACCAGAACGCGGATTCGCTTCCACTCGTCGTAGCGGTGGAGCCCTTCGAGGATGATGCTCGTCAGGTCGAGAGAGAGAGGAACCATCTTCAGGTCAGGCTGCCCCCCCTCGATGAACTCGAAGGTGGCGTCCTCCCAGAGGAAAACGTCGTAAATGGATTCCTCGGCCTTCCGGCGCATGAGCCGCAGGAGGTCCGTCTCCGAAATCGCGTTGATCATCAGGAGGATCCGGCCGAGGAGGATCTTCGACTCCTCCTGGACCTCCATCGCCTTCTTCAGCTCGTCTTCCGTGATGTATCCGTGAGAGACCAGGAACTGGCCGAGATACTCCCGCTGGTCTGAGGAGGAGGTGAAGCTGACGCGGCCGTTCTGAAAGTAGAGGCGCTTCTGAACGCCATGGCCTTCGATGCGCAGGGTCCCGGTCTTCTGGCCGAGAGCCAGCCACTGCAGCAGCTCCGAGAGCTGCATGGTCTTCAGATTGCCGGAAATCCCCACGCTTGCGGGGATTTTAGCGCCATCGGGCGATCCCGGGCCCGATCCGGCTACTCGATGGGCGGGTTGTACGCCGGGATCCCGGTGACGGCCTCCCCGATGACGAGCGTGTGGATGTCGTGCGTCCCCTCGTACGTGTAGACGCTCTCGATGTTGGCGAGGTGCCGGAAGACCGGGTACTCGTTGACGACGCCGTTGGCTCCGAGCGTCTCGCGGGCGAGCTTCGCGCACTCGCGCGCCACCCAGACGTTGTTGCGCTTGGCCATGGACACATGGTGCGGCCGCATCGTTCCCGCGTCCTTCATCTTGGCCAGCCGCCAGGCAAGGAGCTGACCCTTCGTGATCTCGGTGATCATCCACGCCAGCCGCTCCTGTACGAGTTGATGCGAGGCGATCGGCCGGTCCTTCCACTGCTTGCGGCTCTTCGCGTATTCGAGGGCGGCATGATAGGTCGCCATCGCGCTGCCGAGCGCCCCCCAGGCGATGCCGTAGCGGGCCTGTGTCAGGCAGGAGAGAGGCCCCTTCAGGCCCTGGACGCCCGCCAGAATATTCTCCGCCGGAATCCGGCAGTCCTCGAAGGCGAGCTGGGACGTGACCGAGGCGCGAAGCGACATCTTTCCCTTGTGCTCGAAGGTCGAGAAACCTCTGGTCCCCTTCTCGACCAGGAACCCGCGGATGACGCCGTCCCACTTCGCCCACACCACGGCGACGTCGGCGATCGAGCCGCTCGTGATCCAGGCCTTGGCTCCGTTCAAGACGAAGGAACCGCCGTCCTTTCTTGCGGTCGTGCGCATGCCGGCGGGGTTCGATCCGAAGTCGGGCTCCGTCAGGCCGAAACACCCGATGGCCTCTGCCTTCGCGAGACTCGGGATCCAGCGGTCCTTCTGCTCCTTCGAGCCGTAAGCGTGGATGGGATACATGACGAGGGCCGACTGCACGGACACGAAGGAGCGCAGCCCCGAGTCTCCGCGCTCGAGCTCCTGCATCATCAGGCCGTAGGCGATGTTGTCGAGCCCGGGAAGACCATAGTCGGAGAGCGTCGCGCCGAAAAGCTGCATTTCGGCCATATCCGGGACGAGCTCCTTCGGAAAGCGCCCCTCCCAGGCGGCCTCCTCGATGACCGGGAGGACCTTCTCCTCGACCCATCCGCGCACGGTGTCGCGTACGAGTCGTTGCTCCTCGGTCAGGAGCGACTCGAAATCCAGATAGTCCACGCCGCTGAAGGGCAAGAATTCTCCTTGAAGTCGCGGATCGTAACTCAAGTCGGAGCCGGGGGCGCGACCGCGAGACTGCCGGAGGGGACGGGGAACCGAGGGGGAGAACGGGGACGCGGGAATCGGGTCGGGTCGTGCGAGACCTCTGAAATAGACTTCAGGGCACGATGAGCGTCTTCATCGGTGGCTCGGCGTACAACATGGTGCGGGACATCGCCGAGGGCTACGTGATCGTCAGCGACCGCACGTTCCGCAATTACGGGCCGAGGGAGTTCAAGGACTTCTCCATCGAGGCGACCCGGTTCCTCCAGGAAATCCGCTCGAGCCAGCCGCCTCTCTCAGACACCGAAGCGATCCAGAAGAGACACCGGCGGATGCAGCGCCTCCAGCAGGCCGTTACGATCGCCGGCTCCGTCCAGACGCGGCGATCGTGAGGCGCGGCAGGCTCCGCGAGGCCCTCCTCGCGGCGCTCGTGTTCCTCTTCGCGACAGTCCTCTTCACGTGGCCCCTTGCGGACCGCATCTCCGACGGGTTGGGGGACGTCTGGGACGCGAAGTTGAACGCTTGGGTCTTGCATTGGGACTTCCATCAGACCTTCCGCGACCCGCTCCATCTGTTCGATGCGAATATCTTCCATCCCGCTCGGTTTGCCCTGGCCTTTTCCGAGAACCTCTACGGCGCGGCGCTCTTTGGCTTTCTTCCGTTGGCGGCGGGAGCGTCGACGCTCGCCACGTACAACATCCTGTTCCTGCTGGGGATGTTCCTCTCGGCCATGGCGGCGTGGGCCCTTTCCGTCTATGCGACCGGCGATGCGTCGGCGTCGCTGCTGGCCGGCGTGGTGTACGCGTTCGTTCCGTGGCGGCTGGCCCAGATCCCTCACATCCAGTACCAGTGGGGGGCGTTTCTCGCGCTGCTGCTCCTTTTCCTGCTGAAGTACCTCGACTCAAGTCGCCGGCGCGACCTGGCGCTCTTTGCCCTGTTCTTCGCCTGGAATGCGGTGACCAACGTCCATTACGCCGTCTTTTCGGCCATCGCCGTCTGCGTCGTCCTCGGGTACGAGTGGCTCGCGTCGGGAACTCCGGCCTCCGGCCGGGTGGCGGCCAGCTTCGGCGCCGCGCTCGCCGCCGCGGTCCTCGTTCTCCCGTTCTATGTCCCCTACGCCAAGGCCTCGCGTCTCTACGGCATGAGCCGGGGGCTGGACGTGATCGAGGCCTTCTCCGGACGACCGATCGACTTTCTGACTGCCGGGCCGCAGAACAAGCTCTACGCACCGCTGACGCAGAAGCTCGGTCAAGCGGAGGGCGATTTCTTTCCAGGCCTGGCGGTCGTCGCGCTCGCCACCGCAGCGTTTGTGTTCGGACATCGAGAGCTTCCATCCGGACGCCCGCCGGTTTCGGAAGGACGGCGGCGCGCCGCGCATGCTCTCGATTCCCTCGCCGGAGCCGGCCTCGTACTCTGGGTCTTCCTGAGACTGTCTTCCCGGGAGCGCCTGGGTCCGGTGAGCCTGCGCGATCCGGGGCGGGTCCTCGTCTTCGTGACGATCCTCTACCTCCTGCGGCTGATCCTGGCGTTCCCCGCGAGATCGCGTTTCGCCAATCTGCCGGATCTCCTGCGGCGCGGCTCGATCGGGAAGCGCCCGGGCATGCTGCTCGCGCTCGCCGCGGCCGGCGTCGTCGTGGCTCTGGGAACCCACACTCCGTACTATCGTTTCCTGGTCGATTCCTTCGGAACGATCTTTCGCGCGCTCCGCGTCCCGTCGCGAGGGATCGTGCTCTTCGAACTGGCGCTGGGAGTTCTGGCGGCCTGGGGGCTTTCGCTCCTGCGCCGGGGAAGGCGCTGGCCCGTCGCTGTCGCCCTCGTCGTCACGGCGTTCGAGTACCGGGCCTTTCCCCTGGACGTGAGCTACGTCGAGCGAGAGCCGGACGCGGTGTATCGGTGGCTCGCAGCCATTTCGCTGCCCGGTTCGGTCATCGAATGGCCGATCGCCACAGACGCCGAGGTCGAGTACCAGTTCCGCTCGACGGCGCATTGGAAGCCGCTCGTGAACGGCTATTCCGGTTTCGCTCCGCCGGCCTATCAGGAGATCGCCTCCATGTTCGCGCGGAAGCCGATTCCCGAAGACGTCTGGGGAAGACTGCGAGAGGCGGATGCCTGCCTCCTGATCCTCCATCCGAGGTACCTGCCGGACGAGTCCCGGGCGCAGTACATCCGATTGCTGGGGACCGGGATCTCCGAGGGAAGGGCCGAGCCGCTCAAGACGTTCGCGACCCGCGATTCTCCGGACCTCGTCTTCCGGCTGGCGGGGTGCGCTTCCTTCGACCCGCGCGTCCCGGAAGGCGAAAGGGACGCGGCGAGGCGGGAGACCGAGCGCGCGTTTCACGAGCTCGAGGGCGTCACGAACCCGCCGTTCGGTTTCATCGACACGCCCCGCGAGCGCGAGACGGTCGCTTCCGGCGCCTGGGGCTACGGTTGGGCGCTGGACGACTCCGGAGTGGCCGACGTGCGCGTCTCCGTGGATGGGGTCGAGGGAGCGCATCCGTTGATCCATCAGCCGCACCCGGGCGTGCGCGAAGTCCATCCGGGGTATCCGGACTCCGACAGGTCGGGCTTCGGCTTCGCGCTGCCCGCGCTGCCGCCCGGCTCCCACACGCTGACGGTGACGATCGTCGGACGCGACGGCGGCAAGACCGAGCTGAAGCGGGAGATCACCATCCGCTGACCGGCCGATGCCCCTATAATCCGTCCCCTTTATGGAAACGACGGCGATCTCCCGCATCGGGGAGAAGGCGGGCCGGACCGCGACTGTGCGGGGCTGGCTCTACAACACGCGGTCCTCCGGCAAGATCCAGTTCCTCGTCGTGAGGGACGGGACGGGATACCTGCAAGCGGTCGTCGCGAAGGCCGACGTCGCCCCTGCCGTCTGGGACGAGGCGGCCAGGGCGACGCAGGAGAGCGCGCTCGCGGTCACGGGCGCGGTCCGGGAGGAAAAGCGGGCGCCGGGCGGCTACGAGATGAGCGCCACGGAGGTCGAGATCCTGGGTTCCTCCGAAGGTTACCCGATCACGCCCAAGGAGCACGGCGTGGACTTCCTGATGTCCAACCGGCACCTCTGGATGCGCTCCTCGAAGCAGCATGCCATCCTGCGGGTACGGTCGGAGCTCGAGCAGGGAATCGCCGACTTCTTCTACGACCGCGGCTATGTCCGGATCGATGCACCGATCCTGACTCCGGCCGCCTGCGAAGGCACGTCGACCCTCTTCGAGACGCAGTACACGGAGAACGAGAAGGCCTACCTCTCGCAGTCCGGGCAGCTCTACCTCGAGCCCGCGGCGGCGGCCTTCGGCAAAGTCTACTGTTTCGGGCCGACGTTCCGAGCGGAGAAGTCCAAGACGCGGCGGCACCTTCGGGAGTTCTGGATGGTCGAGCCCGAGGTCGCGTTCCTGGAGATCGACGGGCTGATGGACCTCGCGGAGGAGTTCGTGTGTGCTCTGACCGCCCGAGTCCTCGACCGCTGCCGGGAGGACTTGAAGCGCGTGGAGCGCGACACGTCGAAGCTCGAGGCCGTCCGGAGGCCCTTCCCGCGTTTCGACTACCGCGACGCGGTCGAGATCCTCCGCAAGAAGGGGTTCCAGGTCTCCTTCGGCGATGACTTCGGCGGAGACGAGGAGACGGCCCTCGCCGCGGACTTCGACCGACCGATCATGGTCACGCGGTATCCCGCCTCCATCAAGGCGTTCTACATGCAGCCCGACCCGAAGGATCCGGAGGTGGTCCTGGGTCTCGACATGCTGGCGCCCGAGGGGTACGGCGAGATCATCGGCGGGTCCCAGCGCATCCATGACCACGACCTGCTCCTCTCCCGCATCCGCCAGCACGAGCTGCCGATCGAGGCCTTCCAGTGGTATCTCGACCTTCGCAAGTACGGGACTTTCCCCCATGCCGGCTTCGGCATGGGACTCGAGCGCTTCGTCGCCTGGATGACGGGGGTCCCGCACCTGCGCGAGACGATCCCGTATCCCCGTATGCTCTACCGCATCTACCCATAATAGCTTTACTTCACATCTTTACTTCTTTACAATCGCTGTATGAAGGGGACGGTCTCGTCGAAAGGGCAGATCACGGTGCCCAAGAGCGTCCGGAAGCGTTACGCGTTGGAACCGGGAACCGAGGTCGAGTTCGAGCTTCGGGAGGATGGGGCTCTCTTGCGCAAGAAGAAAGCGGATCGCCATCCGATCTGGGACGCGATCGGGATCGGGCGACGCCACTGGCCATCGGGCTTCCCGCGAGACGTGGACTCCTACATCGACTGGATCCGGGGCGGACCATATGAGCGGGCGAAGCGCAAGAAGCGAACTCGCCGTCAGAAATGATCACCGCGGTTGACTCGAGCGTTCTTCTCGACGTGTTTCTGGCGGATCCGGTCCGAGCCCGTGCCGCCGCTGCAGCGCTGGAGGGTTGTGCCGGCGAAGGGAGCGTCGTCGCCTGCGACATCACGATCGTCGAAGTCGTCCCGGGACTCGGTGGCGTCGAGAATCCGGCCGCGTCTTTACACGCCTACGGGATCCGGTTCGACCCCGTCGGCGAGGAGGCCGCGGTTCTGGCCGGGAAACTGAACGCTCTTTACAGCCGCCGCCGCAGGGGAGCCTCCGGATTCGTTGCAGACCTGCTCATCGGCGCTCACGCCCTCGTGCAGACGGATCGTCTCCTGACTCGGGACCGAGGCTTCTACCGCGACTATTTTCGCGGCTTGAAAGTGATCCAACCCGCATGACGGCGAAGTCTCTCCCGTCGGTCGGTGTCGTGTCGCTGGGCTGCCCGAAGAACCTGGTGGACACGGAGGTGATGCTCGGGCACCTCGCACGGGCGGGGCACGAGATCGTGCCGGACTCGCGGGCTCGCGTCGTGCTGGTCAACACCTGCGGCTTCATCGATCGGGCCAAGGAGGAGTCGGTCGAGGCGATCCTGGAGCAGGTCGAGAGGAAGAAACGGGGAGAAGTCGATCGGATCGTCGTCGCGGGCTGCATGGTCCAGAAGTACGGGCGGGAGCTGGCCGAGGAGATCCCCGAGGTGGACGCCTTCGTGGGACTGGATGAGCTGGAGATGGCGCCGGCCGCGGTCGCCGGCCTTCCGTCGTTGCCGCGTTTCACGGAGAAGCCGCTGGCGACCCGCCTCTACGACGAAGCGGCGCCGCGCCTCCTCTCGCGCCGGCGCGGCTACGCGTATCTCAAAGTGGGGGAGGGGTGCGACAATCCCTGCACCTTCTGCACGATTCCGCAGATGCGCGGGCGCCAGAGGAGCCGCACGGTCGAGTCCCTGCTCGTCGAGGCGAAGAGTCTGGAGGCGCAGGGGATCTCGGAGCTCGTCCTGATCTCGCAGGACACGACCCGATACGGCGAGGACCTGGGCCTGAAGCGGAAAGGGCTTGCGGCGCTCGTCGAGCGGCTCCTCTCCGAGACCGACTTTCCCTGGATCCGGTTCCTCTATGCGTACCCGAAGAC
>JBKPBH010000167.1:0-22634 GCA_046726795.1 Acidobacteriota bacterium
CCCCGTGACATCGGAGGCGCGATCGCCGCCGCGGCCCTGCTGCTCGCGATCGCCTGCGCGGGGTTCGTCGTGGATTCCGGCGCGGACAATTCCTTCGACGCGCCCAAGCGGCTGGCGACTCTCGTCTGCACGGCGGCCGCCACCCTGGCGGCCTTCGGCTTTTCACGCTGGAGGAATCCCCTGTCCGGGTTTTCCTTCCGGCGATTCTCCGCCCCGAGCGCCGCCGCGGCCTGTCTCCTCGCCGCCGCCGGCCTCGTGGTGCTCGCGGCCGTCGTCTCTCCCCGTCGCGCCGCCGCGTTCGATGCGACCCTCGCACTCGTTCTCTACGGCCTCCTCCTGGCTCTCGGCGCCAGCCGCGTCGTCGAGACGAGGAAGAGACTCCTCCTCGCGACGTTCCTGGTCGTCGTGGCGGTGAACGCCGTGGTCTCTTTCCTGCAGGCCAGGAACATCTACCAACCCCTGCGCCTCGTGACGATCGGGAGCCGCGAGGCGACGGGGGCCTTCGTGGGCAATCCCGGATACCTCGCGATGGCGCTGGCGCTTTCGGCCGTGGCGTGTGTCGGCATCGTCGTGCTCGGCCGGTCGGTCGCCCTGCGCGCCGCGGCCGGCGCCGGCGCAGCGGCCTTCGGAGCGAGCCTCCTCGTGAACCGGAACCTGACCTCCGTCTCCGCGCTCGCTGCCGGGATCGCCCTCCTGCTTCTGGCCCGATTCGGCCGGCGGGCGGTCCTGCCGATTGCCCTGCTGCTGCTGTTCGTCGGCGGCGTCGCCGTCGCATACCCTCCAATGCGCGGGCGCGCCCGGGAGGCAGTCTCCGCGCTGCGAAACCGGGACTGGGACCGGCTCGTCACCTACCGGCTCGGAGCCTGGGCGGCGGCGCTCGAAATGGCGCGCGATCGTCCCTGGACCGGATTCGGGCCCGGGACGTACGGCGCCGAGTTCGTGTCTCACCGGTTGAGGGCGGAGATCCAGGTCCGGCGGCGGATGGGCAACCCGCTCGCGACGAGCTCCTACGCCGAGGCGCACAACGATTACCTGCAACCCTTCGCGGAAGCGGGAATCCCGGCCGGGCTCCTTCTTCTGGCCGCGGGCGCCCTCCTGTTGCGCCAGCTCATTCTCGCTGCGAGGCGGCCGGACGGAACCCCGACCCGGGCCGAGCTTCTCTTCCTCCTGGCCTTTCTCGGAGCGGGCGCCGTCGCGGCCCTGACCTGGTTCCCCTTTCAGCGTCCGATCTCGTCGATTCCTCTCCTGCTCGCCGCCGGACGCGCCTGGAGACTCTCGGGGGCGCCGGGCACGGGCGAGGCAGGGGCGGAGGAATGAAGTCTCTGCGCCTTCTCCGCGGCCTTCTCTTCGCGGGAGGGCTCCTCTGGGCGCTCGCGCCGGAAGCAGGACGGTACCGCGCGGAGAGGCTCCTGCGCGTGGGGACCCAGGCCCTGCGGCAGCTGGTCAGTCATCCCCGGGAGGTCGCGGACCCCCAGGGAGCGCTCTCGCGCATCCTGGATATCGCGTTGTCCGCCGCCCCCGATCTCCCGGGCGATTCCCGGCCGTGGATCCTGGCCGGCTCGACGCGCCTGGTCGCCGGGGAGCCTGGCCGCGCGATCCAGCTCTACCGCGACGCCCTCGCCCGCGGCGAGCGGGCCGAGATCGACGTCAACATCGGCGGCGCTCTCGAGGCCCAGGGCGAGACCGTGAAGTCCCGCGCGGCATTCCTGCGCGCCGTCTGGATCAGCCCGGCCCTCTTGCCCGCTCTCCTGCCGGACATCGCCCGCGAGCTGACGCCCGAGATCCACCGGTTGGAGGCGGACCTTCGAGCCGGCAAACTGAAGGCTCCGCCGCCGCCGCCGGACTAAGACAGGGTTTCAGGTTTCCGGTTCCAGGTTGCGTGGCCGGGACCCTATTTGTCGGCTCCGGCCTTCTCCTTGAAGATTCTGGCCGAATAGAGGCCCCAGACGTGCAGCTTGTAGAGAAGCATCGTTTTCAGGATCGCCAGGCCGTAGCGCACGGAGGGGCCGAAGGCGATCTGGGACGCTTCGTCGAAGTAGCGCGTTTCGATCGGAATCTCGCGAATCGTCAGGCCCCTGGCCATCCCCTGCGCGATGATCTCCGTGTCGAAGACGAACCCGTTGGAGTTCTCCTCGAACGCGACCGACTCCAGGTAGCGGCGGCTGTAGGCGCGAAAGCCGCTGTGGTACTCGGTCAGGTAGATCAGGAAGGTCGCATTCTCGACCGCGGTCAGGAAGATGTTCCCCAGGTATTTCCATTTTGGCATCCCCCCCTGGATGGGACGCCCGCCGAGCATCCGGCTGCCGAAGACCGCGTCGCAGCGTCTCTGGAGAAGGGGTTCGATCAAGTGCGGAATGACGGTCGGGTCGTACTGGTGGTCGGGATGAACCATGACGACGATGTCCGCGCCCCTCTCAAGGGCCGTCCGGTAGCAGGTCTTCTGGTTTCCCCCGTAGCCCCGGTTTCGATCGTGCTCGACGACGTGGAGGCCCAGCCGGCGGGCCTCTTCGACCGTGCGGTCTTTCGACCGATCGTCCACCAGGATGACGTCGTCCACGCTCTCCTTCGGGATGTCGGCGAAGGTGCGCGCCAGGGTCTTCTCCGCGTTGTAGGCCGGCATCACCACGGCCACCCGGGGCCGCCTCGCCGATTGAGGGGAAGGTTCGTTCACGGTCTTGCGGATGATAGACCGTCACACGCCGCGGCGCGTCAGGATGACCGGGAGTGTTCGAAGCAGAATCGCCAGGTCGAGACCGAGGGACCAGTTGTTGAGATACGCCAGGTCGTAGCGCAGCTTGATCTCCGGCTCGGTCGCATAGTCGCCCGAGACCTGCGCCAGCCCGGTCAAGCCCGGGCGAGCGGACAGACGCAACCGGTACCCGGACACGCTCTCGGCGAACCGGCGCGTGAATTCCGGCCGCTCCGGGCGCGGCCCCACCAGGCTCATGTCGCCGGTCAGCACGTTCCAGAGCTGCGGAATCTCGTCGATCCGCGTCGAGCGCAGCCACCGGCCGACCCGCGTCACGCGAGGGTCTCCCGGAGCGGAGAGGACCGCGCCGGTGCCTCCCTCCGCCCCTCGCCTCATGGTGCGCAGCTTCCAGAGTTGGAAGAGCCGGCCGTCCTTGCCGACGCGCTCCTGCCGGTAGAAGACTCCCCCCCGGGAGGTGGTGGCGACCACGAGGGCGGCCGCGAGCAGGATCGGAAGAGACACGACGAGAGCCACGGCGGCGACCGCGGCGTCGAAGACGCGCTTCAATCCGCCCGCGACCCCCTCGAGCGGCCTCATCCTGGCCTCGAGCAACGGCAGGTCGCCGACGATCCGGAAGCGCAGCCGCCCGATCATCGTCTCGAAAGGCGAAGGCCAGACGAGGAGATCGGCCCGCCAGTCCTCCGGGATCCGTTCCGCGATCCGGTCTTTCCAGCTCGGCTCCTGGGGAGTCAGGATGATCTCGTCGGCTTTCTCCCGTTCGGCGATCTCGATCAATTCTTCGACGGGGCCGAGGACGGGGATGTCCGGCCTCTCCCCCCGCGGCTCGCCGACGAGCCCGGCGACCTCGACTCCGGTCCAGGGGTGTCGCCGGATCGCGTCGGCGATGAGCGAGGCCGCCGGGCCGGTTCCCACGATGACCGCCCGACGCCGGGGCTGGGGGAAGAGACGGTCGAGCAGCGTCCGCCAGAAGCCGAGCGCGATCGCGTCGAGAACGATGTAGACGACCAGGACGGATCGCGGGAAGAGATAGCTCTGGGCGAAGGCCAGGAAGTAGACGGCCGAGAGAGCGAAGAGCTCGAAGAAGAGGGCGGGCACAAGCAGTCTCGCGAGAGGCTCGCGAAAACGCTCTCGAGCGCGGTAGAGACCGAAGAGCGAAAGAAAAACGGCCTGCGCCGCGAGCACGAGCAGGACGTTGACCATCGAGTAATGGACCTTCCCGACCGGCAGCAATCCCTCGGTGCCCGGCAGAGCCACGCGCGATCGCAGGGAGAAGGCGCCGTACAGGCACAGGGCCGCGATCACGAGGTCCCCCGCCAGCGCCGTCAGCCGGAAACCGGTGTGCGTCCGGCTCACCGCCTCCGCCGCCACACCGGGCGCCGGTAGCCCGCCAACCCCGCCACGACGCCCGCGGCCAGCGCGACGTTGACCACGCAGAAATAATAGAGCTTGCCCGGAATCCCAGGCAGGCGCGGGCGCGCCGCCGACGAGAGGAGGGCCAGAAGGGCGGCGACGAGGATGGCGGCCCCCGCCGGCCGGACGCGCGCGTCTCCCAGGGCCGCGGCTGCCGCCGCGAGGACGAGGACCGGCGCGACCCAGCGCGCCGCCTTGCGGGAGAGAAACGCGACGGAGAGCAGGCCGTGCCGGCGCAGGTTGAAGAGCCAGGTCTCCTGTTTCAGGATCTGGCCCGCGCCGGCTCCGATCCGGAACCTCCGAGAGACCTCGGCGGCCACGTCTCCCCCCGCATCTTCTCGCGCGACGGCCGCCCCGGCGAAGACGACCTTCCGGCCTCCTCGGGCGATGCGGGCCGGGATCAGGAAGTCGTCCATGGCCGAACCGGCGGGGAGAGGCTCGATCCAGAGGCGCCGGGCCGCGTAGATCGCTCCATTGGCGCCCAGACAGACCCCCAGCCGGCCCTCGGCCTCCTTGAGCGCGGTTTCCCGGTTCCAGAAGAGGGTCTCGGGCGCCCGGACGCCGGGACCGGCCTCGAGAACGAGCTTTCCGCACGCGGCCCCGACGGCGGGATCGCGGAAGGCCTCGGCCAGCCGCTCGATCGCCCCCGGATCGAACCGTGTGTTCGCGTCGGTGAAAACGACGACCTCGGCCCTGGATTCGCCGACGAGATCGTTCAACACGGCCGCCTTGCCGCGCCGGACCGGGAACTCGACGACTCGCCCGCGGACACCGACGCTCTCGCTGGCGCGCGCGGCGGTCCTGTCGCGGCATCCGTCGCATCCGATCGAGATGCGAAGCGGAGCCGCGGTTTCCTGCGCGAGCAGGTTCTCAACCCGTCGGACGATGACGTCCTCCTCGTCGGCCGCGGAGAGGAGAACCTCGAGCGACCCGGGCGGGTCAGAGTGGTCCTTCGCCTCCCGGGAACGCCGCGAGAGACGGATGATCCACACAGGATAGAAGATGTAGGACCATACGGCGAAGAGCGCCGCCAGGGCCGCGAGCGTCGCCGCGAGCGCGATCACCGGGACTCGACCCTCCGCGACAGTTCTTCGGCGAAACGCCGGCCGATGTCCCGCCAGTCGCAACAGCGTTCCACGCGTCGCCGCGCCGCCGCGGCCTGCAACCGGCGCGCTCCGGCGTCGGCGAGAAGCTTCGCCACGGCGCCGGCGAACTCGACCGTCTCGGCGGCAAGCAGGATCTCCGAGCCAGGGACGAGGTCGAGCCCCTCGGCGCCCACGGGCGTGGAAATGACCGGAACGCCGCAAGCCGCCGCTTCCAGGATCTTCAGCCTCGTGCCGCCTCCGGCAAGCAGGGGCACGACCGACACCGCTGCGCAGGCCCAGTAGGGGCGCGTGTCTCCGCCTTCTCCGAGGAAAGTCACTCCGGCCGGAGGACTCCGGACGAGACGCTCCAGGCGGGTTTCCGTTCCGCGGCCGAGGATCTGGACCCGAGCCGCGGGGCGCAGTCGTGAGACCAGAGGCCAGACCTCCCCGCAGAACCAGCGAATCCCCTGGACGTTGGGAGGCCAGGACAGATCGCCGACGAAGAAGATCCTTTCTTCGGAGGAGGGCTCCGCTCGGAAAGAGTACCGGGAGAGATCCACGCCGTTGGGGAGTACGAACGGAGCCGCGGCGCCCGAGGAGGCCAGCGCCCGCGCGTCCCGCTCGGAAACGCACGAAAGGCCCGAGGCCCGGCCAACGATGCTCCGCTCCAGCCCGGCGACCCGCGGCGCCTGCCACCGAAGCAGGGCGCCGGAGGCGCCCGTCTCGAACTCACCCATTCGCCGCCAGATCTCGGAGTCCACATTGTGAAAGTCCACCCACACGGGAACGCCCGTTTCGAGCGCCGTTTCCGCGACATGATACGAATGCGCCACGATCCAGGCCGGGCGCCTCAGCGCCACGCGCGCGCGCAGACGTCGGGCGAGGCGCCGGGACCTGTAGAGGAGCCCCGGCAACGCGGCTCCCGAGAGAAGGCTTCCCGCCAGGGCCAGGGCTCGGCGGAGGTTCTCTTCGGTGTGGGGGATCTCTTCGACCTCGATGCCGTCCGGGTACTCGCCGCGGCCCGCCAGATGGGGCGGCGCCAGAACGAACGCGTGGACGTGGAATTCGCGCGCGAGGGCGTGGAGCAGGTGGTAGTTGCGGATGGCGAGTCCATCCCGAGTCGGATGCGCCGGGCGCGGAAGGACCGAGTAGAGGAGCGGCTTCATGGGGAGTCGCCGCCAGTATAGAAGGGGCGCGGCGACCGCGTTCAGGAGGACAGCGGGCCGGCGGACAGGCGGCGGATTCTCTCGTCGTCTTCGGGAAGCGTCGCGAGCATACCCTGGAATTCCCCGAGGAGCCGGCCGTCCCACCACCCCTTGCGGACCTCGTCCTGCATGATGGACAGGGCATCCGCGCGAGAGAGAGCGGCGCGGTAGACGCGCGCCGTCGTCAGGGCGTCGAAGACGTCGGCGATCGTCGTCACGCGCGCTGTAATCGGGATGGCCTCGCCGGCCAGCCCGTCGGGATAGCCGGAGCCGTCCATGCGCTCGTGGTGGTGATACACGACGCCCATGGCGTGCGAAAGCGTCTTCATGTTCTGAAGCAGGTCTCTTCCCTCCCGCGGGTGGCGCTTGATCTCGGCGTACTCCTCGTCGGTGAGCTTCGCCGGCTTGAGCAGGACCGCGTCGCGCACGGCAATTTTGCCGAAATCGTGGAAGAGCCCGCCTCGCCGCACCGTGGCGAGCGCCTTGCCTTCCAGGCCGATGCGCTCGCCGAGGAGCCCTCCGTAGAGCGAGACGCGGGCGCTGTGCCCGTAGGTGTACCGGTCGCGCGCGTCAATCGTGCGGGCGAGGGAGATGATCACCTGCTCGGCGTCCTCGAGAGCGTCGGTCACGAACTTGAGCTCCAGCAGGGCCCTGACCCGCGCAGCGAGCTCCTCGGGGGAGAAGGGCTTGGCGATGAAGTCCGTCACGCCGGCCTGGATGGCCTTCAACTTGGTCTCGTGCGTCGCTGCCCCGGTGATCATCACGACCGGGATCAAGCGCGTCTTGGGATCGGCGCGGATCTCCGCGAGGACGTCGAAGCCGGTTCTCCCCGGTAGCTGCATGTCGACGAGAATCAGGTCGGGAGTCGCCTGCGCGATCTTCTCCAGGGCTTCTTCGACCGAGCCCGCCTGCGCCACCACGTGCCCCATCGGGCGAAGAAGACTCACGATCAGGCCGCGGATGTGCTCGTCGTCGTCGATGACGAGGAGGGAGGCTCGTTCGACGGCGAGAGGCTCGCTCGCGCCGCCCTCGCGGATCACGGCTCTTCCTCCCGCGCGTCCCCGGGCGCTATCCGTGGAACGATGCCGATTTTACCGATGCTGAATACTGTATCAGATCACGCCGGCGCTCTGGACTCAGGCCGCATCCAGCGACTGGCGCACACGTCGGGCGAGCTCGCGCGGCGTGAACGGCTTCTGCAGGAACGACAGGGCGTCTCGGACGAGCCTATGCTGCAGGACGTCATTGTTGATGTGCCCCGACATGTAGAGAACCTTGATCCCGGGATAGAGAGCCGAAAAACGCGAGACGGCGTCCGGGCCGCCCCCGTCGGGCATGACGACGTCGGTCAGCAAGAGGTGGATCGGTCCGGCGTGACTGGCGACCGACTCCATTGCGGACTGCAACCCCGAGGCCTCCAATACGGTGTAACCGCACTTCTCGAGAACCTCGCATGCGAGCCGCCGAACGCCCTCCTCATCCTCGAGCAACAGCACTGTCTCAGTGCCCTGGACACTTTCCGGAGGCTCGAGAGCGAATCGCCGGCGGGCGTCCGGCTCGTCGCCCACCTGCGGAAAGTAGATCTTGAAGGTCGTCCCGCGCTTGGGCTCGCTGTAGACCCAGATGAAGCCGCCGCTCTGCTTCACGATCCCGTAGACCGTCGCGAGCCCCAGGCCGGTCCCCTTCCCCTGCTCCTTGGTCGTGAAGAAGGGCTCGAAGATGCGGGCCTTCGTCTCCGCGTCCATCCCGCATCCTGTGTCGCTCACCGAGAGCACCACGTAGAGGCCCGGCTGCATCGCCGCGTGCTCGAGGAGGCCCTCGTCGAACTCGACGTTTCGCGTCTCGATCGTCAAGACGCCGCCGTCGGGCATGGCATCACGGGCGTTGACGGCGAGGTTCATGAGAACCTGCTCGAGCTGGCCCGGGTCCGCCCGGATCTTCGCGGCGGCCGGATCAGAGAGAGTCCGAAGCTCGACGTCCTCGCCGATCACGCGGCGCAACATCTTCTCGACGTCGGTCACGACCTCGTTCACATCGAGCAATTGCGGCAGCAGGACCTGTCTGCGGCTGAAGGCCAGCAGCTGCCGTGTCAGCGACGCGGCCCGCTCGCCGGCTCTTTGGATCTGGTCGATTTCCGGCCGCAGCGGGTGCTCGTCGGGCAGCCCGTTGCGCACCACGTCGCCGTAGCCGAGAATCACCGTCAGCAGGTTGTTGAAATCATGGGCAATGCCGCCTGCGAGCTGACCCACGGCCTTCATCTTCTGTGCCTGGTGAAGTTGATTCTCGAGCAGCCGGCGTTCCGTCACATCGGCGGCGAGCACGAGCCGGGCGTCGCGCCCGCCGAAGAGCAACGGATTGGCGGTGATTTCGACCTCGATGATCGCCCCGTCCTTCTTCCGGTGTCTCCAGACGCCGGATTCCGGGTGTTCGGATGGTTCCCGCTCGGTCCGGCGAAAAGGAGCAGGGGCCTCGGAAGGGCGAATGTCGCGAATCGTCATCGACAGGAACTCCTCGCGCGAGTAGCCGTAATGTCGGCAAGCCGCCTCGTTGACCGCCAGGAACGCCAGCGTCGCGTCGTCGGACACCCACATCGGAAACGGGTTGTTCTCGAAGAGGAGGCGGTAGCGCTCCTCCGACACACGGAGGTTCTCCTCGGCTCTCTTTCGCTCGGTGATGTCCTGGAAAACGGAGAGGAGGACCCTCTCGTCTCCGATCTCGAGCGGCTCGACCGATCCGACGATGTGGCGGATCTCCCCGGTCTTCGTGCGCAGCCGGATCTCGCGGTCCCGCACCGGGCGGGAGGCCTGGATGTCCGCGACCAGGCGCTCGCGATCGGTCGAGTCCTCCCAGATACCCATTTCGAAAGAGGTGCGTCCGATCAGCTCGTCTCGCTCGTAGCCCAGCAGGCGAGCGAAGCGATCGTTGATGTCGAGGATGTGGCCCGACTTCGTCTCGGTGAGACTGATCGCCACCGGACTCACCGAGAACGCGCGGTGAAAGCGTTCCTCCGACTTCCGCAGCGCCTCTTCGGCCTGCTTGCGCTGATGAATGTCGTGAATGAAGACCTCGTACTCGATTCCGCCGGATTCCCCCCGGACGACCCGCGAGTCGAAGTGGACCCAGATCGGAGAGCCGTCCCGGCGCTTCCAGCAGACCTCGAAGGCGCCAACGCCGCCCAACTGCTCGATCTCGGCAATCAGGCGCTCCCGGTCCGAGCCGTTGAAGTAGAGGTCCCTTCGCATGTCCAGAGCCAGGACGTCCTGGGGCGATTCGTAACCGAGCATCCGGGCCAGCGCCGCGTTGACGGAGACAAACCGCCCTTCGCGCGTCGAGCGGTAGATCCCGATGGGCGCCAGGGCGACCAGCTCGCGATAGCGCCTTTCCGACGCCGCCAGAGCCTCCCTGGCGCTCTTGCGCTCGGCGATGTCCGTGCACATGCCCACCCACTCGCGGACCGAGCCGTCTTTGGAGAGAATCGGCACGCCTCGGGTCAGGAAATCCCTGTACTCTCCGTCCCCGCGCCGCAAGCGGCATTCCACCTCGTAGGGACGCCTGTTCCGAAGAGCCTCTCTCCAGGTCTCCGTAACGCGGAGACGGTCCTCCGGGTGCACAGCCGCCATCCATCCCAATCCCCTGCATTCCTCCCAGCTCTGCCCCGTGAAGGCTCTCCAGCTCGGCGGGTCTTCGACGACGTCCCCCAGGGCCGTGGTCGCCCAGACCATTTGTGAGGAAGCCGACGCCAGGGAACGGTACCGCTCCTCGCTCACCCGCAGCGCCTCTTCCGCCTGCAGCCGAACGGTCACGTCGCGAACGACGCCCACGAACAGATGCCGGCCGTTCTGGACGACCTCCGCGAAGGAGATCTCCAACGGAATCTGCTCGCCGCTCTTGTGCACGCCCGGCAGCGCGACGCCCTTCCAGGAGAGGTGACGCTTCCCGGTCGACACATAGCGCCGAAGGGACCTGCGGTGAGCGTGTTTGAGGGTCTCTGGCATGAGGAGCGTCAGCTTCTGGCCGGCCAGCTCCTGCGTCGAATAACCGAAAATCTTCGCCAGCGCCGGATTGGCGAAGAGGATCGTGCTCTCCTCGTCGATCGCCACGATCCCGTCCGAGACGGATTCGACGGCGAGCTCGAGAAGGCTCGACTGTCCCATTTCGGGGACACTGCCGCGACCGGGAGAACCCTGGGGCTTCATTCTTTGGGATGAATTTGCCTTCGATGATAACGCAGAAGCCAGGCGAAGGACAGCGGACTCGCTCTCCCGAGCGACTCGGCCGCCCTGGTCGCTCGCCATCGGGGCTCCACGCGCAACAAAAAGCCCCGGCTTGCGCCGGGGCTCGATTCTGGTTCTTTCGGGGATCGGTGCGGCTCAGTACATCCCGCCCATGCCGCCGCCGCCCGGCATTCCGGCCGGCGCCTTCTCCTTCTCCTTGATCTCGGAGACCATGGCCTCGGTCGTGAGCATCAGGCCCGCGATCGAAGCGGCGTTCTGGAGGGCGTTCTTGGTGACCTTGGTCGGGTCGATGATTCCGGCCTTGATCATGTCTTCGACCTTCTCGGTGTTCGCGTTGAAACCGAAGTTGCCTCCCTTGGAGCGCAGCTCGTTGATGACGACCGAGCCTTCCGCGCCCGCGTTGGCCACGATCTGGCGGGTCGGCTCCTCGAGCGCGCGCACGACGATGCGCGCCCCGATCCGTTCGTCCCCCGACAGTTCCTTGGCGGCCTTCTCGACCCACTCGATCGAGCGCAGCAGCGCCACGCCGCCGCCCGGGACGATCCCCTCCTCGACGGCCGCCTTGGTCGCGTGCATCGCGTCCTCGACGCGGGCCTTCTTCTCCTTCATTTCGGTCTCGGTCGAAGCGCCGACCTTGATGACGGCGACCCCGCCGACGAGCTTGGCCAGCCTCTCCTGGAGTTTCTCCCGATCGTAGTCGGAGGTCGTCTCCTCGATCTGGGCGCGGATCTGCTTGATCCGGCCCGCGATGGCCTCCTGCTTCTTCTTGGAGCGGTCATCCACGAGGACCGTCGTGTTGTCCTTGTCCACCGTGACCTTCTTGGCGTCGCCCAGGTCCTCCCACTTGACGTTCTCGAGCTTGATGCCGAGGTCTTCGGAGATGAGCTTCCCGCCCGTCAGGATCCCGATGTCCTCGAGCATCGCCTTGCGGCGGTCGCCGAACCCGGGGGCCTTGACGGCGCAGGCCTGGAGCGTGCCGCGCAGTTTGTTGACGACGAGCGTGGCCAGGGCCTCGCCCTCGACCTCCTCGGCGATGATCAGGAGGGGCTTCCCCTGCTTGGCGATCTGCTCGAGGATTGGGAGCAGGTCCTTCATGTTCGAGATCTTCTTCTCATAGAGGAGGACCTTGGCGTTCTCCAGAACGCACTCCATGCGCTCGGCGTCGGTGATGAAGTACGGAGAGAGGTACCCGCGGTCGAACTGCATCCCCTCGACCACTTCGAGGGTCGTATCGAGCCCCTTGGCCTCCTCCACCGTGATGACGCCGTCCTTTCCGACTTTGCCCATCGCCTCGGCGATGATCTTGCCGATCTCCGAGTCGTTGTTGGCCGAGATGGTGCCGACGTGCGCGATGTCCTTGCCCTCGACGGGCTTGGACAGCTTGTCCAGCGACTCGACGACCGCTCGGACTGCGGCGTCGATGCCGCGCTTCAACTCCATCGGGTTGGCGCCCGCCGTGACGTTCTTGATCCCTTCGCGATAGATCGCCTGCGCGAGCACGGTCGCGGTCGTGGTCCCGTCGCCGGCCACGTCGGAGGTCTTGGAGGCGACCTCGCGGACCATCTGAGCGCCCATGTTCTCGAGCGAGTCCTGCAGCTCGATCTCCTTGGCGACGGTCACGCCGTCCTTGGTGATCGTCGGAGACCCGAACTTCTTCTCGATGACGACGTTGCGGCCCTTGGGACCCAACGTCACCTTGACGGCGTCGGCGAGCTTGTTGACGCCGTGGAGGATGCGCTGCCGCGCCTCCTCGCCGTATGAAATCGTTTTCGCAGCCATTGTTCTACTTGCTCCTTCCGATTGTTATTTCTCGACCACGGCGAGCACTTCCTCTTCGCGGAGGATCAGGTGCTCTTCGTCGTCAATCTTGATCTCGGTGCCGGCGTACTTGCCGATGAGGATGCGATCCCCCGTCTTGACGTCGAGAGGGAATTGCTTGCCTTCCTCGTTGACCTTGCCCTTGCCGACGGCGACGACCTCGGCCTCCATCGGTTTCTCCTTGGCGGTGTCGGGGATGATGATGCCCCCCTTCTTGATCTCCTGAGGCTCCAGCCTCTTGACGAGAATGCGGTCGTAGAGCGGTCGAATCTTCATTCCTCTCCTCCTATGCTTCTGTTGATTTCCATCCGTGGCCACCTTCCGTGGAATGGGAGCGTGATATTAGCACTCCTCGACGACGAGTGCTAGTAGCAGCCGCCGCTCCGGTGGGTCATGTTTAAGACCAACAGCCTGAGTCGGTTACAGGCGGTCTGTGGGATACGCGATTCGCCGCCGCTCCGGATCCGTTGGGTCCGCGCGGGGGCTACCATTCTCAATTCATGAGCCTCGCCGGGCGGAAAATCCTGATCACCGGCGGACTGGGCTTCATCGGCTCGAACCTGGCTCTGCGCCTCGCGCGCGAGGGCGCTCGCGTCACTCTCTGCGACGCGATGATCGAGGGCTACGGAGGCAACTTCGAGAACGTCCGCGAGATCCGGGAGGCCGCCGAGATCCACATCGCCGACGTCGGGGACGAAGCCGCGATGGCAGGCCTGATCGAAGGAAAGGACGTCGTCTTCCCACCTGGCGGCGCAGGTCTCGCACGTCATGTCGCTCTCCAACCCGTACCCGGACATCGACATCAACATCAAGGGGACGGCGGCTCTCCTCGAGGTGTGTCGCAAGAAGAACCGGGGCGCTCTTTCCCTACGCCACGAAGAGAGATGACCGGCGGAGCTCGGGCCGTGCCTTCCGTGACGCAGGGGGGCCTCGCGCCTCCCGTTCCTATCGAAGGATCTCGAGAAGAGTTTCCGCGACGCGGTCCACCTCCTCCTCGCGCATCTCGGCGAAGATCGGCAGGGCGAGGACTTCCTTCGCGGCTCGCTCTGCTTCGGGGAAGGACCCCTCGCGGTATCCGAGGTCGGCGAAGCACTCCTGGAGGTGAAGCGGCACCGGGTAGAAGACCGCCGTCGCGACTCCCGCCTCCGAGAGGCGGGCCCGCACGGCATCCCGATCGCGGATGCGCACGACGTACTGGTGGTAGACGTGTCGCCGCCCCGGCGCTTCCCAGGGCGGCGTGATCTTCCCGGCGCGCGCCGCGTCCGTGAAGAGCTCGCCGTAGCGCGCCGCGATCGCGCGCCGCCTCTCGTTCCAGGCCTTCAGGCGTGGAAGCTTGGCGAGCAGCACCGCCGCCTGGATCGCGTCCATCCGGAAGTTCCCTCCGACTCGCTCGTGCTGGTAGCGGCTCGACTCGCCGTGTATGCGGAGGCTGCGCAGGAGTCTCTCCAGCCCCTCGTCGTTCGTCGTGACGGCGCCGGCGTCCCCCGCGGCGCCGAGGTTCTTGGTCGGGTAGAAGGAGAAGGCGCCCATCGCGCCCATGGTCCCGGCCGCGCGGCCGCCGTCTGTTGCGCCGACCGCCTGGCAGGCATCCTCGACGACGGGAATCCCGCGCCCCCGGGCGACCTCCAGGATCGGGTCCATGGCGGCGCACTGGCCGTAGAGGTGAACGGGCTGGATCGCCCGCGTGCGAGGCGTCACGGCGGCCTCGAGCTTCTCGGCGTCGAGCTGGAATGCGCGTGGCTCGATGTCCACGAAGACCGGCCACGCGTTCAACCGGGCGACGGCGCCCGCGGACGCGAAAAAGCTGAAGGGACTCGTGATCACGGCGTCTCCGGGGCCGACGCCGAGAGCCATGAGCGACACCAGGAGGGCGTCCGTCCCGGAGGAGACACCGACCGCGTGAGCGGCGCCGACCTCCTTCGCAAACGCCGACTCGAACTCTTCGTTGGCGGGGCCCATCACGAAGCGTCCGGTCGCGAAGACCTCCCCGACGCGCCGCGAGATCTCCTCCCGCAGCTCCTCGTCGTAGCGGGTCAGGTCGAGCTGGGGAATCGGCCTCTTCACGGTCATCCGGGCCGCGCGATTCTAAGCCCGGACGGCGGCCGGAAACGGGAGCTCCGACTCTCTCCGGCGGCGAAGCAGGTGCGCGACGAAACCGTCGTTGGCCACGCCCGGCAGGATCTGGAACCTGTTGCCCGAGACGAATTCCCGCAAGGGCTCCGGCGCGTCGATCGGCTCCGGCACCAGATCTGGGTTTCGAGAGAGGACCCGCTCCACGACCCGCTCGTTCTCCTCCTCTTCGAGGCTGCAGGTCGAGTAGAGCAAATAGCCGCCCGGCGCGAGAAGCGCGGCCGCGGCCGCGAGGCCCGCTTCCTGCGCTCTCGCGAGACGCTCGATCGACTCGGCGCCGACGCGGTACCGGATCTCCGGATTCTTCCGCAGCGTGCCGGTGCCGCTGCACGGCGCATCGAACAGGACGCGAGCGAAACGGCCCGGAACGAGGGGCGGCGATCGGACGTCCGCGGCGACGGGCACCACCCCGGCAACGCCCAGCCGCTCGCGGTTCTCTCCGACGAGCCGCAGCCGCGAGACCGAAGAATCGAGCGCCAGAACTCGGCTGGCTCGGGCGTGGAGGATCGCCGAGTAGGACTTACCTCCGGGCGCGGCGGCCAGATCCACAAGCGTCTCCCCGGATGGAAGCAGGAGCGCAAGAGCCTGAGACGCGACGTCCTGGACGCTGAAATGCCCGGCCGCGAACAGAGGGGACCGGAACGGGTTGCCCGAGATCACGGTCAGGGCCAGCGGCGAGAGCGGCGAGGGACGCACCGACACGCCGTCGGCGGAGAGCGCGGCGACCAGCCTCTCGCGGTCCGTTCGCCACGCGTTCGTCATCAGATCCAGCCCGGAGGCGGTGTTGTCGGCCTCGAGGATTCTCGCGGTGGTCTCGGCGCCGAAACGGGCGAGCCAGCGCGTCACGAGGAACTCGGGGTGAGAGAACCGGAGGGCGAGGTCCGCCGCCGAATTCTGGACTTCGGATCTTCGATTTTGGATTCGAGGCGCAGCCCGTCGAAGGATGTTGCGGAGGACGGCGTTGACCAGGCCGGCTGCTCCCGCGCCCCCGCTCGTCTTCGCGTGCGCCACCGCCTGATCCACAGCCGCATAGGCGGGCACGCGGTCGAGATGGCGGAGCTGGTACAGCGCGACCTCCAGGATCTCCCGCAGGTTCGGCGCCAGGCGCGGCAGCGCCACCCGGGAGGCCGACGAGAGCTCGGCGTCGAGGCGGGCGCGGTTGCGGAGGACGCCGAGCACGATCTCCCGCAGCAGGTCGGAGTCCTCTGGCGAGAGTCCCGCGGATCTCTCCAGGAGGAGCGGCGTCGAGTGGCCTCGGCGCTCGAGGACCTCCCGCAGGACCTCGACGGCCCGGACGCGAGCGGGCGACGCGGACCGGCGCATCAGGACGAGGCGGGTCCGAAGCGGCCCGGGAGTTTCACCGCCAGCGCGAAATCTGCTCCGGAAACGGGCCTGCGGCCGGCGCGCTGGAGCCGGAGGAGCGCGAGCGAGCTTCCGCCGCCGGCGGACGCGAAGAGATCCCTCCCGCGGGCCCAGAACGTGCCGGGCACCTCGTTGTGCCCGGCCGGGGCGGTCCGCGCCGCGAGGACTTTGATTCTCTCAGGACCGAGAAAGGTGTAGAGCCCGGGCCAGGGCGAGTATGCGAGCAGGCGCCTCTCGATCTCAGCCGCCGGACGGCCCCAATCGATCTCGCCGTCTTCGCGCTGGATCATCCGGCAGAAAGACGGTTCCCCGATCTGGGGCTTCGCCGCGAGAGCTCCCGATTCGAGACCACGGAGGGTTTCGACGAGGAGCTCCGCTCCGAGATCGGCCAGCCTCCGCGACAGGGAGCCGGCGTCCTCCTGCCGTCCGATCGCGGTCGAGCGCTGGAGGTAGATCGGGCCCGCGTCCAGCTCCTCGACTACCCGCATCGTGGTCACGCCGGTCTCCCGGTCTCCGGCGAGGATCGCCGCGGCGACCGGAGAGGCCCCTCGATGCCTCGGCAGCAGCGAAGCGTGGACGTTCACGAAACCCAGTCGCGGGAGATCCAGGAGGGGCTTGGGCAGGAGCATTCCGTAGGCGACGACGACCCCGACGTCCGGCGCGAGTCGGCGGATCGTCTCGAGCAACCCGGCGTTGCCGCGCAAGCGCTCCGGCTTCTCGAGCGGGATGCCGCGCTCCGCCGCTAAGCGCGCGACGGCGGACGGCCGCGCCGCCGCATGACGTCCCACGGGGCGGTCCGGTTGCGTGACGACGAGGGGAATCTGGATGTCCGTGCCGATCATCGCCGCGAGCGAAGGTGTCGCGAACTCGGGGGTCCCGAAGAACACGGCTCGCAGAGGAGGCATCCCGCCATTCTAGGGTGGGGAGAGAGGGGCTCGGTGTTCGGTGTTCGGTGTTCGGTGGAGCGCCCGCCTAACCCTGGAGCCACCCGAACACCAAGCACCGTGCACCCAACACCGGCTTCCGGCTCAACGGGGGTGTCGCATCCTCCAGAGCGCGACGGCGGACCGGATCCCGAGGGCGCCGGTGACCGCGAGCGCGAGCCCCGATGCGATTCCGAAGAGAGCCCAGGCGCGGGGCCACCCCGTCCCGAACCCATAGAAGATTACGGGAAGGAAGAGCAGCAAGGCGTAGAGAGCGACGAGGATCGAGCGCCGGTACTCGTGCTGCTTGTCCTGCGGCGGGTCGAGAAAGCCGAGACCGCGGGCCAGTCGATAGAACGCGTAAGCGGCCGCCGGAACGGAGGCGAGGGCCAGCGTCAGGGCGAGGACGCGCCGGCTCATCGAGGCTGGCGGTCGACTTCCTCGAAGTAATCCTCGGAGACGAGCACTTCGCGGGGCTTGGAGCCCCGCTGCGGCCCGAGCAGGCCGTCCCGCGACATCATGTCGATCAGCTTCCCGGCGCGCGAGAAGCCGACCCCCATGCGCCGCTGCAAGAAGGAGATCGAGGCCATCTTCTCCTTCACGACCAGCCGCGCGGCCTCGTCGTAGAGTGGATCGGTCTCGTCGCCGGCGTCGTCGCGCTGCGTCACGTCGATCTGCTCTTTCGTGATGGTCTCGTCGTAGCGCGGCTTCCCCTGCTTGCGCAGGAAGCCGACCAGGCGAGCGGTCTCCTGGATCGACACGAACGCGCCGTGCACACGCTTCAAGCGGGAGGTGCCGGGCGCGAGGAAGAGCATGTCCCCGCGGCCGAGCAGCCTCTCGGCCCCGTTGCCGTCGAGGATGACCCGCGAATCGATCTTGGAGGAGACCTTGAAGGCGATGCGCGAGGGGAGATTGGCCTTGATCAGGCCGGTCAGGACGTCCACGGAGGGGCGCTGCGTCGCGACCACCAGGTGGATCCCGACGGCCCGCGCCTTCTGCGCCAGCCGCACGATCGCTTCCTCGACCTCCTTGGGGGAAGTCATCATCAGGTCCGCGAGCTCGTCGATGACGATGAGGATCAGCGGCATCGGCTCGAGCTTCAATTCGGGGTCGTCGGAATGCTCGGCCCGCACGCGCTTGACGACGTCGGGGTCCCGAATCGCGGCGTTGTACTGCTCGGCGTTGCGAACCTGGCCCACGTCGGAGAGGGTCTGGAAGCGGTCCTCCATGACGCTCACGGCCCACTTCAACGCGTTGGCCGCCTTCTTCGGGTCGATGATGATCGGCGTCAGGAGATGAGGCAGGTGCTCGTAGATCTCGAGCTCGACCATCTTCGGGTCGATCAGGATCAGCTTGACCTGGTCCGGACGCGCCTTGAAGAGGACCGACGTCAGAAGCGCGTTGATCCCGACGCTCTTTCCCGAGCCGGTCGTGCCCGCGATGAGCAGGTGCGGCATCACGCGGAGGTCGTCCACGACCGGCTCGCCGTGGATGTCCTTGCCGAGGCCGAGCGTCAGGAGGGACGGAGATCGCCGGAACCTCTCCGACTCCAGGACGTCGCGCAGCGAGATGATCTCGCCCCCTCCGGGGTTGGGAACCTCGATCCCCACGCTGGCGCGGCCGGGCAACCTCTCGATCCGGATGGACTCGGCCGAGAGGGTCAGCGCGAGGTCCTCGGAGAGACTCATGACCTGGTTGACCTTGATCCCCGCCGAGGGACGGAACTCGTAGGTCGTGACGACCGGGCCGGGGTGATACTCGATAATCTCCCCCTCGACGCCGAACTCCCGGCACTTGGCCTCGATCGTCTTGCCCGTCTCCGCGAGCATCTTCCGGTCCACGACGCCGGTCGCGTCGCGCTTGTCGAGCAGCGAGACGTCGGGATAGGGAAAGCCGTCGAGCCCGACGAGCGGCAGCCTGGGCTGAGGCTCCCTGCGCGCCGGCCGCGGCGTCGCCTCCGGGGTCGGGCCCGACGGCGCGGCGGGGGTCTTCCGGATTGAAAACCGGCCCGGACCGGGAACTTCGCGCACGGCCGGGAGGCCGTCCTCGGCGACGAAGGGCACCTCGGTGAGAGCGACGGGTTCGCGGCGGGCCTTCTCCAGGTGCTTGGCCACCACGGCGCGCCGCAGCCGCTCCTTGGTCCTCCGGTCGCGCCGGCGCACCCAGGCCACTGTCGCCCATCCCCATAACCCCCCGAAACGGACCCGCAGGGCGGCGAAGACGTCCCCCAGAGAGACCTGCGTCGAAAGCGGAATCGCGATCAGGAGCACCGCGGCCGCGGCGAGCGCGGCGCCCGTCGTGCCGAGCCGCCCCCGGGCCCCTTCCGCGATCGCGCGGCCCACGACACCTCCCGCGTCCGCTTCCTCTCCGAAGAGCTGCCGCCGGCCGAGCGCCAGCGAAAGCAGCGTCGGGACGGAGAAGAAGAGGAGGAAGAATCCAGCCGCCTTGGTCGCGGGATTCTCCACGGGGCGCATCCGGAACATCTGCCATCCCCAGAAAAGGAGCAGGAGCGGCAGGCCCCAGGCCGCGAGGCCGACCAGGGCGTAGAGCGCGGCCGAGAGCGAGGCTCCGGCCCCCCCGATCCAGTTATTCGGAGAGGCCGCTTCCCCTCCCGCCGTGATCGAGAAGAGGTTTGGATCCCGTGGATCGTGCGAGATCAGGGCCAGAGCGGCCAGGACACCGGCGAGGACGAGGAGGACCCCCAGGGCTTCTCCCGCGATCCGGCCGCGCCAGAAACTTCCTTCCGCCAATCTTATCCATTATGGGACGGAATGCCCCGGAAGTGAACGGTTTCGAGTCCAAGTTCCAAGTTTCAGGAGGCGGCGCGCCACCATCCCTTACACTGGAGCCGGACCCTGGACGGATCGTTGGTCCTGAAAACCGAAACCCCGCCAGGATGAAAAACGCAAGCAGGAAGAAGGTCCTGTTCCTGTGCACCGGCAACGCGGCGCGCAGCCAGATGGCCGAGGCGCTCGCACGCCTGGACCATGGCGACGCGCTCGATCCGGTCTCAGCGGGCTCGCGCCCGGCATTCGGAGTCCACTCGCTCGCCGTCGACGTGATGGCCGAGCTCGGTTCCGACATCGCCGGCGCCCGCTCCAAGCCGGCCGACGGGTTCCGCGATCAAGCTTTCGACGCGGTCGTGACCGTCTGCGACTCGGCCGCCGCTGACTGTCCGACCTGGCCCAACGCGAAACGAATCGAGCACTGGTCCATCGAGGACCCGTCCTTCGAGCCGGACCCGGAGCTGCGCTACCGGCGGTTCGTCGAGACCAGAGACGACTTGAGGAAGAGAATCGACGCCCTCGCGGCTTCTCTGGCCCAGGGTCGCGACACGGCCGTCTAGCTCAGAGCGCTTCGTCGTAGGCCGAACCGGCGTTGGCCTTGAAGCGATCCTTATAGCCCTGGAAGTCCTTGTAGGCCGGCAGGTCCGCCTCCTTGACGAAGTCCTCCTTCGACTTGCCGGCGGCCTTCGCCTTTTGAGCGGCGTCGAGGAGGTCGGCGATGTATTGGCGGAATGCCTTGATCCCGGAGACATCCGTCACCTCCCCGTGCCCCGGGATGACCCTGGCATCGGCGGGCACCCGGGCGAGGACCTTGTCCAGGGCCGCGAGATAACCCTTCACCGAGCCCCCGCCTCGGACGTCGATGAACGGGATGACCTTGTGGAAGAGGTCATCCCCCATGTGAAGCACCTTTGCCTTCTCGAAGTAGACGACGCTGTCTCCGTCGGTGTGCGCCGGGGGCAAGTGCCAGACCTGAATCGTCTCGTCTCCCATGTGGATCCGCAGCTCCGAGTCGAAGGTCAGGACAGGAGCGGCGATCTCCTCGATCTTGACCTTCTTGGCCCACTCGATCTGTTCCGAGAGCGCCTTGACCGCCTGCTCGTTGCCCGCCTTCCTGGCATCCTCCAGGCGCGCCGGGTAGTCGCGCAGGATGTCGGCGGGGGAAGCGAGCATCCGCTTGCGGACGTTGTCGTGCGCCACGATCATCGCGAACTGCTTGAAGACCTCGTTGCCGCCGACGTGATCCCCGTGGTGATGGGTGTTCAGCAGGAACTTGATCGGTTTGTCCGAGACCTTCTTGATCTCGGCGATGATGCCCGGGGCGATGTCCTTGAACTGCGAGTCCACCACGAGCACCGCCTCCGGGCCGACGAAGAAGCCGATATTGCCGCCGCGGCCGTAGAGGGCGTAGACGTTGCCGGAAAGGGGCTGGACCCGGAAGAGGTCCTGGGGTTGGCGGTCGTGGTGCTCCGCCGCCGTCGGCGAGGGCGCCGCCTGAGGCGCCCCTGGCCGGGCCTCGACGGGAACCGACAGGAGCGCCGCCAAACAGACGACCGCAATCAGATTGCGTGTTCCCATCGTTGCTCTCCTTGTCTGGTGGGAACGAACTCTATAGCTGCGATCACGAATCGCCAACCGCAAATCACAAATAGAATCGCTTCCCATGAGCCCTCGCCGGCCCCGCATCCTGTCGGGCGTCCAGCCCTCGGGGAAGCTTCACCTGGGCAACTACTTCGGCGCGATCCGGCAGCACATCGCGCTCCAGGACGAAGGAGAATGCTTCTTCTTCATCGCCGACTATCACGCCTTGACGACGATCCAGGACCGGCGTCGGCTGGCCGAAAACGTGCGCGCCGTGGCGCTGGACTACCTCGCGCTCGGCCTCGATCCGGAAAGGACCGCGTTCTTCCGGCAATCGGAGATCCCGGAGGTAACCGAGCTCGCCTGGATCCTCTCGACAGTCACCGGGATGGGACTGCTCGAGCGTGCGCATTCCTACAAGGACAAGCTCGCCCGCGGCCTGGCCCCCAACGCCGGACTCTTCAACTACCCCGTGCTCATGGCCGCCGACATCCTGATCTACCGTTCGAACCTCGTGCCGGTCGGGCAGGACCAGGTGCAGCACATCGAGATGACGCGTGACATGGCCGGCTCCTTCAACCAGGTCTTCGGCCGGATCTTTCCGCTCCCGGAGGCCCGCCTCGACCGCGCCCCGACCGTGACGGGGACAGACGGCAAGAAGATGAGCAAGTCCTACGGCAACACGATCGAAATCTTCGCCGAGGGGAAGGCCCTGAAAGACTCCGTGATGCGGATCGTGACCGACTCCACGCCCGTGGAAGCGTCCAAAGACCCGGCCCGAGACAACCTCTTCGCCCTGTTCAGCCTGTTCCCGGACGAGGCCGAGAGGGCGGCCCTCGCCGCTCGGTACCGCGCCGGGGGCTTGGGCTACGGAGAGGTCAAGAAGCTGTTGCTGGCGAAGATCGATAGTCACTTCGCACCGGCGCGCGCCCGGCGCAAGGAGCTGGAAAGGCATCCGAGCGCCGTCGAGAACGCCCTCCGCAAGGGCGCCGCAAGAGCGCGCGCCGAGGCGCAGGAGACCATGCGCCTGGTCCGGGAGGCCACGGGGCTTCGATAACGGGCGTGCGGTGTCCGCTCTGTGGGATGCGGTCGGGTATCCCCGCCCGTCCGAACACGGCGTACGTCGCGCTCGGCTCACTTACGCTATATTTACGCCTCCATGATCAAATCCATCTCCACCCCGCCCAATCCCTGGGAATCCACCTATGTCGAGTGGATCGGCGAGCCGCCCGAGGCGAAGCTCGAAGTCTTCGAGGAGAAGCCGCGGTCGATCCTCGCCGAGAACGAGAGCCCAGACGTCGGCTTCCGCTGGAGCTTGAACCCCTACAGCTGTCTCTTATACACATCTGACGCTGCCGACGAACACCGTGACGTGGGGGTGTGGGGGGG
>JBKPBH010000168.1:0-5999 GCA_046726795.1 Acidobacteriota bacterium
CGCCGACGGCGGCACGCGGCGGCTCTTCGAGGGAGACGCCTCGCTCTGGACGGGCCGCGACGAGGCGAAGTGGCTGGGATGGCTCACTGTCGTGGAGGAGGAGCAGGCCAACCTCGCCTCGCTCGTTTCGTTTGGCGAGGAGGTCGCGCGAGAGGGCTTCCGGCACGCCCTCCTTCTGGGCATGGGAGGCTCGAGTCTCTGCCCGGAGGTCTGGAAGAAGACCTTCGGGGCGCTGCCCGGCCATCCCGAGCTCTTCATCCTCGATTCGACCGACCCCGCCCAGATCCGGGCCGTCGAAGGCAAGATCGAGGTCGCGAGAACGCTCTTCCTCGTGGCGAGCAAATCCGGCTCCACGCTCGAGCCGAACATCTTCAAGGCTTACTTCCTCGACCGCGTCCGGAAGACCGTGGGCGTCTCCGAGGCGGGCCGCCGCTTCGTGGCCATCACGGACCCGGGCTCAAGCCTCGAGAGGGAGGCCAAATCCGACGGCTTCCGGCGCCTGTTCTTCGGAGTCCCCTCGATCGGGGGCCGATACTCGGCCCTGTCCCGTTTCGGCCTGGTTCCCGCCGCGGTCATGGGCCTGGACCTGGAACGCCTGCTCGACGGAGCGCGCCGCATGAAGGCGGCCTGCGCGCCCGGCGTGCACGCCGCGGAGAATCCCGGCGTCGCCCTCGGGACGATTCTGGGAGTGCTTGCCCGCGAGGGAATCGACAAGCTGACGATCCTGGCTTCCCCCGGAATCGGCGACCTGGGGGCCTGGCTCGAGCAACTCCTCGCCGAATCCACAGGCAAGCAGGGGAAGGGCGTGATCCCCGTAGACCGTGAGGCCTTGGCCTCGCCCGCGGCCTACGGCGACGACCGCCTGTTCGCCTATCTGCGGCTCGAGGAAGCCTCCGATGCCCGACAGGACGCCGGCGTCGAAGCCCTGGAGCGGGCCGGCCGCCCGGTGGTTCGCCTCCGCGTCGCGACCCGCTACGACATCGCCCGGGAGTTTTTCCGCTGGGAGGTGGCGACCGCCGTCGCCGGCTCCGTGATCGGCATCAACCCCTTCGACCAGCCGGACGTGGAGGCGAGCAAGGTCAAGACGCGGGCCCTGACGGACGAGTACGAGAAGACGGACGCGCTTCCTCCGGAGTCGCCGTTCTTCCAAGTCGAGGGCCTGCGTCTCTTCGCCGACGCCGCCAACGCCGCGGCGCTCGCGAAGGCGGCCGGATCGGAGCGCTCGCTCACCGCGTATCTGAGAGCGCACCTGGCGAGGCTGTCCCGGGGGGACTACTTCGCGATTCTCGCCTACGTGGAGAGCAACGCCGCGCACGAAGCGACCCTCCAAACCCTGAGGCATCGCGTCCGGGACGCGCGCGGCGTTGCCACCTGCCTGGGCTTCGGGCCGCGCTTCCTTCACTCGACCGGGCAGGCTTACAAGGGCGGACCGAACTCCGGCGTGTTCCTTCAGATCACCTGCGATGACGCCGAGGATCTCGCCGTGCCCGGGCAGAAGTACACGTTTGGAATCGTGAAGGCGGCCCAGGCCCGCGGCGACTTCGACGTGCTGGCGGAACGGGGGCGCCGGGCCCTGCGCGTCCACCTGCCGTCTGACGTCTCAGCCGCGCTCGCCCGCCTCGACGCCGCGGTCGCGGCGGCGCTGCGCTGAGGAGGAGGAGAGAGGAGGAACCCGTGCAGCTCGGCATGATCGGTCTCGGACGGATGGGCGGGAGCATGGTCCGGCGGCTCCTGCGCGGGGGCCACGCCTGCGTCGTCTACAACCGCACGCGGGACGCCGTCGACGCCCTCGTCCGTGAAAACGCGGTCGGCGCGTACTCGATCCAGGAGTTCGTCGGGAAGCTCGAGAAGCCGCGAGCCGTCTGTCTGATGGTGCCGGCCGCCGCCGTCGGGCCCTCCCTCGAGGCGCTCGTGCCCCTCCTCGAGAAGGATGACGTCGTCGTGGACGGCGGCAATTCGCACTATCACGACGACATCGCCCGCGCGAAGCGGCTGGCCCAGACGGGGCTGCACTACGTGGACATGGGCGTCTCAGGCGGCGTCTGGGGGCTCGAGCGCGGCTATTGCCTGATGATCGGCGGTGAAACCGAGGTCTTCCAGCGCCTCGAGCCGGTTTTCCGGACGCTCGCTCCAGGAAAGGGAGCGATCCCGCGCACGGCGGGGCGCGAGAACCGGACGGGCACCGCCGAGGATGGCTACCTGCACTGCGGGCCCTCCGGGGCCGGTCACTTCGTCAAGATGGTGCACAACGGGATCGAGTACGGGCTGATGGGTGCGTACGCCGAGGGGCTGAACATCCTGCGCCATGCCAACATCGGCATGGCGGCGCGAGCGAGCGACGCGGAGACCGCGCCCCTGCGCGACCCCGAGCACTACCAGTATGACTTGAATCTCGCTGACATCGCCGAAGTCTGGCGGCGGGGCAGCGTCGTGGCCTCGTGGCTGCTCGACCTGACCGCGGCGGCCCTCGCCGGCGACCCGGATCTCGAGAAGTTCGGCGGCAAGGTCTCCGACTCCGGCGAAGGACGCTGGACCCTCACCGCCGCCAACGACGAAGGGGTGCCGGCTTTCGTCCTGACCGCCTCGCTCTTCGAGCGCTTCGCCTCGCAGGGCCAGGACCTGTTCCAGAACAAGGTGCTCTCGGCCATGCGGTACGGATTCGGGGGGCACCTGGAGAAGAAGTGAGGGCCGGCGGGTCAGGCCGCGGGTTCCCGAATCTCAGTGAGGGCCGGCGTCAAGAGCCTTTCGGGATCCGTCCGGGTTGAGCGGCGCCGGTCCGCAGACGTAGGCCTCACCGACCCGGCCGCGCACCACGACCGTGTCGGCGCCGTTGTAGACCGCCTCGGTCCGAAAATAGTCGGGCAGCTCGGCCTCGGTCGGCCTGAAGCCGGGCTCGTCGTCCGGGACGAGGTTCCGGACGAACTTGCATCGCCCGGCCACGCTTTCCACATCGTTCGTCAGACGAACCTTGAACTTCCCCTGCGTCCTGGCCAGCTCGTGCGCCTTCTTCGCCTCGTTGATCTGGGCGCATCCCGCGAGGGCCAGCGCCGCGGCCAGGAACAGACTTCGGATGGTCATGACTCCCCGGTTTCTAACTTTCTCGCGCCGTCCTACTCTACTCGATTCTGATAAGCTCCGATCCTCGACAAAACCGAAGAGAGGGGACTCTTCATGAAAATCCTCCGCGTCGTTCTCTGCTTCGCCTCCGCGCTCGCGACCTCGGCCGTCGCGCAGGAATCGTACGAGACGCCTCCGGTCCTGAAGGCGTCCGATTTCCTCGACGCCGCGTTGTTGAAGGGGCCCAACCACCAGCTCGAGGACAACGTCGCGACGGACGGCGTCTTCAACACCTACGTCATCACCTCGAAGTTCGGCACCTGGAAGGTCCAGAGCACGTCTCTGGCCGCGACGCGTGTCCACGAGATCGGCGCCATCGCCCAGTTGAAGGAAGTGGACAAGATCGCGGTGGCGGCGGGCGGCATCGCGCACGGCGCGGTGGACGTCGGCAAGGGCGTGGTCAGCGTCGTGACCCATCCGGTCGACACGGTCACCGGGGTCGGAGACGGCGTCGCGCGGCTCTTCGGCCGGATCGGCCGTGGCGCGAAGCGGACAGCCGAGAAGATGGGGAGCGACGAATACAAGATTGAGCCGGAGAACCTGAGCGCCCCCCGGGACACGAGCAAGGCGACGGAGCAATCGACGGCGGGGAAGGCCGTGGACGCCACCGGCGACCTGGCCAAGGACATCATCGGAGTGAACTCCGCCATGCGATCGTGGGCCAAGAAGCTCCACGTGGACCCTTACACGAGAAACGAGGTCCTTCACAACGAGCTCCGAGACGTCGCGCAGTACGACGCGGGCGGCCGGTTCAGCGTGAACCTCGCGCCCGGCGGGATCGTCCTCACGGCGTTGTCGACCACCGCGACTGTCAACGACATGATCTGGATGAAAGAACCCGACGAGCTGGTGACCTTGAACGAAACGAGGTTGAAGGCCATGGGCGTGGCGCCGGAAGTCAGCCGCGCGTTTCGCCTCAACGGGCAATACAACCTGACACGGCAGGTCCGTCTCGTCGCCTCCCTGGACGCTCTCTCCGGCGTTTCGGGAAGGCCGGAGTTCGTGGCGCGGGCGGCAGGCGCGCAGGTGGACGCCGACGGGCAGTTCTACACGGAGAGCGCCATGCTCGCGGACCTCTTCCACAAGACGCAGGCTCCCGTGACCCGGATCGTCGCCAACCTCCCCGGCGCCTGCGTGGTCGCGCAAGGGGACCGCTTCGCCTGCCTCTTTCCTCTCGACTACGTCGCCTGGACCGAGGGGGTCGCCGGCCATTTCGACCGCATGACCAAGCGCGCCGAGATCGACTTCCCCAAGGCGAAGCGGGAGCTCTGGCTCACCGGCCGGGCCTCTCCCCGGGCGGCGAAGGAGCTGGCGGCCCGCGGCTGGACGCTGCGCGAGAGGGGCCTGAAGCTCATCTCCGAAGACGCGCTGCCGGAGAACACTCCGCAAAAAGCGGCGGAGAGACCAGCCGCGTCCGAGAAGGACCTGGAGTCGGCGAAAGCCCCGGCCGCGAAGTAGGGACGGGCGGAGGAGATCAGCGACGCGGGCCGCTCGGTCCTTGCCGCGGCTGTCTCGGCAGCGAGATTGCAGGAAAGTTCACCCGGAGGCGGTCTTCGACCTCTCCAGCGGAGGAAAACATGAAGCCGGTTTTCCGCACGGCGATCGTGATCCTCGTCGCCTGTTTCGTCTTCCCCCTGGGCGGCCAGCCCGCCGCTCGAGCGACGGCCGGGGAGCCGCCCCCGCGCGCGACCTGCATCCTGACCCACGTCGCGTATGCGGGAAAGTGCACGGAGATGCCGGCGATCCCCAGGGACTCGACCCCGCGTCAGGTCTGCGAGTCGATCCTCGCCTGCCTCAACAACGTCGCGTGCACGAAGACCTATTGCCTGGCCACGACCATTCGCCAGGGATGGAAGCTCGAATCGGCCGAGTGGAAGCGCGAATCGGCTGAGTGAGCGCATCCCACCGACCCGGGCCGGCAGGGACTTCGCTGGCTGGCCGATGCAGGCCGGCGACCAGTTCGTTGTAGTCTTCCCGCGCATTGGCGCTTGCCCCTGGAACCCGGCTCGGACCCTATGAGATCCTGGATCCGCTCGGCGCGGGCGGGATGGGCGAGGTGTACCGGGCGCGCGACACGCGGCTCGCCCGCGAGGTCGCGATCAAGGTCCTGCCGGAAGAGCTCTCGGCTGACCGCGAGCGCCTCTCACGCTTCGAGCGCGAGGCGCGGTCGGCGTCGGCCCTGAACCATCCCAACGTCGTCACGATCTACGACGTCGGGCAGGAGGGGTCCGCCTTCTACATCGCCATGGAGCTCGTCGAGGGCAAGACACTGCGCGAGCTCGTCCTGCCGGGAGCCCTTCCCCTGCGCACGATTCTGCGGATCGGCGCGCAGGTCGCCGAGGGACTGGCCCGCGCGCACGCCGCCGGCATCGTCCACCGGGATCTGAAGCCCGAGAACCTGATGGTCACCCGGGACGGGTACGTCAAGATCCTCGACTTCGGCCTGGCCAAGCTCGCCCTGCCGGTCTCCGAAGAGCTCTCGCAGCTGGACACCGCGGAGCAAGCGCTGACCGGCCGGGGTGTGGTCCTCGGCACCACCGCTTACATGTCTCCCGAGCAGGCGAGCGGCCGCGCGCTCGATTTCCGATCCGACCAGTTCTCGCTCGGCTGCGTCCTGTACGAGATGGCGACAGGGCGTCACGCCTTTCGGAAGGAGACCGCCGCCGAGACGCTGGCGGCGATCCTCCGGGAAGAGCCCGAGCCTGTCACCTCCGTCAATGCGAGACTTCCCGCCCCGATGGGCTGGATCGTCGAGCGCTGTCTCGCCAAAGAGCCCGAGGAGCGCTACGCCTCGACGCGCGACCTCGCGCGAGACCTCGCGGCGATGCGCGACCGGCTCCTCGAACCGCCACGCGAGGCCGTACCCGTCCGGCCCGCGAGTC
>JBKPBH010000169.1:0-7105 GCA_046726795.1 Acidobacteriota bacterium
GTGGTGGACCGCTGCGTCGTCCGGCGGGTACGGCGGCTTCTCTCGAGGCTCGAAAACGCCGAGCTCGGTAAGCCGATGCACTCCCTCGAAGTGCGTATAGAGACCGGCCGTCGCGGGGAGGCCTGGAAAGCCGCTCGAGGGCAGCTCGAGCGTCCGGTGAAGGAAACCGCCCGGGCCCGAGGCGTCGGCGACGAAACGCGCCCGGAGCGACACAACCCGGCCTTCGCGCTCGCCGGCAAGCTCGAACCCGGCGGCTGAGGCCCGGACCGTGTCGAGCCGCGTGCGGTCCAGGTACTCCGCCCCCTCGTTACGAGCTTCGCCGGCGAGAAAGGCGTCGAAGTCGGCCCGGTACCAGTGCGTGTCGGCGACCTCGTCGCGCGGGCTCGCCGCGACGAGCAGTTGGTCGGCGCGCTCCGGATCCGCCTCGAAGGGTTGGCCCGAGCGGTGCGCGCAAAACGTGAAGCCGCGCTTGAGTCCGCAGGCGATCTGTGGATATCGCCGCTGCCAGGAGCCCCAGGCCGAGAGGGGGCGAAGGCGCGAGAGGCCGTAGCGGTCGCACAGTCCCTCCAGGATCAGGTTCGCCAGCGGGGAGGAAGACTCTCCGATCGCGAAGCGCGGGTGCACGCCCCGTTCGACTAAGACGACAGAGCGGCCGAGGCGCCGGCAGAGGATCGCCAGGAGCGAGCCGGCGAAACCGGAGCCCACGACGGCGACGTCGAAGGACCCCTTCATCGAGCGGTCCGGCAGGCGCCGCAGGCGACTTCCGGGAGCAAGGCCTGTGTCCGGTTCATCTCCTCGAGGCGCCGCCGCCGCTCCTCGTAGCAGACCCCGCAACGCCGCAAGCGCTCGAGGTCCCACAGGTCGGCGAGCACGCGCCCGCGCCGGGCCGCAAGCCCATGAGCGAGCGCTTCTTCGAGCGCGGAAAGCTCCGGCGGCGAGAACTCGCCCCTCTGTTCGAGCGATTCCAGAGCGCCGTTGCCGGTTCGCGTCGGGAGGAGCGAGACGACCGAGACCCCGCTGTCGAACGCGAACTCGACGGAGCGACAGGCCCAGTCGAGTCCCTCCCGACGTCCGAGGAAAGGCAGGCCGACGAGCACGAAGGCCCGCACCGAAATGCCAGCCGCCGCCAGGAACTCCGCGGCCCGGCGGAACTGCTCGAGCGTCATTCGTTTGTTCAAGCGCGGCAAGACATCGGGATGGATCGTCTCGAGACCCATCGCCACCTCGAGCACGCCCTCCAGCGCGTCGCGAAAGCCGAGGCTTGATTCTCCGACCAGGGCGGGGTGGGATTCGACGATCACGCGCTCGAAACCGGAGAGGGCCTCCGCGATGGCCGGGCGGTCGTCCGGCGGGATCGCCTTCGCATCGAAGAAGCTCCCGGCGTTGTAGAGCTTGACCCACCGCGCCGGCGGGAGCCGTGAGAGCGCGTAGGAGATCTGCCCGGCGATCGCGCCTCGGGCGACCGGCTCCGTCAGGGTGTTGCGCCAGAGGTCGCACATCAGGCAGCGCCAGGGGCATTCCCGGTTGGTCAGGAAGATCGTGGAGATCGGGACGGGCCGAAGCGAGTCGTCTGGCTCGACCTCGTGGATCTGCGCGTAGGGACGCCGGGGATCGAGGTCGTAGCGCGGACCTCGACGCGCGAGGATCCAGCGGTCTCTCTGCCCCGGATCGAGCGGATAGGGGGCGCTCACGAATACTGCGAGAGCAAATGCATCCGGTAGTCGGCCTCGCCAAATGGGAACCGCCGGGGAAGCTCGCCCACGGGCAGCGCGCCCCGCTGGAAGCGCCGCTTTGGAAAGACCGGCATGCGCCAGCCCGTCAATGCCTCGACGCCTTTCGAGACGATCTCGCCCTTGAGCGCGTAGAGTTTCTCGTGGTCGCTTTGCGACAACGCCGCGAAAGGAATCGCTTCCGCGGCCTCGATCACCCGCGGCCGCGTGAAGGGGCTGAACCCCTCGAAGCCACACCGCTTCGCCGGCGCGTAGGTCCGGGTGTAGGAGCGGCTGTGGCCGCCGGAATAGGTCAGGGAGTGCTTCATGCGACCGACCCCCCAGCCCTCCTGGTAGAGAAGCGGGTTGTTGACGACGGAAGCGATCGTCAGTTCGGGGTTCTCCTCGATCGGATAGTCCTTCAGGTTTTCGTCGCCGCCGTCGCCGTCCAGGAGAAAACGCCACTCCGGATACCTGGCGCGGATGCCGCGGCACAGTGCCAGGGCCATGGCCGCGCACTCGACGTCCAGAGGCTTGTAGTCCTCGGTGACGCGCACGGCCTCGAACGGGTCGAGCGTCCCGGGATCGGCTTCGACCGGCTCGAGAAACATCTCCAGGTCGAGTGCCCGCAGGAACCGCCGCGCCTGCTCGAGATCCGCGCCGCCTCCCAGAGAGAGCGTGAAGGCCTTCAAACGCGCCGGGCTGATCCCGAGCACTCCCAGGAGGTGATACGTGACGAGAAAGATCGCTCCGCTGTCCACCCCTCCCGAGAAACAGACTCCGATGGGCTCGGACTCGAGGAGGCTCGAGAGCCACGTTCGGATCTCCCCGGCGAGCGCTCCGACGTAGCGCCTCCCTAGCTCTGCCGTGTCGGCCGGCCCGGTGCCGTGGGCGGGCGTGAAGAAGCGCGCGTATCCGGCGTCGGGGTCCGGACAACCCACGAGCTTCACCTCGACGACGTGGTGTGCGGGGACCATCCGCGTGTAGGTTGGATGGAACTGCCCGGAGAGGCCTTCGCTCTCGAGATACGCGCGGATCGAGTCGATCCGATCTGACGCCACGAGCGTCGGCCCCTCACTCCTCTTGGCCAGGAAATACCGCAGCGGTCGGTCGAGTGAGCGCGCCTGGCGCGCGGCCTCTCCCTGGCGCGCGACGAGCGCGAAGGAGCCGTCGATCTCACGCACCCCCGAAGGCTGGCCTCGCGCCACCCGCGCCCGCGCCTCCTCGATACTCATGTTGTGGATCCGGTTGACGTTCGGATCCACCAGGTCCACCACCCGCTCGATCTCCCGTTCGATCATCGGGCACCTCCTCGACGGCAGGGAGATCGTAGCTCGAATGACGGACTGATAGGGCGCAGGCGGAGGAGAGGCTCACTCTCCCGGGCGGGGCTGCTGGGCGGGCCAAACCGCGGGCGCGCCGAGTGAAACGAATCACTGCGAAAAGGAGTCGGGCCCGTGACGATGTGAGTCCACTCGGACCACACAGTCACAGACCCGACAGGCGGTCACTGACTCTTACAGAAACTTCCAGTCTGCTGCAGGCAGAGGAACTGCTGAAGCGTGTCGAGCACGAGCGGATCACCATCCGGTTTCCGAACCAGCTCCAGGAATGCATCCGACGCTATGGATCCCCCACGGGGATCCTGGAGGGACGGTCAAATGATCCATGGTGGGCCTTGCGAGCCATCCAATGCACGCGTGCGCTCTTCGGCCAGGCCTTTGCCTTCCAGGAAGTCTATTTCCTTCACCTGCCGGATCATTGGCGTGCCGTCCAGATCCGTGCCATTCTTTGCGGCCAGAGTCGCCAGGATCTTCTGGCCCTCCGCGGTGTTAAAGGCAGCAGGCGTGTAGCTGACAAACACGGCAGTCCAGATTCCCAGAGGATTCGCCACGAAATAGCCGTTTCCTGTGTCGAAGAGGTTGTCTTGTCTGCGATTCGAGAGTTCCGGGCTCAACGGATTGCCGCTCGCCTTCGGGAAGATGTAGGCCTCGAAGCTATTGGCAATTGCCATCGCTTTCTGGCCGGCTGCATCGTTCGTGAACGTGTTCGGCATGACCATACCGAAGATGTTGTAGTAGAGGTTGTTGCCCTCGCGGTCGAACCCGCCGGTAGTCGAGAGCACCCGGATATTGCGCCTGTTTGGGTCCGTATTGGAGTTGTCCACTACTGAGCAGGAGGGCTTGTCGTTGGCCGGGCACGTCCCATCGACGCGGAGAAGGATATTCGCCGGGTTGATTCCGTTGGCCAGGTAGTATGCGTCCGAGAAGTCGAACGGCGGCTGTCGGGAGCCTTGAGATGCCAGAATGGCAGCGGACGCTCCAAGAACGAGGGCCAGCAATGCCGATGCTCTTCGTGAAATCCGTCTCTTCACCGGGGCTCTTACACGGTCTCTCTGTACTTCCATATTCTGTCTCCTTTCTTCCAACTCCTAGCCCTTACTAACTCTTCCCACTCCGAGCCCTTACTAACGCCGGCAGGAGCACTTTTGATGTTTTTTCATGTGTCCTTTGCCATCTGCTCTCCCAGCGCAAGACGTGTACCCACGCCACACGATGGTAAAGAACATCTAAAGGACCCTGGCTTCGACGGCTGAGCCCAACCTGCTCATTACAACTAAAGACAATTTAAAAGCACTTGTAACGCGTAGCCGGGAGAGCGCCGGCAACGATCGGCTTTAGATTGTCTTTAAGTTGACGCTAATGAAGGCCGAACCCGAAGACCCATACGGCCAGTAGTGACAGGCATAGCCTCCGCGCTGATTCGCGAGCCAGGCGGGGTGGATCGCGGGCACCACGAACCTGCTGGCCGCCGGCTTGACCGAGCCCGAAGTCCATTGCGCCGCGTCCGCCGTCGTATTTCAATTTCGCTAATCGCGTCGCCGAGACCACGGCGTAGGGCTCGAGGATTCCTGATTCGGGAGCGAGCCGGGTTCTTTATCGGGCGGCGTGCTTTTCGGCGGCGCCCGGAAGGGGATCGACCTGCCGGATCTGCTTCTCGAAGACGGCAGGGTCGGCTGTGGGCAGATCACATACCCCGCGTTTGCAGACATAGGCGGTCGGCTGGCCTTTGGCCGCAACTTTTCCCTCGACGAGTGGGACCAAGCGCGCGAGTGCACCCAGTGGAGCTCCCTCCGCGGCAAC
Organism: Acidobacteriota bacterium; assembly: GCA_046726795.1. Lineage (GTDB taxonomy): Bacteria > Acidobacteriota > Thermoanaerobaculia > UBA5066 > Gp7-AA6 > JAWOLE01. Next base: position 4,853 of record JBKPBH010000169.1, read on the forward strand.
CAACAATACGCGGTTCGGCACATAGGCCGTGCGGAGCCGGGCAAGCAACGGCTCGGCCTCGGCGCGTGTGCCATGCGTCACGATCACGATCTCCTTGGCCGAGTCGAGAAAGAAGTCGAGGGCGATCAGGGCTTCCGAGACGCCCGTCGGGGAATTCTGGAACGCTCCTCCGAGCGCCGTGAAGGCCCGCTCGGCGCGCTTGCGATAGGTCTCGTTGCCGGTGAGCTCAGAGAGACGCAAGAGGTTGAGCATCTCGACCGAGCTGCCCGAGGGCTCGGCGCCGTCGTAGCTCGGCCTCTCGCGGGCGAGCAGGCGTTCGTGGTCGTCGGCGGTCAAGAAGAAGCTGCCCCCCGATCGGTCTTCGTAGTGGGCCTCGACGACCCGATCGAGCGAAATGGCCTCGCGCAGCCATCGCGTGTTCCCCGTCGCTTCGAAGAGGTCGAGGAGCCCGGCGCCCAGAAAGGCGTAATCGTCGAGGTAGGCGTCATGCTGGGCGCGCCCGTCCTTGAAGCTCCGGGAGAGCCGCTCTCCTTTGCGGAGCTTCTGCAGCAGGAACCCTGCCGCCTTTTCGGCCTTCCGCGCGTAGCGCTCGTTGCCGAGCACCAGGGCCGCCCGCGCGTAGGCCGAGATCATCAGGCCGTTCCAGGCCGTCAGGATCTTCTCGTCGCGCAGGAGAGGTGGGCGCTGGCGGCGCGCCTCGTAGAGGATCTCCTTCGACTCCTCGATCGCCGTGCGGACCTGTTCCTGTGGCATGCCGAGCGCCTCCGCGACTTCGGCAAGGGGCTTTGGAGTGTAGAGGATGTTTCGGCCTTCGAAGTTTCCCTTCGGCGTCACGCCGAACCAGGCCTCGGCGATCCGGGCGCGGCGGGGGTCCACGACCTCGCGGATCTCCTCCGGCGTCCAGGTGAAGAACCAGCCCTCCTCCCGCCGGCCGGTCGGTCCGAGGCTGTCGGCGTCTGTGGCCGAATAGAAGGCCCCCTCGGGAGAAGTCATGTCGCGCTCGACGTACAGGAGGATCTCCCGAACGATCTCGGCGTAGCGTTTCTCTCCTGTGGCCTGGTAGGCCTCGAGATAGGCCATCGCCAGAAGGGCGTTGTCATAGAGCATCTTCTCGAAGTGAGGCACGAGCCACTGCGGGTCCGTCGAGTACCGGTGGAAGCCGCCCCCGACCTGGTCGTGCATTCCTCCGGCCGCCATCCGGTCGAGCGTCAGCGTGACTTGCCGGAGAAGGTCCTCCTCGTGGGTCCGGCGGTAGACCCGGAGCAGGAAACGGACTGGTAGCGAAGTCGGGAACTTCATGCGGGCCTTGACCCCTCCCCACTTCGTGTCGAAGAGGTTTCGATATAAGCCCGCGGCCCGAGTGAGGGCCGAAGAATCCGGGCGCCCCTGGGCGCCGACCTGCGACATGCTCTGCTGGACCCGTCGGGTGATCTCCTCGGCCGCCTGCGCCACGCGATCCGGCTCGGAGTCGTACGCCTTGCGAAGCTGCCCAAGCAGGTTGAGGAACTCCGCCGGAGGAAAGTACGTGCCGCCGAAGAAGGGCTTGCGGTCGGGCGTGGCGGCCACGGTCATTGGCCAGCCGCCGCTGCCGGTCAGCATCTGGACCGCGCTCATGTAAATGGCATCCACGTCAGGCCGTTCTTCCCGGTCCACCTTGATCGCCACGTAGTTCTCGTTCATGAACCGCGCGATCTGCTCGTCTTCGAAAGACTGCTCCTCCATCACGTGGCACCAGTGGCAGGTGGAGTAACCCACAGACAACAGGACCGGGCGGTGCAGCCTTCTCGCGGTGTCGAAAGCCTCGTCGCCCCAGGAGTACCAGTTCACCGGATTGTGGGCGTGCTGTCGCAGGTACGGGCTCGTTTCGAGGTAGAGGCGGTTGGTGTATTTCGGAGAGCCGTCCGGATTCAAGTGCCGCGTGCGCGGCCGCTCGCCGGGGGGCCGGGCGGCCCAGGCGGCCTGGAGCCGGCGCACGAGCGCATCGTCAAACGGAGTCGCGCCGGGCAGGGGACCGCCGAAGCTCCAGCGAGTCCCGGCCGTATCACCGCCAGTCGTGCTCGAAGCCGTCGCCGGCGGCCCGGAACCGGCAGTCGGCGAGCCGGGCTTCTGACGAAAGCGCACGGCCGCGACGAACAGACTTCCCAGCGCCAGAAGAGCGAGCGCGCCGCCTTTGACCATCGCTCGAGACCGTCTTCGGACTAGGCGGTGGGCTTCTTCTTCCACGTGCCGTTGTCTTCGAACCAGGTGTAGCGC
>JBKPBH010000170.1:0-6496 GCA_046726795.1 Acidobacteriota bacterium
GACAAGGCAGTCGTGAAAACCCTGTCGAACGCCTCCTACTCTTCGGGACATCTGCTGTACGTGCAGGAGGGCACGCTGCTCGCCCATCGGTTCGACCTCTCGCGCCTGGAGACGGAAGGAGATCCGATGCCCGTCGTGCAGAGGGTGAATCTGGCCAACTGGCAGAGTTTCTATCTCTTCTCCGCCTCCGAATCCAGCGTGCTCGTCACGGCCCCGCTGTTCGCTCCCGCCTCGCGGCTCTTGTGGCTCGACCGCGGCGGAAAGGAGAGCGGCTCTGTGGGAGAAGCGGCCTCCTTCGGGTCCGTGCGCCTTTCCCCGGATGGCCGCAGGGTCGTCGCGGACGTCTACGACGCCGTCCACGACACATCGGACGTCTGGCTTTACGACGCCTCGAGCGGAATCGGAACGAGATTCGTCTCGGGGACACAGGCGCACGAAGGCAACTCGGTCTGGTCTCCGGACGGTGCGCGGGTCGTTTTTTCTTCCGACCGGAAGGCGAGGAACGTGCGAACAGACCTGTGGATCAAGCCGATCGACGGCGGCAAGGAGGAGCTCCTCGCGGAGTCTGCCGATAACCGAATCCCGGAGGACTGGTCGTCGGACGGACGCTTCCTTTCGTGCGTGGTCATCCCGGCTCAGGGGAAGAGAAACAACCAGATCTGGACTCTGGACATGGCCGGCGGAAACCGCGCGTCGCCTTTCATGGCGGACGCGCTCTCCCAGGGGAACAGTCGCTTCTCTCCGGATGGCCGCTGGATCGCCTACGCCTCCGATCAGTCCGGAACAGCCGAAGTCTACGTGCGCCCGTTCCCTTCGGGATCCGGGACGTGGCAGATCTCGACGGCCGGAGGAGCATTCCCTGCCTGGAGGCGCGACGGCAAAGAGCTGTACTACCTGGGCCTCGATTTCAAGCTCATGGCCGTGCCCGTCAGCGCGGACACGAAGTTTCACGCGGGCTCGCCTGTGGCTCTTTTCCCCATTCACCCCTCCGGGGCGGGGACGGTCTACGACGTGGCTTCCAACGGGCAGCGCTTTCTCGTCAACAGCCTGGCCTCCGAGGTGGGCTCGCCCCCTCTCGACCTCTTCATCAACTGGACGTCCCTGCTGCGGAAGAACTGAGAGGACTCGGCGTTTCGTGATGGGGATCGGCACTCCCGCGGAGGGGTCCGGATATTTATCGTATAATCATCGTATGAGCAAGAAGGCCGTCTCCGTGACGCTCCACCCGGACAACCTTCTCTGGTTGAGGACCCGCGTCAAGGCGAGCGGTGTCCGCAGCCTCAGCGAGGCGCTCGACGGGATCCTCACGGACGCGCGCGCCGGGACCGGTGCCTCGACAGCGGAAGTCCGTTCCGTGGTGGGCAATGCCAGGATCCCGAAGTCTGAGGAGGCTCTGTCCGAAGCGGGAGCTCAGGTCGCCGAGCTGTTCCGAAGGTCGGTTCGTCGAAAGGAGAGGGGCAGGCCGGGAGGAGATCGCCGGCACGGCCGCCGTGCGGCACCGAGGCGCAAGCGTGCCTGAGACCGCGGTTGTCACCGATACGCATCCTCTCCTGTTTTTCGCGAGCAGGGACCGCCGCCTCTCCCGGAAAGCGGCGGCGCACTTCGCTGCCTGCGAGGAGCGCTCGGCCCTGACCTATGTTCCCATGGCAGTGCTCTGGGAATGCTCCCTGCTCGCGCGCAGGGCGCGTATCGAGCTGCGCCCTTCTTTTCGGGGGTTCTTCGAGGACCTCTTCAGCAACCCCGCCTACCAGCCCCTGGACCTGAGCGCCGAGCAGGTCTTCCTGGCCGAGGAGAACCGTCCCAACGACGACCCTTTCGACGCGCTGATCTGCGCGGCGGCCACAAGCCTCTCGTTGCCTCTCCTGACGCGCGACGGCGACATCCAGGAGTCCGGGGTCGTCCGGGTGATCTGGTAGGAGTCTTGGATTGAAATGACGCTCTCGACGGGCAGCCGGCTGGGTCCCTACGAGGTCCTGGCGCCCCTGGGCGCGGGAGGCATGGGCGAGGTGTACCGGGCGAAGGACCCGAGGCTCGGCCGCGAGGTCGCCGTCAAGGTCCTGCCGGCGTCGTTGTCGCAGGACGCCGAGCGCCTGCGCCGGTTCGAGCAGGAGGCCCGCGCCGCCGGAGTCCTGAACCATCCCAACATCACCGCGGTCTACGACATCGGGACACACGACGGCGCGCCCTATGTCGTCCAGGAGCTCCTCGAGGGGGAGACGCTGCGCGCGGAGCTCGCGGGCGGCCGCTTCTCATCGCGCAAGGTGATCGACTACGCCGTCCAGATCACCCATGGGCTCGCCGCCGCTCACGATAAGGGGATCGTGCACCGGGACCTGAAGCCCGAGAACCTCTTCGTCACGAAGGGCGGCCGAGTCAAGATCCTCGACTTCGGGCTGGCCAAGCTGACCGAGGTCGGGCAATCCGGCGCCGCGACGAATCTTCCGACCGTCACACCCGGCACCGAGCCCGGCGTCGTGATGGGCACGCTCGGCTACATGTCGCCCGAGCAGGTCAAGGGAAGGCCGGCCGACGCGAGAAGCGACATCTTCTCGTTCGGGACAATCCTCTACGAGATGCTCTCGGGGAAGCGTGCCTTCCACGCCGATTCGGCCGGCGAGACGATGGCCGCGATCCTGAAGGAGGAGCCCCCGGACCTCTCCATCACCAACGAGAACATCAGCCCGGGCCTCGAGCGCATCCTCCGTCACTGCCTCGAGAAGAACCCCGAGCGCCGGTTCCAGTCCTCGAGCGACGTCGCGTTCGCCCTCGAGGCGCTGTCGGGTCTCCCGACGGCAAGCGGGACCGCGCGAGCGCCGTCGTCAGGCCGTCCCCGACGGACTCGTGCCGCAACCGCCGTCGCGGTAGGGCTGGCGCTCCTGGGAGCGGGGCTTCTGGCAGGATCCTGGTTCGCCCACGGCGGGAGTCGTTCTGCTCCGACCTACCACCGACTCACCTACCGTCGTGGCTTCATCAGCAACGCCCGCTTCGCTCCGGACGGACAGACCATTCTCTACAGCGCCGACTGGGACGGGGCGCCCTCCCGGATTTTCTCGACGCGCCCGGGGGGCCGCGAGTCCACCGCGCTTTCCTTGCCGAACGCGATGCTTCTCGCCGTCTCGTTACGCGGCGAAATGGCAGTCCTTCTCGATCCGAAGGTCGACTACAACCTCTATGTCCGCCGCGGGACGCTCGCGGTTGTGCCGCTCTCCGGCGGATCCCCGCGCGAGGTCCTGCGAGAAGTGCGCTATGCCGATTGGGGCCCCGACGGGAAGGACCTCGCCGTCGTCCGACAGGCCGGCGCGCGATGGCGGCTGGAATATCCGCCCGGCCGACTGGCCTATGAGAGCTCGGCCTGGATTCTGTCGCCACGCGTGTCTCCTCGGGGCGGTCGCATCGCCTTTTACGAGGGTCTGCCTTTCAATGGTTACGCGCTCTCCGTCATCGACTCTCAGAACCGCAAAACAGTACTCGGCCCTCTCTGGTCAGACTGGTGGAGCTCCCCCTGGTCGCCGGAGGGTGACGAGATTTGGTTCCCCGCAAGCACTCGCGAGTCGGACGAGACCCCCCTCCTGGCTTCCGACCTCTCGGGCCGGCAGCGCCTTCTCGAACGCGGACCCTCCACCGCCGATCTCAACGATGTCTCTCGGGACGGGAAGGCGCTGATCACGCTCTTCGATCAGGAGGAATGGACACGCGGCCTCCTTTCGGGTCAGAAGGGGGAATCCCGTCTCGTGAACCGAACGGACATCCGGATGGTGGACCTCTCCGATGACGGCAAACTGCTCGTCCTGCGAGACACCTTTCTCCAGGGCACGCAGGGTGTTTGGATCGCGAGGGCGGATGATTCGCCGCCCGTTCGACTGGGCGACGGCGTGGCGCACGGTCTCTCGCCCGACGGAGCGTGGGTGCTCGCGAGCCAGCAGGGCAGGTTGCTGGCGCTCCCGACGGCTGCCGGAGCACCAAGACCGATGAGTGAAGGATTCTTCGAAGCCATCCGATGGGCGAGCTGGTTCCGCGACGGCAAGAGAGTCCTCGTCTGGGGCAAGGCGAAAGGCGGGACGACCGGCATCTTCATCGTCGACTCGGAGGGGCGCGAACCCAGGCGCGTGGCTCCGGAAGGGTATGAGCTCGTCTCGGGAGGCAACGCGCTGTCGCCGGACGGGCTACTGGTGGTCGCGCGCTCACCCGAGAATCAGATCGTGGTTTGCCCCGTCGATGGAGGGCAACCGCGCCCGATCCCGGGCCTTGCCGGTTTCTATGTACCCGTTCAGTGGTCGGCGGACGGCAAGGGCTTCTACGTCTTCCGATTGGGCGAGATCCCGGCAAGGGTCGAGAAGATCGACGTCGAAAGCGGCCGCGCAACGCTCTGGAAGGAGCTCGCGCCGCCCGACACCGCAGGCCAGGCCGTGCGTGCCGTCGCGATGACACGCGATGGGAAGTCCTACGCCTACTCGTGCCAGCAGTATCTGACCACGCTGTATCTCGCCGAGAACCTCCAGTCCTGGCGAAGACCCACGATTTGGTCGCGCCTGCTCGGTCGCGGCCCATGAGCCTCTCGCCAGTCACCCCGTGTGCTGACGAGGTCTCGTTGTAATCTTTCCGGTCTTGGCCATCTCCCAAGGCACTCGCCTCGGCCCCTACGAGGTCCTCTCTCCGCTCGGCGCGGGAGGGATGGGGGAAGTCTACAAGGCGCGGGACACGCGGCTCGAGCGCACGGTAGCGGTCAAAGTCCTTCCACGGCATCTTTCGGAGAGCTCGGAAGTGCGGCAGCGCTTCGAGCGGGAAGCCAGGACGATCTCCTCGCTCTCGCACCCGCACATCTGCGCCCTCTACGACGTGGGGAATCAGGACGGCGCCGAGTACCTGGTCATGGAGTACCTGGAGGGGGAGACGCTGGCCGACCGGCTGAGCCGGGGACCGCTCCCGAGCGAACAAGTCCTGCGCTGCGGGATCGAGATGGCCGATGCGCTGGACAAAGCGCACCGGCAAGGGATCGTGCACCGGGACCTGAAGCCCGGCAACGTCATGCTGACGAAGTCCGGCGTGAAGCTCCTCGACTTCGGTCTCGCCAAGGCGATGCGGCCGGCGTCTTCGCTTTCCGGCGTTTCGGTGATGCCGACCCAGGCCGCGGCGAACCTGACCGCCGAAGGAACAATCCTCGGGACCTTCCAGTACATGGCGCCCGAGCAGCTCGAGGGGAAGGAGGCCGACGCGCGGACGGACCTCTTCGCCTTCGGCGCAGTCCTCTACGAGATGGCGACGGGGAGGAAGGCGTTTTCCGGCGCCTCCCAGGCGTCTCTGATCTCGGCGATCATGAAGGAGGAGCCGGCACCGATCGCGGCGCTCCAGCCGATGACGCCGCCGGCCCTCGATCGCGTCGTCAAGACATGCCTCGCCAAGGACCCGGAAGACCGTTTCCAGACCGCCCACGACGCGCGCCTGCAGCTCCAGTGGATCGCAGAGGGAGGGTCCCAGGCGGGCGTGCCGGCGCCGGTCGTCGCACGACGCCGAAGCCGCGAAGTTCTCGCCTGGACCGCCGCGGCTCTGGCCGTGCTCGCCGCCGTCGCCATCGCGGCGTTCTCTTTCTCCCGTCCGGCGGCTTCGCAGCGCCCCGTCCGGCTCTCGTTGCCGACGCCCGCGAAGGCCGCTTTCGAGTGGATGGACGCCGCGACCGTCTCGCCCGATGGATCGCGTGTCGCTTTCGTCGCGCACTTTTCGGGCGGAAGGAGCCAGCTCTTCATCCGTCCGCTCGATTCCCTCGCCGCCGCTCCTCTGCCCGCCACCGAAGGCGCGCGCAATCCGTTCTGGTCCCCCGACGGGCGATTCCTCGGTTTCTTCGCGGACGGAAAGCTGAAGAAGATCGAAGCGTCCGGCGGGCCTCCGCAGGTCCTTTGCGAAGCTCCGGCGCCTTTCGGAGGCACCTGGAGTCGGGAAGGGATCATCGTCTTCGCGCCGAAAGAGCTGGACGGGCTCTTTCGCGTCGCCGCGACCGGAGGAACGCCGGTTGCCGTCACGAAGCTCGGTCCTCGCGATGAATCCCATCGATACCCTTCCTTCTTGCCGGACGGCCGCCACTTTCTCTACCAGGCCGACTCCTGGCGGACCGAGGACCACTGGATCCGGGTGGGCTCACTCGATTCGCAGGACAGCGAGTCGTTGGTTCAGGCGGTCTCCAATCCCCTCTTTGTCTCCCCGAACCATCTTCTGTTCGTTCGCGGAGGAGCCCTGCTGGCGCAGCGGCTCGACCCGAAACGCCGAAAGCTCGAAGGAGATCCGGCCGCGATCGGCGAACAGATCGCGGAAATGGGCCCGAATCACCTCTTCGAATTCAGCGCGTCGGCGGGCGTGCTTCTTTACGGCAGCAGGAATCCCGACTCCCAGCTCGTCTGGTTCGACCGACAGGGAAAACGACTGCAGCCCGTCGGCGAGCCCGGGCGCCACGACACGATCGAGCTGTCCCCCGACGGAGAGCGAGTTCTCTTCGGCCGCCTCGATC
>JBKPBH010000171.1:0-19388 GCA_046726795.1 Acidobacteriota bacterium
CGCGATCTTCCTACTCAACACGCAGCTCTATCCCGACTCTGCCAACACCTACGACAGCCTGGCCGAAGCCCACATGAAGAAAGGGGACCGCAAGCAGGCCATCTCCCTCTACAAGAAGGCCCTCGAGACTCTCTCCCGCGACAAGTCCTCCGAGTCCACCAAGCAATCCGTCCGCGCCAGCGCCACCGCCAAACTGAAGGAGCTCGGCGTCGAAAACCCCTAGCAGGTTGCTGAAAAGGGGTATGGAGCGGCGTTGCGAGCGCCGGGGGCCGGATGCAAGGAGCCGCGACGAAGGCGATGCCAGAGCGCATCGGGGAGGAGCGGCGAGGCTTTCGGCTGCGGCGGTCGCGTTGCGACCGGCAGCCGAGAGTTTTCAAGAAGATACGGAGCAGGCTTCGGTCCTTGAACTCTCTCGGCCGCCGTTCGCGAAGCGAACGCCTACGGCCGACTGTTAGACACGACGCCCGCATCCATTTTTCAGCAGCCTGCTAGGTCACGGCCCTGCTCGACCTACGGCGTCGTCAGGTCGGCGGTGGTGAGGAATCGGGGCGGTTTTCGGTGGCGAGTGGTCTGCTCGTAGGCGTAGGCGATCCGGATGAGGGTGGGCTCGCTCCAGGCGCGCCCGAAGAACGAGATGCCGACGGGCAGGCCGAAGTCGTACCCGGCGGGGACGGTGATGTCCGGATACCCCGCGACGGCCGGGATCGTCGAGCTTCCGTTGACGCCGTAGTCGCCGTTGACGAGGTCGATCAGCGTCGGAGGACCGCTCGTCGGGGCGACGAGGGCATCGAGCTTGTGTTTGTCCATGGTCTTGTCGATTCCCTCCTTGCGCGACAGGCGCAAGTCCTTTTCGAGGGCGTCGCGGTAGGGCTTTTCCGTCAGCGGGCCTTTTGCTTCCGCTCTCAGGAAGAGCTCCTGGCCGAAGTAGGGCATCTCTCTGTCGCGGTTCTTCTCATTGAACTCGATTAAGTCCTTCAGTGTCTTCACGCGCGCGCCGGGCAGGGAAGTGAGGTACTGATTCAGGTCGGCCTTGAACTCGTAGAAGAGGACCTCGAGCTCCGATTTCTCGAAGGCGTCCGCGTTCTCGATGTCGGCCGGGTCCACGATCACCGCACCAAGCTTCTTCATGTCCTCCAGCGCTCGCTCGACGATCCGGTCCGCCGCGGGGTTCTGTCCGAAGAGCACCTTCCGAGGCACGCCGATGCGCGCGCCCTGGAGTCCCTTCGGGTCGAGAAACTTCGTCAAGTCGCGCGCGCCCTTCGTGGCGGCTTCCTTCGTCGCCGGGTCGGCACGGTCCGGTCCCGACATCGCGGCCAGCAACGTCGCGGCATCGGCGACCGTGCGGCACATGGGCCCTGGGGTGTCCTGGCTGTGCGCGATGGGGACGATGCCCGAGCGGCTGGCAAGACCGAGCGTGGGCTTGATGCCGACGAGCGAGCAGTTGTTCGACGGGGAGACGATCGAGCCGTCCGTCTCGGTGCCCACGGCCGCGGCGCAGAGATTCGCGGCGGCGGCGGCGCCGGAGCCCGAGCTCGAGCCCGAGGGGTTGCGGTCGAGCGCGTAGGGGTTGCGGCACTGCCCGCCCCGGCCGCTCCAGCCGGAGGAGGAATGAGTCGATCGGAAGTTCGCCCACTCCGACAGGTTCGTCTTGCCAAGCAGGACCGCTCCGGCTTCGCGCAGCATCTTCGCCACGAACGCGTCGGAGGAGGGGATCGAGCCTTCGAGCGCGAGCGATCCGGCCGTGGTCGTCATCCGGTCGGCCGTGCCGATGTTGTCCTTGATCAGGATCGGGATCCCGTGAAGCAGCCCGCGGACCCGACCCGCCTTCCGCTCGGCGTCGAGGCTCTCGGCGATCGCGATCGCCTCCGGATTGATCTCGAGGACCGAGCGCAGCTGCGGACCGCGCTTGTCGAGCGCCTCGATCCGGGCGATGTACTTCTCCGTCAGCGACCGCGCGGTGTCTTCGCCGGCGACCATGCGTTTCTGCAGGTCCGCGATTGTCAGCTCCTCGAGCTCGAAGGCCTCGGACTTCGCCGCCGCCGACGCGGCCGGTGAGGCAACCGGTGCCTGCCGGGCGAGGGACGGTCCCGCCAGCGCGAGAGCCCCGCCGGCGGCGCCGTACCGGAAGAGAGTCCTCCGATTCAGAGTCCCTGAACCCGTCTTCTGAGCGCGTCGTCGCATCGGCTCCTCCAATCCGTTAAGGCTTTCTCAAGAGATATCACGCCGCAGGGAGGCGCTTAAGCCGCGCTTAAGCGCGCGTAACGCACCGCCCCTCAGCGCGTTCGGAATGCTCCGCTACGCCAGGCTTCTTCGTCGGCCGGGCCATGGCAGTCGTGTTGCTCTTTCCAGATTCGATGCGTCGATGCCGGCGCAGACGCGCTTCCCCCTCGGGGTGCGGGTGATGAAGGAGGTCCCATGAAAAAGCTCCTCGTGCTTCTGTTGGTTCTTCTCTTTGCGGCCGGATACGTGGCGTGCGGCGGGAGCGGCAACTCTTCGCCCACATCCCCCACGTTCGTTACGCCCTCGCCCGGAATGACGCCGCCGCCCCAGATGACACCGACGCCGACCTACTAGCACGTCGGCTTCGCTCGCTCGGGACTGCGGCGGGCTGTCGCCCGCCTGGTCCCTTCCTCTCGCTTCGCCTCCCGCGGCGCGCGCCTCCTCCCTCGCATTGCTCGGGAGACTTCGCGCGCCGCGACCATAATCTCTCTGCCGGTTATTCAGTAAATAGTGCGTTGCGAGGTGATACCGCACGGATGACAGGGTCCTGGCGGCCGCAGACGGCGGCGACGACCAGGAGCGCGAGGAGGGGGGAAAAGACCCGGCCGGCCGACCACTCGATCCAGCGCGACGAATCCGGCAAGTGCAGGTAGGTGAAAACAAAGAACCCCGTCAGAACGGCGGCGAGAGTGAGCGGAAGCGCCGCGAGGCGGGACTTTCCCGGCGCGGCGAGCAGGGCGGCCACGGGCAGGAGCCACGGAAGAGTCCAGCCGGCCGACCAGAGGGCGTTGGCGATTGACGAGAGCACGCGCGCTAGCTCGTTCCAGTGGATCTCGAGGAAGCTTCCGTATTGCTCGTAACCGTAAAAGAGGCGGCGACTGGCGCCGAAGGCGAACCAGGCTCCCAGCGAAACCACGCCCGGGAGCAGCAGAAAGGCCGCGGCCCGACCGATCCGCAGCTCCCGTCTCCGGATCGCGAGGAAGAGGATCGCGGCCGTGACCGCGAACGGAAGCCCTTCGACCTTGGTCGAGACCGCTCCAGCCAGGAGGAGTCCCGCGAGCAGCTGGCCCGCGCCGGTCGTCGCCGCTCCCCCGACGAGGAGCACCATCGCGAGAGTCTCGAAGAGCCAGAGCCAGGGCTCGCCGTTTCCGGCGACGTCGACCTCGTTGCCGAGGAAGCCGAGGGCCGCGACGACGAGCGCCGAAGCGGCCCAGGCGGTCCCGCGCGGCGTCGCCGTGCGCAGCAGACCCGGAAGGGCGAAAGCGAGCGCGGCGAGGCACAGCGGGAAGACGAACGTCGCCGCTCCCCAGGCGAACCGTCCCGCCGCGATCGAGGCGAACGCATAGAGATTCGTGACGAGTGGCGGGTAGGAGGCGTGCATGTACTCCAGGAACGGTTCGCGCAGGAAGGAAGTGTCCACGGTCCGCGCGGCGGCGAAGGCCTGCGCTTTCGGCCCCCAGAAGAAGAGAAGGTCGGGAGAGGTCGCGGCCGCCGACGCCGTCGCGGCGAAAGCGGCGATGACAGAAATCACAGCCACGCTGGGCGCCAGTCTCTCCGCCCGGCGCGCCGGAAGTTCCGGAGGCGCAGCCGGCTCGGAAGAATCCTCGAGCGGCAGGAAACGCAACAGGAACGCGGTCAGACCGGCGAGCACGACGATCGCGGCCAGCCGCCAGGCGATCCCGGCCAGAGCGAAGAACGTCATCCAGCCGGAGACGAGGACGCTCCCCACGGCGGCGGCGAGGCCGGCGCGGCAGGGGCGTGAAAGACGCCTGTAGCCGGCATGGGCGAGGAGCGGCCAGCCGGCCAGCGGGCAGCAGGCGAGGCTCGCGAGCCAGAGATGGCCGGGTCTCAAGGTCTTCGCCTCCTCCAGACGGTCCCCTCCGGCGTCTCGAGGACGAGATCTCCAGGGGGATTCGAGGGCCGCGGGCCGGCGACGATCAGGAACTTCGCCTGGTCCTCGAGATGAGTCGCCGTGTCCCAGGCGGCGGCGGGCAGGACCCTGCACCGCGGCAGCAGGCCGACGGCCTCGCGGCCGAGCGAGGTCTCGCGGACGGCATTCCTCGGCTGCGAGACGGGGGAGACGGTGGCGCCCGCGGGAATGGCGGCGGCCGCCATCTGAAACAGGCGATAGTCCGACGCTGCGGCGGCCGCAGGGTTGCGGTCGAACGGCGTCGAAGGCGCCTTGACGATCTCGGCTGGCGGCGGAAGCTTCGCGATCGAGAGAATTGTGAGAGCCGCCGCGCCGCCGAGAAGGAGGAAATACTGCGGGCCGCCCGAGCCGATTCTCAAAAGCCCTCAGCCGCCTTCGCCGGGCTTCGGCGTGCACGTCCAGATGTTCTCGTGGGAAGAGAGGGAGAAGAGGCGAGGCGGGACAGCGTCGCGAGGTTCCTGCGATCGAGGTCGAGCGCGTCGTCCTTGGGAGTTTCCAGGAACTTCGGAATGCACTCCAGGCGCTGATCGGTCATGAGGTTTCGGAAGCCCTGGCGTCCGATCGCTCCTCGGCCGATGTGCTCGTGGCGATCCACGCGCGAGCCGCGGGGCTTCTTCGAATCGTTGACGTGGATCGCGGCCAGCCGGTCGAGGCCCACGGCGCGCTCGAATGACCAGAGTGTTTCCGCGTACCCCTCGGAGGAAGAGAGATCGTAGCCCGCCGCATGGACGTGGCAGGTGTCGAAACACACCGCGACCCGCTGGCGCCGCCGGACGGCGCCCAGGATGTCCCGCAATTGCTCGAAACGGTGGCCGACCGACGTTCCCTGCCCGGCCGCCGTCTCGAGCAGGACGCGCACGCGCGTGCCTTCGGTCATCCGGAAGGCTTCGTCCAAGGAGGCGGCGATCCGGGCCACGCCGGCCGCCTCCCCCTCGCCGCCGTGCGCGCCGGGGTGGAGGACGAGATCGGGGATGCCCAGGCGGTGGCAACGCTGGATCTCGTCCGCGAGCGAGGCGACGGATTGCCGGCGCAGCTCTTGCGAGGGCGAGGCGAGGTTGATCAGATAGGAGGTGTGCGCCGCGACGTGCGCGAGCCGGGCGCGTCGTACGTCCCTGCGGAATCGGCGCGCTTCCGGCTCCCCGATTTCCTTTCCGACCCACCGGTTGTTGTTCTTGACGAAAATCTGCACGACCCGGCATCCCGACGCGACGCCGCGCTCGACCGCCCGCGGCGTCCCCCCCGCGATGGACTGGTGAGCGCCGATCAGCAGATCGTTGGCGGCCAACACGTTGCGTGGCATCAAGGAGATTCTATCGGGTGAGTTTCAGACGCGAAGACTCTCCGTGTCCCCGCGTCCCCGTGTCCCCGCGTCTGTCTAGGAGGGCTTCGATTCGTCTTCGAAATGCTGGAAGAGCTCCTGGCCGACCATCTTGGAGACGAAGATCTGCTTCAGGTAATTCAGGGAAGCCAGCGCGAAGGGGACGCCGGCGGCCGAGAACGGGGCGCCGACGGCGGCCAGCGCCAGGTGCCGCGCCTTCTCGCCGCGCGTGAACTCGGGGTTCTTCAAGTCGAGCACGCTGCCGTAGTAGCGAAACACCATCCGGTACACGTCCGAGAGGAGGACGCGGAAGCCCATTTCGCTCCCCCAGACGAAACATTCTCCGGCGCGGATCCTGTCCAGGAAATCGCGATAGGTCTCGGCCTCCGCGACCGTGTACACCCGCGCCAGCGGTGAGAGCGTGTGCGCGTCCGAGCCGGCCACGAGCGAGACGGCTCCCCGCTTCTCGGACACGACGGCCATCAGGTCTTCGATCAGCCGGTTGTGCTGCGAGGCCATCGCGCCGTTCTTGACCTCGAAGACGTCGAACATCCGGAGCATTTCTTCGAAGTACTGGCGCGGGGAGTTGCGCATCCGGTAGTTCTGGAACATGTGATTGGCCGAGGCCAGGATGCGCTCCTGGCGGAGATACGCGTGCAGGTCGTAGATGTTGTCGCGCAGCCGCTGGATCTCGGCGTGCTGGCGCTCGTTGATGTCGAAGACGTTGACGTGGATGCGCTGGCGCGTGTCGGGAAACCAGGTCTCGACCTCCTCGGAGACGAAGAAATCGGTCAAGTCGGGGTGATGGTTGAGGAGACGGAGGCAGCCGTCGATCGAGTCGTGATCGGTCAGAGTCACGAAGTCCATCCCGCGCTTCTTGGCCAGCCGATAGACCTCCTCGGGACGGTTGTAGGAGTCGCGAGTGTTCGCGATGCGGAAATACTTGAACGTGGAGTACACCGAGTGGCAGTGCAGGTCAGCCTTCTTGAACCGGCTGTCCGAAAACCAGGACGGGAACTCGTTCTCTTCAGACCGCCTGCTCGGCATAGGGAAAGGAGGGTTGCAAACCGCGGGCCGGCTGTCAACGGAAATACGCGGAGACGCGCAGACGCGGGGATCGAGCCACTCGCCGCGTCACCGTGTCGCCGCGTCACGATGTCTCGTCGTCAAAACATGCTAACTTGAGTCTGTGAGAAGAGCCCTTTTTCGGCTGTTCTACGGGGTTCTGCTCGTCGCGATCTTCCTCGGCGGCGCCTGGCTGGCCTTCCAGCGGTCCATCGTCGGCCGCTCGGTGGCCGTGCCCGACCTGACGGGAAAGACCGTTCTCGACGCGATCCGCATCGCGCACGACGCCGGCCTCCGGGTCGAGGATCAGCCCGGCCGCGCCCGCAGCGACGACCGGGTTGCGAAGGACAGGATCCTCTCGCAGGAGCCGGAGGGAGGGTCGCTCGCCAAGCCGTCCCAAGTCGTGCGCGTCGTGTTGTCGCTCGGGGCCAGGCAGACCAGGGTACCGGAGCTCGCGGGTCTGCCCCCGCGAGCGGCCGCGCTCCGGCTCGCCCAGGAATCGCTCCAGCTCGGCAGCGTGTCCTGGTTCCGGGATTCGGACGCGCGGGTCGGGATCGTCGCGCAGGACCCCGAGCCGGATGTTCCCGCCGGGCGCAACGGAGCCGTGGACGTGCTGACGAACCGGGGCGCTCCGGAAGTCCGCCACGTCATGCCGGATCTGGTGGGCCGCGACGCCGAGCAGATCCGCGCGGCGCTCGCGAGCCGCGGCTTCCGTGTGGGCAGCGCCCGCTACGAAGCCTATGAAGGGGTCGCGACGAACACGGTTCTGAAACAGTTCCCGCCGGCGGGCTCGCCGATTTCGAGCCGCGATGTCGTGTCGTTGACGATTTCGCGCCCCGGCGAGGCGCCTCCGGTCTTCCGATGAATGTCCGCATCGCGCCGTCGATCCTGGCCGCGGACTTCGCCCGACTGGCAGAGGCCCTGGCCGCGGCCGAGGAGGGGGGCGCGGACCTCGTGCACGTGGACGTCATGGACGGGCATTTCGTGCCGAACCTGACGATCGGACCGCCGGTCGTCCGCGCGTTGAAGAAGGCGACACGCCTGCCTCTCGACGTCCACCTGATGATCGAACGGCCCGAGCAGACGCTCTCGAGCTACATCGATGCGGGCGCCGACTGGGTCTCCGTCCACGTCGAGGCGACCAGACATCTCCAGCGCTGTCTGGACGCCATTCGCCGCGGCGGCGCCCGAGCGGGAGCCGCCGTCAACCCCGCGACACCGGTCGGCGCGCTCGACGAGAGCTGGGGCGACCTCGACTTCGCCGTCGTGATGTCGGTCAACCCGGGCTGGGGCGGCCAACCCTTCCTGACTTCTTCGTTGGCGAAGGTCCGCCGGGCTCGCGAGAAGGCGCTCGAAGCGGGCGGCCGGGCGCCCATCGAGGTGGATGGAGGGGTGGACCCGGGCAACGCCGCGGAGCTCGTCGAGGCCGGCGCGGAAATTCTCGTCGCCGGAACCGCGATATACGGTCAGAAGAACGTGAAGAACGCCATCGCAACGCTCAAGGCCGTGGCCCGCGGGGGAGTGAGAGTTTGAGAAGAGACTCTCCGCGTCTCCGCGTCTCCGCGTCTGCGCGTCCGCTCCTCATCGCGGCGCGGCATCTGATCGTCGCGGTGTCGGCCACACTGCTCGTCTCGGCGATCAGCGGCTGCGCCTCGAGACCGAAGAAGCCGGACAAGATCACCCTGGAGCTGCTGAACTCCCCAAAGGACGTCCTCTTCCAGAAGGGCAAGGCGCTCCTAGAGAAGAAGAAGTACGACGAGGGGCGAAAGTACCTGAACTTCGTCTTCGAAACCTATCCCAACGATCCCGAAGGCCGGCAGGCTCTGCTCCTGGTGGCCGACTCGTACTTCCGGCAGGGCGGGACGACGGGTTACACCGAGGCGCGCTTCCGATATCGCGATTACCTGAATCGTTATCCGGGCGCGCCGCAGCGCGACTACGCGCGTTATCAGTTTGCTGTCTGCTACGACAAGGAACACGAGAAGCCCGACCGCGATCAGACCTCCACCCGCGAAGCGCTCGAGCAATATCGGGTCCTGCTCCAGGAGTACCCCAACTCCACGTACGTCACCGTGGCACGAGAGCGCATCCGTCGGCTGACGGACGCCCTGGCGGACCATGAATTCGGCGTTGGCTACTTCTACATCCGCAAGGGTGCTCCGGGCGCCGCCCTCGGACGCTTCACCTCGATCGAGCAGCGGTACCCCGACTACGGAGGCCGGGACAAGCTCTTCTTCTATGAGGCCGAAGCCTTGAAGAGGCTCGGACGGCAGGAGGAAGCCGCCCGCTATTACGCTCGCGTCGTGGAGGAGTTTCCGGGCAGCCAGTACGCGAAGATGGCCCGAAGCCGGGTCCCGAAAATCAAGGCGCCAGCCTCCGCTTCCGTTGACACGGGCGCGAAGAACGAGTAATTTAAGGCAGAAAATAGAACCAGCCATAATTCATAAGGAGCCGCCATGCGTCTCCCTCCCCGAGTCCTTCTGGTTGTGGGTTTCGCCTCGATTGCCGGCGTGGTGTACGCGCAGACGCCTCCTCCGGCCCGAACGCCGCCCCCCGCCGTCGGCGGGAAGAAGAGCATCGTCAACGAGAGGCCCCCGGCCGTCACCCGGGTCGAAGAGACTCCGCCGCCGCCGGCCTCCGAGAACGCGCCGCAGCCGCTGGGTTTCGAGAGCGACATCTACTGCTTCGGCTACCTGGGGGATCTGTCCGAGTCGTTTCCCATCCAGGTCAAGGGAGCCGAGAGCAGCGCGGAGCAGACGGACTTCGTCACCGACGACCTCCTGTACGTGAACGGCGGTGTCGAGAAGGGCCTGAAGGCCGGTGACGAGTTCTGGATCGTGACGCCGGAACAGGAGGTCTTCCATCCCCTGACCGGAAGAAGCATGGGCCGCTTCTATCAGTACCGCGGCCGTGCGGCCGTGCACAGCGTCGAGGGACGGGCGGCGATCGTGCGCGTCACGAGCGCCTGCACCGATATCCCGATGGGCGCGTACCTGAAGCCATTCGAGCCGGTGCCGATCCCGCTCGCCCGCAAGTCGCCACCGGCGACAGCCGGCGACCTCCCTTCCAGCAAGGCCCGCGGGCGCGTCGTCTTCACTCAAGACGGGCTCGTGGCTCTCGGGAGCGGCCACGTCGTGGTCGTGGACCTCGGGGCGTCGAGCGGCGTTTCGTCCGGAGACTTCGTCACGATCTACCGCTATGTGTGGGGTGAGGAGTTCGGCGTCCGGCCGATCGGTTCCTACTGGGTGACCGTGCCTCCGCCGACAGGAGTTTCGATTCCCCGAACTTATCTTGGCGAGGCCGCGATCCTGATGGTGGGAGACCGGTGGGCCGTGGCGCGGCTGACCGATTCGTTTCGCCTGATCCAGGTCGGGGACGAGGTCGAACTGAAATAGGTCGACTCCCTGGGACTCGGAAAAACTGCGGGGTCCCCCGCTGTCGTCGCAAAAAAAAATTCGGAGAGGCGCCTGCCGCCTCTTCTTTTTTTTGACGCTCCTCGCCATTTTCTCGGACAACCGCGGGTTTCCTCGCTGGCACGGGAAAAAATTTCCTTAATCTCGAGCGAACCCGCGGACGAGAATGGCGAGCGAAAATTTTCTCCGCCGAGCGCTACCGATTGACGCATCGGTTTGCTAAGATGCGCGCTCCGATTTCCGAGAAGCCGGGGGGAGACGTGAATCTCGATGGGCAACTCCAGCAGATCATCGACGAATTGCTTTCTCACGGCATCTCACTCGACCTCGCCAAGAAGGAGTTCGAGAAGAAGTACATCGTGGGCGCCGTGAAGCGTTCCTCGGGCAATCTCGGGCGCGCCGCGACATCGCTCGGCATTCACCGCAACACGCTGCGCAACAAAGCGGGGATCCTGAACATCCGTCTGCCGCGCGAGAAGACGCGCGTTTCCCCAGACATCGCCAAGAAAAAATGACTCGGCGCGCGAAGCCCCTCGCGCCGTAGTGCCGTAGGGGAGGGGCCTGCTCTCCCTCACGTCATAACAGAAAAGTGCGGGCAGCCCACGGCGCCGATTTCAAGGCGAAAACCCGAAGAATACGAGCCTGACAGCCGAGAGCGCTAGGCCTTCGGGGGGGCGTCTTTGGGCGGCGGGGGCGGCTCGTCTCCTTTGATCGACTCCTTGAAGTTGCGAAGGCCCTGGCCCAAGCCCTTGCCGAGCTGTGGGAGCTTGTTGGCGCCAAAGATGATGATGACGATCAACAGAATGATGAGCAGTTCGGGGACGCCGAGTGAACCAAACATGGTGTTCTCCTCAGGTGACTCTAACAGAGGCGCGCCAGGCGCGCCTCGAAAACGCGCCGGAATCGGCGGTCCTCCGGCGTTTGCGAGAGCAGGCGCCCCACCAGCGCGATCTCCCCGGGCAGATAACGCCGGTACACCTCGCCGCGCCCCTGCGCGACGGCCCGGGCGAAAGTTCCGCAGACCTTCCAGGCCCTCTGCAGGAGAACCCGGTCGAACCTCACGCGCAGCTCCGTCGCGGAGACCATGCGCGCGCGCGCGTATTCGTCGATGACCGCCGAGGCCAGATCTTCGGCCATCCAGTCGAGGGTCGTGCGCTCCCAGAGGAGAGAGGCGAGGTCGTAGGAATCCGGGCCTGACCGCAGGTCCTGGAAGTCGATCCAGCCGACGCCGGTCTCCAACGGGAAGAGGTTGTTGCCGTGGTAGTCACGGTGGCAGAGCGTCCGCGGGTGCGCGGCGATCTCGCGGCTGAGCGCGTCGGCCCAGGCGTCGTGCGCCGCACGCTCGTCGGAGGAGAGCGGGGCCTGAAGCAAGAGGTCGAAGACCGCTTCGCGTGCCAGTTCGAGCTCGCGGCGGAAGAATGCCGCGTCGAAGGGCGGATTGATCTCCGGGTCGGGCATTGCGGCGAGGACCGCGGCCGCGGCCACGGCTCTCGAGAGCCACTCGGAACGCTCCGGCGGGCATTGGAGCAGGCGCGCGGCGAGGTCCGTACGGCCGAGGTCTTCGACGAGATGATTTCCGGCCTCGTCGTCGGCGATGAGCTGTGGGACGCGCAGGCGCTCGCCGAGCACGGCGCGCGCCGCAACCCAGCGGCGGCGGGAATCCGCCTCCTCCGGCGAGTACACGACACCCAGAACGGTCCTCCCCCCCTCCAGAACCAGCCGGAGATACCGGCGTCTCCCAACGTCTCCGGGAAGCACCTCGACCTCGGCCGGCTCGTGGCGCGTTCGCCGCGCGAGCGCGGCCAGGCCGCCGTACGCGGAAAGAGCGTCGAGCGTCGAGAGTGAAGAGTTGAGAGTTGCCGTGAAAAGGTCCTCGCGCTCTACTTTGAACCCTCAGCCCTCGACTGTCAACGTCTGCTATGAGGTGGACTTGGCCTGCGTCAGGAGGATCTTCTTGATGCGGATGGGCTGATTCGGGCGGTCGTTGGGCGCTCGCGCCGCCGCCGCGATCTTGTCCGCGACCTCCATTCCCGAGACCACTTCGCCGAACGCCGAGTACTGGTTGTCGAGGAACGTCGAGTCCTTCACCACGATGAAGAACTGCGAGGAGGCGGAATTGGGATCGGCCGCACGCGCCATCGAGACGACGCCCCTCTTGTGAGAGACGTCGTTGAACTCGGCCTTCAGGCGGACTTCCTTACCGTCCACCATGTTCCCGCCAGTACCGTAGGGGTGCAACGGGTCTTCGGGCTTCTTCGTGTTGGGATCACCCCCCTGGATCATGAAGCCCGGGATGACGCGGTGGAACATCGTGCCGTCGTAGAAACCGCTGGCGGCCAGATCTACGAAGTTCTGAACGTGGTGGGGCGCCTTGTCGTAGAAGAACTTCATCGTGATGTCGCCCATGTCCGTCTGGAGCGTCGCCAGCGTGTTGGCGTAGTCGCGGGGAGAGGCCACTTTCTTCTTCTCCTTTCCGGCTGTCTTCTTCGCTGCGGCCGGCGCGGCCAGCAGGGGAACGGCGCAAAGCAGCGTCAGAACGAGGAAAACTCTCTTCACGGGGACTCCTTTCCCGAAAAAGTCGCAGAACGATAACATGCCGTCAACGGCCGAATTCCCGTGTTCTCGCCGCGTCCCCGGTTCTCCGCGTCTCCGCGTCCTGGCTGAGGTTCGGACGCGGCGACACGGTGACGCGGAGAGGCGGTGAAAGGTAGGATCACCTCGTGTACGAAGCCCTGGCCGGCGCCGCGCTGTCGCCGGAGGACCCGGAGAGAGTCGTCGAGTCGGTCGCCCGCCTCCGACGGCGTCACCCGAAGCTTTCCCGCGAGGACCTCGCGGGAAAACTGACCGCGCGCACCGCGCTCGCTTGCGCCGCGGTCGGGGCGGTCGCGGGTCCCGTCGCGTTCCAGGCGCTGGCGCTCGATCGCCTCTTCCTCTCGATCGCCCGGGTGTCGGGGCGGCCCGCCTCGCCGCTCGAGCGCGCGGCCGGAGCCGTCGCGAGCCTGCTCGTCGCCGGCGCGGCGGAAGGCCTGCGGCGCCAGGCGCTGCGCGCCACGCGGCGCCTCCCCGAACGTCCGAACGCGCTCGTTCCGGCGCTGGCCGGCGCTCTGGTTGGCGGCGTGGTCGGCGGCGCCGCGGCCGGGCTCGTGGGACTGGCGGCACGCCAATACGTCTTCGGGGGGAGACGAGGGCGACCGTGAAAGGGAAACGAGCCGACGTCGCCATCGTGGGCGGAGGCTTGATCGGCTGCGCTCTGGCGCGCGAGCTCGCCGGGCGCGGCGCCTCGGTCACCGTGATCGAGAAGGCGCATCCCGGCGCAGAGGCCTCGTCGGCCGCCGCGGGACTCCTGGCGCCGCAGGCCGAGGGACTCGACGCGGGGCCGTTCCTCGACCTCGCGCTCGAGAGCCGCGACCTCTATCCGCGCTGGGTCGAGCAGCTCTTCGAAGAGACTCGAAGGGACGTCGGTTATCGCCGTGCCGGCATTCTCCGCTGCGCCTTTCCCGGCGGGGAGCCCGCGCTCGAAGCGTACGACTGGCAACGGGAGGCGGGGCTGCCGGTCGAGCGGCGCGACGCTGGCGGGATCGCCGCGCTGACGGCGGGCGCCGTGTCTGGCGCGGTCCGGGAGGCGCTCTTCTTCCCGGAAGACGCGCTCGTGGACAACCGGCGGCTGACGGAGGCCGTGAGGATCGCGGCGGAGCGGCGAGGCGTGACGTTCCTGGCGCCGATGGCGGCGCGCCGTTTCGCCGTCGCCGGCGGCCGCTGCGTCGGAGTCGAGACGGAAGAGGGTCTGGTCGAGGCCGGCCACGTCGTGAACGCGGCCGGAGCGTGGGCGAGCTTCGACCCGCGCTTTCCGGTCCCGGTCGAGCCCGTGCGCGGCCAGATCGTGGAAGTCGAATCGCGAGGTCTCCAGCTCGCGGCCGTGGTCGAGTCCGAGGAGGTCTACATCGTTCCTCGCGGAGATTCTCTGCTGCTGGGCTCGACGACCGAGCGGGTCGGGTTCATCAAGGAGGTCACGGCCGGCGCCGTGCGGCGGCTGCTCGCCGCGGCCGCGCGTCTCCTGCCTGCGCTCGAGGAAGCCGGCTTCCGGCGAGCGTGGTCGGGACTTCGACCGGGGACCCCCGACGGATGGCCTCTGCTCGGGCGTTCGTCACTTCCGGGCCTCTCCCTGGCGACGGGCCACTTCCGCAACGGCATCCTCCTCGCTCCGGTGACCGCGCTCGCGCTCGCCGACGAGCTGTCCGGGAGAAGCGCGCGAGACCTTGCTCCGTTCTCCGTCCTGCGGTTCGCCGAGCGTCCGGCGCCGGCGCCGACTACGGAAATGACCTGTTAAGATAGAATCCATTTCAATTCAGCGGCCGCGGGCCAGGGCCGGCCAACCGGGAGGGATCGAAACAGAGCATGATGCGAAGAGCACTTTATGCGGGCCTCCGAAGCGGGGCAGACCTCCTCTGGCGCGCCGTCCGCGCGATCGACCGCCGGTTTCCCGAGGGGTCGTTTCAGCCGAAATGGGCGCCGGCGCCGCTTCTGAAGCAGCGGCAGCGCTCCTTCCCGGATCTCGGCTTTCCTCGCCAGACCGACTCGCTCTGTCCGGGCTGCGTCAAGGAAGTCCGCTCCCGGATCCTTTCCGGCGAAGCGGACTGGAAAGTCCTGATCGACGGGAATCCCGGCGAGATCAAGGCCACGATCCTCGAGGAAGACGGCCGGATCGTGATGAAGAAGGAGTGCCCCGCGCACGGCCGCTTCGAGGACGTCATGTCCACGGACCCCGCGTTCTTCCGGCGGCTCGAGACACTGTACCCGGGGCGCGATTTCACGATTCCGAAAGACGGGCTCCACAACCACGGAACGTCCTCGATCCGGTACGGCCGGGGCGCGGTCCTGACGATCGACCTGACCAACCGCTGCAACATGATGTGCAACCCGTGCTTCATGGACGCCAACCAGGTCGGTTTCGTCCACGAGCTCGAGTGGGACGAGGTCAAGAAGCTCTTAGACGACGCGGCCTCGGTCAAGCCCCGGCGGCAGCTGTCGGTCCAGTTCTCCGGAGGCGAACCGACGCTCTCGCCGCACTTCCTGCCAGCCATCCGGTACGCCCGCGAGCTCGGCTACTTCTCCGTGCAGTGCGCGACCAACGGCATCCGGTTCGCCCAGGAGGAGGACTTTGCGAAGGCCGCGGTCGAGGCGGGCCTGCGATTCGCCTACCTGCAGTTCGACGGCGTCGGCAACGAGAGCAACCAGCACCGCAAGGTCGGCAACCTCTTCGACGTGAAGTTGAAGGCGATCGAGAACCTGCGCCGCCATGGAGTGGACATCACACTGGTGACGACGATCGTCAACGGCATCAACAACCACCAGGTCGGCGACATCCTGAAATTCGCGATCCAGAACGTGGACAAGATCAACGCGGTCGCGTTCCAGCCGGTTTCCTTCACCGGGCGGGACGAGGACATCGACGACAAGACGCGGAAGAAGCAGCGCTATACGCTCTCCGAGCTCGCGCACGACGCGAAGGCGCAGGCCGGCCTCGGCGAGCCGATGCGCGACTGGTACCCGCTCTCGGCGTCCGGGCCTCTGTCGGACCTCAAGGACCTCCTGGGCGGTCTCGAGTCCGAATGGGGGTCCTTCAAGTGCGGCTGTCATCCCAACTGCGGCATCGGCACGATGCTCCTCGTAGAGGAGAAGACGAAGGCCGCGGTGACGGTGCCGTCGATCCTGAACGTGGACCGGCTGCTCGAGGACATCAAGGAGATCACGGACTCGGCGCGCCGCAAGACCTGGACGGCCGTCCAGACCGGGCTCGCCGTCCTGAGGAACCTGCGCCCCGACGGGATTCCGTCCTCGCTCTCCCCATGGAAGGTCCTCCGGATCATGGACAGCCACACAGGCGGGAAGCTCGGATTCTCCGAGACGCGACGCTACGACTGGCGGGTCTTCTTCGTCGGCGGGATGTGGTTCCAGGACCTCTTCAACTACGACTTCCGGCGCACCGAGATGTGCATCATCCCGTACGCCACGCAGATGGGAGAGATCTCGTTCTGCGCCTACAACACCGGGGTCGGCTGGAGGAAGATCATCGAGGAGATGTTCCAGACAGCCACGGTGGCGGAGTGGTACAAGACCCGCGGCCGCCACGAGGTCTTCGCCCGCGGCCGCAACGTCCCTTTGCCGGGCTCCTCGCCGTCTCTCCCCGGGAGCCTCCCCGTCTACGGCGGCGCCGCCGGTAAGTAACCCGGGTCACGCCGTCGGGGCCCTGTACGCCTCGCCCGTTCCCCCCGCGCCTACGGCGTGAGGGCGCGACGGTGCCTGCGAAGGCGGTGTCTCTCTCCCCAAAGAGGAGAAGCGAGTTTCTCTTCAACTCTGGACTTTGGACTCTGGGCCCTGGACCGTGCGGCTCGCCGCGGCCTTCGCGCGCGGACGGCGGCCAATCGCTCGGCGAGCGGAACTTCGAGCCTCTCCGCGGGCGCGGCGCGGTAGTCGAAGCCGGGAACAGTCACGCGGGGAAGGCGCTTTCCGATCGCGCGCTCGATCGCGCGCAGGTCCGCTTCCTCTTCGGGCGAGACGAAGGTAAACGCGTCGCCCGTCATCTCGGCGCGGGCCGTGCGGCCGACGCGGTGGATGTAGTCGTCGGGAACGTTCGGGACGTCGAAGTTGATGACGTGAGACAGGGCCTCGACGTCGATGCCGCGCGCGGCGATGTCGGTGGCGACGAGCACACGGAAACGGCCGGCCTTGAAGCCCGCCAGCGCGGCGGTGCGCTGAGCCTGGCTTCTGTTGCCGTGAATCCGCTCGCAGGGCACGCCGCGCCGGGTCAGCGTCTCGGCCAGCCGGTTGGCGCGGTGCTTCGTGCGGGTGAACGCGAGCACGTTCTTGATGTCTCCCCGCTGGACGAGCTCGAGCAACAGAGGCGCCTTCAGGTTCTGCGGCACCGGATAGACCGCCTGCGTGATTCCGACCGCGGGAGCCGCGGCCCGTCCGAGGTTCGCGGCGAAGGGCTGTTTCAACAGCTCGCGTGTCAGCGCCTGGATGGGCGGCGGCATCGTGGCCGAAAAGAAGAGCGTCTGGCGTTTGCCCGGCAGGTGCTTCAGGATCCGCCGGATGTCCGGCAGGAAGCCCATGTCGAGCATGCGGTCGGCTTCGTCGAGGACGAGGATCTCGAGCCCTTCCAGCTTCGCGTAGGGGAAGCGAAAGTGGTCGAGCAGGCGGCCGGGGGTCGCGACCAGGACGTCCACTCCGGTGCGGAAGGCGTGCTCCTGCGGGCCCATGCCCACGCCCCCGAAAACGGAGGCGGCGCGCAAAGGCGTGTGGACGGCCAGGGCGTTGGCGTGCTCGTCGATCTGCGCGGCGAGCTCCCGGGTGGGGGTCACGATCAGGGCCCTCGTCACGCCCCGTTTCTTTCCCATGAGGCGGTGGAGGATGGGAAGAACGAACGCCGCGGTCTTACCGCTCCCCGTCATGGCGCAGGCCAGGACGTCGCGGCCCTCCATGGCCGGCGGGATCGTGTCCTTCTGGATCGGCGTCGGGCGCGAGAAGCCCATCTCCTTGACTCCCCGCGCGAGGTCGGGGTGCAGTCCGAAACTGGAAAAAGGCATGGAACTTGTGTGTTCTTTCCGCGGTGGCCTCCCGGTCGGGGTGGCGCTCGCCGCATGAAGGCTCCGGCTTTGTTCGGGAACGGAGGAATCGCCGGCGAGGCCTACGTTCGTGATGCGTTCGCCCGTTGCCTGGGGCTGCGAGGCCCCGCGTTGTCGGACGTTGAGAAGAACAGGATGTCACACCCGGCCGAAATAAGCAACCCGACGCAACTCTCGGTTCTTGAAATGTAGGGAGTCCGTTGTGGCGGGCGGCCGGCGGTATGTCGGATCTGACATATCGCTGTCCCCGGCTAGAGACTCAATTCTTTCGCGAAGGGCCCCACCATTTCGAGAGGCGGCCGCTCGGCAGGTCGGGAGTGGCCGACGCGCTCGGGGAATAGTGCGAGGTGTCGTTGAAGAGGGAGAGGCGGGCGTGGGTCGGATCCCGGAAGTCCAGGATGTTCAGGGACGCGGGGCTCTGGTCCAGCCGGTCCCGGTAGGCGCGCGGGTCCAGCCCCAGCAGAGAGCTCACGAGCAGCCGGATCGTGGCCTTGTGCGAAACGAGCAGCGCGTGGCGGTCGCGGTGCTCCTCGACGATCGCGAGCAGGGCCGGCAGGGCGCGCGCCGTGACGGCGAGGCCGCTCTCGCCTCCGTCCGGCGCGATGGAGAAAGGGTCCGCCTCCCAGCGCGCGTATTCCTCCGGGAAGAGCCGCTCGACCTCCGCTCGCTTCATTCCCTCCCAGTGTCCGTGGGAGACCTCGCGCAGACCCGCACGGGGCAGGATGTCCAGGCCGTGAGGCCCGGCGAGGATCCGCGCCGTTTCCAGCGTGCGACCCAGGGGGGAAGCGTACACGGCCTCGAGCGGCTCGCCGGCCAGCCGGGCCGCGAGACTCCGCGCCTGCTCGCGGCCTTCCTCGGAGAGAGCCACGTCCGTCTCGCCGGCGAAGGCATCCTCCGCGGAAAGCACCGTGGCGCCGTGCCGAACCAGGAAGATGCGCGTCGTCATGGCGCGCCTCGGGCGCGCCCGGGGCTCGGGACTCGGGACTCGGGACTCGGAAGGCAAGAATCGGCAGTCCAGCTCATCCCTTAACACTCCAGCCCTTCCCAGCGAGAAGCTCCCGGAGACGTTCGCGCTGGTCGCCTTGAAGCTCGACGAATCCTTCGCCGGCCTTGCCGCCGGCTCCGCAGGACTTCTTTAACTCCTTCGCCAGGTCTCGAAGTAAGGCTTCGTTCTTCGGCAGGCCGTCGATGACGGTCACGCGCTTGCCGGGGCCCGCGTTCTCGACGCGGAGCTTCGCCGTGATCTTCGCCGGCACCGGCTCGGCGTGCGGAAGGGACGAGGAGCAGTGGCATTGGTCCGCCGGCCACCCGCATTTCGGGCAGACCCGTCCCTTCTGGCTCGAATAGACGATCCGCTCCTTCACGGCGCTCCCGGCTTTGAGCCCCGGACTCTGGACCCGGGACTTTCCTTGAGGTGGCGATCCAGGAAATCCGCCGCGGCGCGGTAGGCCACCAGCCAGTGCGCGTGGACCAGGAAGTCGTGGATCTCGTCGGGGAAGACGAGCTCCTCGAACTCGACGCCCTTCTGGCGCAGCGCCTGCGCGAGGTCCACGCTCTGGCTGAAAGGCACGTTGCGGTCGTCGTCTCCGTGGATCAGGAGAACGGGCGAGCGCCACGACTTCACCGCGGCCATCGGGGAGGACTCGAAGGCCAGGCGCGCCGCCTCCTGGCGCCTGGCCGGATCGTAGGCCGGCTCGAAATTCGTGATGACGTCGTTCCAATCGTGCACGCCGTGGAAGTCGACGCCCGCCGCGAAGAGATCCGAGGCCCGCGCCAGGCCGAGCGCGGTCAGGTAACCCCCGTAGGAACCGCCCCAC
>JBKPBH010000172.1:0-12311 GCA_046726795.1 Acidobacteriota bacterium
GGATCGGGACAGGCGCGCCTTGACGCCGGTCGAGGGCGCTCCTAAGATGACGCGTTCTGCCGCGGGCGGTGTAGCTCAGTTGGTTAGAGCAAGCGGCTCATATCCGCTGTGTCCGGGGTTCAAGTCCCTGCACCGCCACCACTCTTCTCCCAACCGAGCCTCAAGTGGCCGCGTCCGTGTCCCACACCGCGGACCACGAGACTCGTTGCCCCGGCCGCTCGCTCAGGGCGTCAGGGAGACACCCAGGATGAGCCCGACGCGCGGGGCGCTGAACCAACCGGCGAAGACGGCGAAGTCGAGGGTGCCGCTCCGGAAGAGGCCCCAGTTGCCCCCGGCGGTCAACTGAAGCTGCTTGTCGGCGCTCGGCCCCTTGTGGACCTCGGCGCCGTTCAAGTCCAGTCCGAGTCGCAGCCTCTCGGAGACGTCCCGGGCGCCGGACAGACCGACGGAGTAGATGCGTCCCGGCGTTCGGATCCCCTCGGCTCCCGTCGTCGTGTTGCCGCTGAACTGGATCCCGCCGTTCAAGTGGACGAGAGTCTGCGAAAAGGTCTTCTGCAGGATCAGGTTGAACACGTAGTCGGTCAGGCCCGATCCGAGCTGCTTCTTCTTGTCTCCGGTCGGGAGCTCGACGGCGAAGTCGACGGTGACGGCAGGGTGGCTTCGGTCCGAGGGCTCGCCGACCAGTTTCCACTTCACCGCGAAATCCAGGTCGCCCAGACCGAACGCGTTCGGCACGCCCGAACTGCCGGCGTTGGTGATCGAGATCAGAGGGAAGTCCATGTTGACCTCGAGGCCTCGCGCCAGTCCGTACTGGATGACGAAGTTGGATGTGTTCTGCCGCAGGTTGGGATAGTCGGACTTCTGAAGCTTCGCGAAGGAATTGGCGAACTCGAAATGCCACTCCGCCCGGGGCGTCACTTCCGCGTCGTCGGTGACGAAGGGCTGCTGGGCGGAGGCGATGCGCACGCCCGCGAGGAAGACGCCGGCGGCGAGGGCGATGGGCGAGAGCCTCGCCGGAACGGCACGATTCGGCATGAAGTCTCGCCCGCAATCCTACGACGGGGCTCGCGACTCACGACCCACAACGTCTTCTGTCGCTATACTGCCTTCATGCCCCGTGTGCCGGACCGCGCATGAGCGCACCGGATCCCGTCGAGCCCGTCGAACCGGTCGCGCTTTCCCGCCGATCCCGCTTCGGGAGCTTCTTCTGGCGGGACCCGAACACACGGTTCCTGCTCCTCGCCACGCTGGCGGGGCTCCTGGGCGCGATGGGCGCAGTCGTCTTTCGGGCTCTGACCTCCCATCTGACGAGGCTCATCTTCGACGCCAAGGACATCGTCGTCGGCGCAGAGGCGCTGCCCCCCGCGCTCCGGATCTTCATCCCGGCGGTGGGCGGCTTAGTCGGAGGACTTCTCCTGATCTGGCTCGTCGACGAGAAGGGGACGAGCGGGATCTCGCAGATGATCGAGGCCGTTTCGCTCGCGCGGCGGCCCGTGCGCGTCCGGCCCGCGCTGGGGCGCGTCGTTTCTTCCATCGCCGTCATCTCGACCGGAGGCTCGGAGGGCCGGGAGGGGCCGATCATCCAGATCGGCGCGGCGCTCGCTTCGTCTCTCTCGCGCCGCCTCAAGGTCTCCCCCGAGCGAGTGCGGATTCTGACCGCGTGCGGGATGGCGGCCGGCGTGGCCGGCGCCTACAACACGCCGATCGCGGCCACGCTCTTCGTGCTCGAGGTCGTGGTCGGCTCCTTCGCGATGAGGCTCTTTGGTCCCGCGGTGGTTTCGGCCGTCACCTCGACGGTCATCGTGCGGTTGCTCCTGGGAGACGAGCCGGTGTACCAGGTGGCTCCCTTCCGGCTCGAATCGATCGTCGAGTTCCTTCCCTTCGCCGCGATCGGCGCGATCTCCGGCCCTTCGTCCGCCCTCTTCGCGAAGTCTCTGCGGGAGGCGAAGAAGCTCTTCGCGGCCGTGAAGCTTCCGCGGCCCCTGACCATGGCGCTCGGCGGCGCGATCGTCGGCGCGATCGGGATCTTCCTCCCGGAGGTCTGGGGCAACGGCTTCGAGGCGAACAACCGGATTCTTCGGGGCAATCCGACCCTCCCGGCGCTCGGACTCCTCTTCGTCGGAAAGATCGTCGCGACCTCGGCCACGATCGGATCCGGAGGCGTCGGCGGCGTCTTCACCCCGTCGCTCCTCGTCGGCGCGACGGTGGGGGGCGTGGTGGCGAAGATCTTCCAGCTCGCAGTGCCGGGCCTCGAGTCGCCCGTGGGCGGGTACGCGCTGCTGGGGATGGGCGGCCTTCTGGCCGGGCTGACGCGGGCGCCGCTCCTGGCCATCCTGATGATCTTCGAGCTGACGCAGAACACGGAGGTGCTCGTTCCAATGATGGTCGTGTCGGTCATCGCGGCGCTCTCGGCGCGGCTCTTCGAGAAGGACTCGATCTACGTCTCGAGCCTGCGGTCGGCCGGCATCGTCTGGGAAAGCACCCCGGAGGCCACGGGGATCTCGACGCTCAAGGTCTCCGACATCATGCGCCAGGACGCCAAGCTGATCCCCCGGACGACGCCACTCTCCGAGATCGTCAAGGCCTTCCTCTCGACGCGAAGCCTCTACCTCTACGTCGGCGACGAGCAGGGGAGGCTGCTCGGCGTCGTGGACCTCCATGACATCAAGGACTCGTTTCCGGAGAGAGAGCTCGGCGGCGTCGTCATCGCCGAGGACCTCGTTACGGAGATCCCCTGCGTCACGCCGGAGGAATCCCTGGCGAGCGTGAACGAGAAACTCTGGTTCCGCGACCTCGGGCATCTGCCGGTCGTGGACTCCCTCGAGGGGAAGCGGTTCCTCGGTATCGTCACGCGCCGGGACCTGCTCGGGGCGATTGACCGCGAGGTGCTGCAGCGGAGCCGCCTCGTCGCGCGCGTGCGGACCTTCTCGGAGGAAGAGGGGGAAGGCGAGATGGACTACTTCGAGCTCCCCGAGAAGCACCGCATGATCGAGCTCGACACGCCCCCGGCTCTGGCGGGGCGGACCGTCGCGGAGTCGGGCATCCGGACCCGGTACGGCGTTTCGGTGCTCGCAGTCAAGCGACGCACCCGGGAGGGCCTCGAGCGCCGATTCGTGCCCGGCCCTCAGGACCGTTTCGAGGCGAGCGACGTCCTGGTCGTGCTCGGAACCGCCGAAGCCATCGAGCGCCTCCGGTCGGCTTAACCATCACTGCGCGCTGTGCGGGCGACGCGGCTTCGCCGCCGGCGGGCGGCTCGGCCAAAGGGCCTCGACCGCCCGCCTCGTCGCTCGCTCCGCGCGCCGCGACCCTTGGTCCAGGGCCGAGGGCTCTTGTCTTGATCGTGGTGCTACCCTTCTTCGGCGTGGCTGTGCGGAAAGACAACGAGCTCTACGCCCTGCGCGGGCGCTGGCAGAAGGAGCGGGCCCGCCTCTACGACCAGGGCACGGGCTTGCCGACGATCGGGGCCCTGACCGAAGACCTCGGGCGGCGGCTCCAGGCGCTCGGCTGCCTCGCCGTCCTCGTCTTCCGCCCAGGCTCGGACGGGCGCATCGAGCAGGTCTGGGGCTGGGAGGCCTACGACGATCTGCTCCTCGATTTCGTGCGGCGCCTGAAGGGGTTCCAGTCCGACGGCGTCGTTCCGGCGGGAACCTTCTGCGTGACCCACGTGCGATCCGATGAGGTCCTCCTGTTCGTGGAGCCGGGCACGGGGCTGGTCGAGCGGCCCGGCGCTCTCGAGCAGAAGGCCGGGGAGCTCGACTCGTTGATCCGCGGCTACCTGGCCGAGAAGGCGGAGGTGCGGGGGCGCTTCCGGTCGTTCGTCGGCGCCTCGAGGATTCCCTACGACGCCAAGTATCGGGTCGAACGCCTCCTCTACCGCGGAATCCACGAAGCCCGCGACCAGGTGACCCGCAAGACCGTGCGGGCCGAGATCCAGGGAGGCGAACTGTTGCACGACGCCCTCGTGCGGCGGGATTTTTCGCCGGTCTTCCAGCCGGTCTTCGACCTCTCGAGCGGCAAGATGATCGGCATCGAAGCCCTCTCGCGCGGCCCGAAGGGAAGCGAGCTCGAGAGCGGAGAGATCCTCTTCTCGCTCGCGGAGCGGACGGAGATGCTCCTTCCGCTCGAGCGCATCACCCGCTCGCAGGCACTCGAAGCCGCCGGCGCCGCCAGGCCTGAGTGGAAGATCTTCCTGAATCTCTCGCCGGCCGCCGTCTCGGATCCGGACTTCCTCGGGCCTCTCTTCCTCGAGGAGGTCGCCTCCCGCGGGCTCTCCCCCGACCAGATCGTGCTCGAGATCACCGAGCGGACGTACGTCGTGTACCAGGAGCTCTTCCGGGAAGTCCTGGCCCGTTTCCGCCAGCAGAACTTCCACATCGCCGTGGACGACGTCGGCACGGGCTACAGCAGCCTCGCCTCGCTCGCCGATATCGAGCCCGACTACCTGAAGTTCGACGCCGTCTTCGTCCGGGGGATCGACAAGCACCCGACCAAGCAGCAACTGCTCGACGCCCTCCTCTCCTTCGCGCGCAAGATGCACACGCAGGTGATCGCCGAAGGCATCGAGCGCGAGGAGGAGTTGAAGACCCTGCGCGCCTTGCACGTCCCCTACGGCCAGGGGTTCCTGCTGGCCCGGCCCATGCCCATCGAGGAGATCGAGAACGTGCTGCCCATCCCCATCGGATGATTTTGGATTTTGGATTTTCGATTTTGGATTACGAAAACGGGCTTGCGGTCTAAAATCGAAAATCGGCAATCGAAAATCGGATGGGGAGGTTAGCTCAGCGGTAGAGCGCCTGCTTTACACGCAGGATGTCAGAGGTTCGA
Source organism: Acidobacteriota bacterium (assembly GCA_046726795.1). Taxonomy (GTDB): domain Bacteria; phylum Acidobacteriota; class Thermoanaerobaculia; order UBA5066; family Gp7-AA6; genus JAWOLE01. The sequence continues at coordinate 4,825 of JBKPBH010000172.1, forward strand.
TCCCTCTACCTCCCACCAGCACGTCGCTCGCGACCGGGGCTTGGAGTCTGCGCAACCCCTCCGAGTCTCTCAGCGAATTCTTCGGTCGCGGTTCGATGCCGGTCAAGTTCCTGGCCTACGGTTCAGAGGACGTTCGGAGCGATCTCGGTCACGGAGAGCACGGGATGCAGCTCGAGTCCGTTGTGGGAGCGGCCCTTCTGAATGTGACCGATGTCGAAGAAGCCAACGCCCACCACCTCCACGAGTGTCTCGCCCCGGGGTTTCCCCCGGAGAGATTCGGCGACCTCCCTGGCCGAGGCGAATTCCGGCGCGTGGAGCGACCGCAGCGAGCAGGCCGGTTTGGGGATCTCCGCGATCAGCCGGGACTTCGGGTCCGAGGGGTCGCTCAACAGAAGGTGAAGGTCCTTGTCTCGCCTGGGCTGAACGTCCAGCAGGAGACCCCGGACCCGATAGGTTTGGAGCTCGCTCTCCCTGCGGCCGCCGTGCGCCTCCCGGTGGGATCGCGGAAGGCGGACGAGATCGTGGATCGTGATGTCCACGGGCTCTGTCCGAACCCTCTGCGCTTGCGAGTCAGAGAGTGTCTTGACGCGCCAGCGATAGAGGCCACAGGCCCTGGGTGTCTCCTGCGGCCCCGGCGTGGCGCTGCGGCAGGCCGATATGGAGAGCAGGGCGGCGAGGCCCAGGACCAGAAGGGGACCGCCGGCGGGGCCGCCCCATCCAACAACCGAACTCTTTTTCACGACGGTTGTGCAACACATCCGCCCCCGCTCCTCTTCCCAACCGCGCTGCTCTCCGGCCCGGGCGGCGGCCTGTGGAAGTGGGGGACTAGCGGGCCCTCTGGGCCTCCATAGAGGCGGACCAATTCCCAGTACCCCTCCGGCAGGCTCCTCCTCGCCTCCGAGAGCCGCCGCTCCAGGGAGTCCCCATGACTCGCTTCCGACTCCGCGTTCAGGCAGCGCTCGGCCTCAAGGGGAGTCATGGACCGTGAGCCATCGCCGCCATCTAGCCGCTGTCTTCGGGAACGACGAGAACGGGGCGGTTGATGCTGTCCAGGATCTGGAGGGTCACGTCGTCGCGGGCGGTGACCGAGCGAGCCCGAGGCCCGTGGCCGCCGACGACGACCAGGTCGTAGTCACCCCGGCGCGCCTCGAGCAGGATGCCCTCGAGCGCCGAGGGCGCCTGAGTGACCTTGGCCTGAGCTTCGACGTCGAACGCGGAGAGCGTGGCGACCCCTTGGTCGAGGTGGGCCCGGATGAAGCGGGGCGGCGCGGCGGCATCGCGGGAGACGTGGAGCAGCGTCACCCGCGCCCCCATGCGGCCCGCCAGCCATCCACCCACGCGCACGTCGCTCTTTCCCGGCTCTCCGACCGCGGTGCAGATCAGGACCCGCCCGAAGGATTCGCGGGCATGTCCGAAGAGAAAGGGAGTCGACATCTCGCGCAGGAGCCGGCGGATCGGGGCGTTGCGGATCGCCTGGCTGCCCTGAGCTCCGAGCACGACGAGATCGTAGAAGCTCTCGGCCTGCTCGTTGCGGAGCTGCTCGGCGGGGTGGCCGACGCGCACGCGGACCTCGGCCCCTTCCGATTCGAAGGCGACCTTGAGCTTGTCCCGCAGCAGGTCCGGCGGCTCTGCCTCCTCGACGACCCCGAGGATGACCAGGGAGGCGTTGATGGCGGCCGCGAGCGATTGGGCCATCTCGACGGGAGGCTGGATTCCGACCATCGGGTCGGCGACGAGCAGGGTGGGGCGCGGCTGCTCGAGGATGCGCCAGTCCTTCAGCGCCACGATCGCCTCGTCCGGAATGGGCTGGCTGGCTGGCAGGGCCGCCTCGATTAAGAGTCCCTCCTCGCCGTAGGGGAGTGCGGGAGCGATCTGGCGGGTCCGCGGGAGGCGTGGGATGCGCAGGCGCAGGCGGCGCAGCGCTCCCGCGAAGCTCGATTCGATCACGCGGCCGGTGCCGAGCGAGGGGCGCTCGGAAGGCTGATCTTCCAGCGCCACCTGCTCGGGCCGGATCAGGATTCGGACCGGAGCGCCCTCCTCGTGCGGAACGTCTTCGGGAAGAGGCAAGGCCAGCGTCCCGAACTCGCCTCGACCGTTCCGGCACCGGCCGACGAGGACGGTTCCCGCCCCCAGAAACGTCGCGGCAAAGAGAGAGTCCGGCCGCGAGTAGAGCTCCTCGGAACGCCCGACCTCGATCAACCGGCCTCGCTCGATGACGCCGATTCGGTCGGCGATCTCGAAGGCCTCCTCCTGGTCGTGCGTGACGAGAATCGTCGTCACCTCGAGCCTCTTCTGGATCTCCCGGAGACTCCTGCGGAGCTGGGTGCGGATCTTGACGTCCAGGGCGCCAAAGGGCTCGTCCAAGAGAAGCACCTTGGGCTCGTAGGCCAGGGCGCGAGCGAGCGCGACGCGCTGCTGCTGCCCGCCCGAGAGCTCCTTGGCGTAGCGGTCCCCGAGTCCGCCGAGTCCCACGAGGTCGAGGAGCTCCTCGCTCTTCTTGCGGCGTTCCCGGCGAGGCACTCCCCGGATCCGCAGCCCGAAGGAGATGTTCTCCGCCGCGGTCATGTGCTGGAAGATCGAGTAGTTCTGAAACACGAAGCCGACACCGCGGCTCTGCGGGGGAAGCCCCGTCACGTCCTGTCCCATGAGTTCAATGGTGCCGGCGTCGGAAGTCGTCAGGCCCGAGATCATCCGCAGGACCGTGCTCTTGCCGCTGCCGGAGGCTCCCAAGAGGACGAAGAGCTCGGCGTCGGCGATCTCGAGGCTCACGCCCTCGACCACGGCGCGGCCGCCGAACCTCTTGGTCAACCCCTCCAGCACGATCGACATTACGCGGCCTTCTGCTCGCGGGAGGCGAAGCGGAAGAGGAAGAAGAAGATCGTGAAGGAGAGGAGAGCCAGCACCGCCGCGATCGCGTTGGCGTGCGCGATGTCGCCGGCCTCGAACTGGGCGAAGATGTAGAGAGGCGCCGTCTGCGTCTTCAACCTCAGGTTGCCCGACACCATGACGGTCGCACCGAACTCTCCGAGAGAATGGGCGAAGGTCAGGAGCGCGCCGGTGATCAGCCCGCCGCGCAGGGCGGGCAAGAGGACGAGGCGGAAAGTCGTCCAGCGCGTGGCACCGATCGTGTAGGCCGCCTCTTCGTACGTCGTCTCGAGCTCGTCCAGCACGGGCTTGACCGCGCCGAGCATGTAAGGGAACGTGACAAAGAGGTGTGCGAGCAGGACGCCGAAGGGGCGGAACATCGGCTGCAGGCCGAGCGGCACGAGCATCTTCCCGAGCAGGCCAATCGGGCCCCAGAGGAGAAGCAGCGAGGTGCCGACCACGACCGTCGGAATCGCGACCGGAAGGTTCACCACGACTCCCAGCGCCCGGTCTCCCGGGAACCGGTGCTTGGAGAGGACGTATGCCGTAAAGGTCCCGAGCACCGCGTTGACCGCGGTCGTGGCAAAGGCCACAAGGAGCGAAAAACGCAGGGCGAACTGCGCCTCGGGAGAGCGGATGGCGTCCCAGAAAGCGCCGGGCCCCCCCTTCAACGCGAAGACGAAGACCGCCGCGAGCGGCATGAGCAGGAGAGGCAGAAGAACCAGGACGAGCACACTGACCGGTAGCGCGCTCGAGCCCCGGCCCGCGCTCCGGCCCGTCATTTCTTCGCCTCCGCGAGGACCTGCCTCTTCCAGACCGAGTCCACGATTTCTTTCTTCGCGCGCTTCCATTCGCCCAAGTCGGCGATCCGAAACGGGTCCTCGATGCGACCGAATCCGGGGTTCGCCTCGTTCAAGGGCTCCCTCACGCTGCGGAAACCATACCGGACGAAGATCCTCTGCGCCTCGTCGGTGAAGAGAAATCGGGCGAAAGCGTCCACGAGGTCGGCTTCCCGGCGCGCGATGTTGCGGTCGATCCGGACGAGCGTGTGCTCCGACAGGACCGTCGAGCGCGGGTAGACGACGTCGGCCTTGAGCTTCCCGCGCGACCGGTCGTAGAGCGCTTCCTGCTCGTAGGTGATGAGCGCGTCGCCGAAGCCGTTCTCGAACTGGGTCCGCGCCGCGCGGGCCGAGGCCGCCTGCGCGACGACGTTCTTCCAGACGCCCAGCAGAAGGTCGTGCCCCGCCCGGCGTGGGTCGGGAGCGCCGGATCTCGCGCCGGCGCCGTACTCGGCCACGATGGCCCAGTTCGCCCCCCCCGACGTCAACGGGTCGGGGTGCACGACCCGAACTCCCGGCTTGCCCAGATCCGCAAAGTCGTGAATACCTTTCGGGTTCCCTGGCCGCACCATGATGATGAAGGGAGTCCTGTTGACGACCCCCTGAAACGGGAATCGCCGCCAGCTCCCGGCAGGGACCACCCGGGCGTCGGCGAGCTTGTCGGCGTCGAGCTCGAGCGAGAGAAGAGCCAGATGCGCCGGGACCCCCAGGATGATCTGATTCGTGACCGTTCCGGAGCCCGCGAAGGAACTGACGATCTCGACCTTCTCCCGGGTTCGATCGCGCCAGCCCTTCTGGAAAGCGGGGAAGACGCCGTGGTTGATGACCTCACCGAGGATGCTGAAGCCGTAGAAGACGATCGCGCGGGGCGGCCGGGCCAGCCTGGCCATCGGCGTCCACGGCCAGACCGCGTACGACAAGAGCACGAAGAGCGACGCGGCGAAGGCGGCGGCGCGCAGGCGGCGGCGCAGGACCCGGCGTTGGATCAGCATGGGTGTCTCACGCACTCCATCGCAAAACCCCTGCCCGGAGCAACCGACGGGACCTCTCTGCGCCCTATCGGTGGCGCCTCCGCGCCTTCTCGCGTATCATGCGCCGTTTCGCGGGGTCGTAGTTCAGTTGGCTAGAACGCCGGCCTGTCACGCCGGAGGTCGCGGGTTCGAGTCCCGTCGGCCCCGCCATTCCACGTCACCTCACGCGGTCCATCCGAGATCGTTCGAACCGGCTTCGAGCCTTTCTCCGCCGTGTTTTTCGCCACCCTGGGATCTCGCCCCGCGGTTCTCGACCGTAGGTCCTTACAGCCGAACCGTACGCCGAGTTCTCGTCGAGATGTCATCGTACCAAAGACTAGAATCTCCATTTAAGGAGAACACAGTAGGTTGACATTCCAGTGGATCGTGTCCGGGCCCCTATCAGGTCCTCGCGCCGATCGTGATGCCCGGTGAATTGGGTCCTCCTCGTACACTTCTTCAGGCCTCAAGATCTTCCGGCTTCGGCAGACTGAACGGCCTTCAGCGATCGGCGAAATGGAGGGCGCCTCTCGAGTATCGTAGTGCCCAGGCTTATGAATGCAGAGGTCGGCGAGAGCCACCCGTCACGCCGGCCCCGGACTCCCTCGTAATGCCACCGCCGCCCGCGACTTCGCGCGTCACGCTCGCAATCAAGGGGATGCACTGCGCCTTCTGCGTCGCGACGATCGAAGAGGCGTTGTCGGGCGTGACGGGAGTCACGGGCGCCTCGGTCAACCTGGCGACGGGGCGCGCGCAGGTCGTCGGACGGGGCTTGTACTCGCCCCGGCTGATCGAAGCCGTGCGCAGGAGCGGCTACTACGCGAAGCCCGCCCGCGAGGAGGAGCCCTGGCAGGCGGACGACCGCGCGGCGCGGGAGTTGCGCCAGAACCTCCGGCGAACGCTCATCGCCGCCGCGCTGACGGTCCCCGTGCTCGTCGTCTCGATCGCCGATATCCGCTTTCGCAACCGGAACTTCGCGCTTCTTCTGCTCACGCTGCCCGTGTATCTCTACGCCGGATGGCCCTTCCTCGCCGGGATGGTCCGAGCGTTCCAGCAACGCACCGCCAACATGGACTCGTTCGTCGGGCTCGTGGCGACCGCGGCCCTGCTTCTGTCGGTGGGCTCGACTTTTTTCCCGCGCGTTTTCACCTCCGCGGGCGCGGCTCATGCCTATTATGCGGTGGTCGGGTTCGTCATGACCCTCCGGCTCTCGGCGAGCTTCTGGATCGGTGGCTTCGAAGCATCCCTACCGAGGCGCCGCCGGTGTCTGGACTGTATCTTCCGAGGACGATGATCGCAGCCAGATCGCGTTCTGATCGTGTGGCGGTGGACGAGAGCGACGCGGCAGGAGGAAACTGAAGAGCCTCAAGGCCGGCGGATCGGCATCATGATCTGGCCCTGTTCGTCACGGTCCTCTCCGGACTCTTTTCACGGCCAGAACACCGCAAACGACGCGTCCAGTCGAACTGGTTCCTCGGCACGAGGCTGACTGATCGGTCACCCGACCTTGTGCGCGCTCGACTCGATAAGCGAGAGGCCGGTGACGATACCCCGACGCCTTCGTCCTGACGCCGAGCGGCTGCCTCCTACTTCACCGGCTTGTTATCGAACTTGCCGGGCTGCTCTCCGTAGAGCAACGCGCCCTCGGGCTGACTATTCGAGTGCGGAAGGTTGGCCGGTATAAAGACGTAGGAGCCAGCACCGTAATTCTTCTCGGTATCGGGGGTACTGCCGTAATGGAAAGTGCCCGATACCACCACGATCTTAAGATCGCTGGAGTGAGTGTGGACCCCGGACTTGCTGCCGGCAGGGAACCTGACGAAGCCGGCCCATGCGCCCTGGGTGTAGTCCCCCGACACGGTCGCGATCATGACACCCGAGCCCTTGGCGGACATCTCCTGCCAGGTCAGCGCGTCGGCCGTGATCGCCACCGCCTTCTGCGTCTGGCCGCTCCCCGTAGCATGGATCAGGAAGAGAGCGACCGCCATCGCAATGAGCGTTACCGTGGCCAACCGTGGTGTCTTCATGTCGTACTCCTTTTCAGGTGGACGTCAGTCCTTACAGCCGAAACCCTCTCGTCCTGATGTCATCGTATCAAAGGCCAGGATCTCCATTTAAGGAGAACACGTTCCATCACCGCACGGCCGACACGGACCCGTTCGTCGGGCTCGTGGCGACCGCGGTCCTGCTTCTGTCGGTGGGCTCGACCTTTTTCCCGCGCGCTTTCGCGCCGCGGCGAGGAAGTCCCGAGGTCGCGGCGAGCGCCGCGAGCGGGAAACAGAGGTCCTCGCTCTCCCAACGATAGCGCCCATTGACTGCGATCAGGGCGGAGAGTATCGGGACATAGAGGATCGCGGCGAAGAGAACAGCGGCGAGGGCTCGGTCGGAGTCCGAGCCCGTGTCCCGTGCGCGCCGAAAGAGGAGAACGAAGCCTCTCGCGGCGCCGACGACGAGCAGCGCGGCGCTCCCACGGAGGAGCCAAAGGACGGCCCGAGGGTGGCGCGTAGCGGGATGTCCGTCGGGCAGGACCGAAATTGCGGGCTCGGGAGGCGAGATTCGTCTTCCATAAAGCGACCAGCCGGCGACTGTGGTGTCCTGCGAGGCGATCAAGTAGAGCTTTTTCACGTAGAGAGCCGCGGCTCGCGCAGGATGTGCGCGGATCCATTCCAACGCTTCTCGCCGCGCCGCGTCGTCGACCGCAAGGTTTCCGCGCGCGAGGATGCCCGGCCGGGCCCGCTCGAGGTCCGCGTGCCTGTCTCTTATACACATCTGA
>JBKPBH010000173.1:0-7756 GCA_046726795.1 Acidobacteriota bacterium
GCTGAGTGCCGACGGCTGAGGGCTGAGAGCCTTCCTTCGACTCGATCCGCACGCGGTGGACGCGCCGGCGGTCGGCTTCTTCGACCGTGAAGAGCAGATCGGACTCGCGGTGCGTCTCGCCCGGCCGGGGGATGTGGCCGAGGCGCGCGGCGAGGAAACCGCCGACCGTCGTGAACTCCTCATCCTCCGGGCCCCGGCCGAAGAGCTCGTCGATGCGGGCTATGTTCGCCTTCCCGGAGATCGAGTACGCATTCTCACCAACGGGGGTGACCTCTTCGCGCTCGTCCTCGTGCTCGTCGGAAATCTCGCCCACGATCTCCTCGAGTACGTCTTCCACGGTCACGAGCCCGGAGACGCCGCCGTACTCGTCCACGACGATGGCCATCCAGAGGTGGCGCCGCTGGAACTCCCGAAGCAGCTCGGAGACCTTCTTGGATTCGGGGACGAAGTAGGCCTCGCGAGCGATCTCCGCGATCGGCCGCGGCTTGCCGGCGTGAATCGCCTCGAAGAGGTCCTTGACGTGGACGATCCCCAAGACCGTGTCGATCGAGCCGCGCACGACAGGGATGCGCGAGTATTTCGTGGACACGAAGAGGTCCGCCAGGACCGGCACGGGCGAGGCGGCGTCGATCCAGAGAATGTCCGTCCGCGGCGTCATGACCTCGCGGACCCGCGTGTCGCCGAAGTCCACGATCGACAGGAGGAGCTTCTCTTCCTCCTTCTCCAGGATCCCCTCCTCGCGCCCGACGTCGATGTAGGCCTGGACCTCCTCCTCGGTCGCGGGCGCCGCCTCCTGGCGGGCTCTCGTCTCGAAGATCTTGCGGACGGGAATCGCGAGCGGCAGGAGCAGCCACGAGGCGGACGTGATCACAGGCAGGAGCTTCGTGACGATCCTCTCCGGATCCGAGCCGGCGCCGTGGCGCAGGAGCAGGACCTCGGTCGCGAGCCAGCCGACGAGAAAGATCGCTCCCCCTGAGGCGAAGGGATGATGGATTCCGAGGCGGCCGAAGGCGAAGCCGACTGTCAGGAACCCGAGCAAGAGCAGGATCTGCACGAGCACTTTCGTCGTGGTCTGGATGATCTCGACCTCGCCCGGTCCGGACAGGATCGCGGAGTGCTCCGGGTGCTCCTCCAGCAGCCCGCGGATCTTGATCGGCGAGAGCCGGTCGAGAGCGAGCGCGAAGGTCTCGAAGAGAAGGAAGAGCCCGTAGCAGACGGCCGAGGCGAGAAGGAGGATCACACGAGGCCCAGCCGCCGTCGAAGGGCCGCCTCGAGACGGTCCATCTCGCCGTCGTCCGCCTCGTGGTCGTAGCCGGCGAGGTGAAGGACACCGTGGAGGAGGAGCCGGTCGATCTCCCGCGCACGCGACTCGCCGCGGCGACGCGCCTGCCGGCCCGCGTACGGGACGGACACCACGACATCGCCGAGGAGCCCGCCCCCCTGCGCGGGGAACGCGAGGACGTCCGTGGGGCGGTCTATTCCGCGGTAACGGCGGTTGAGTGTCCGTATCGCGCGGTCCCCGCAGAACAGGATGGAGACCTCGACCCCGGACCCGAGACCTCGGGCCGTGGCCTCCCGCATTTCCCGGACGACGCGAGCAAGCAGGGCGCGCACCCGCCGCGGCCGCGGGGAGCCGGAAACCCTCGAGCCGACCTCGACGCGCATCAGCTCGCGCGGGTGGGGCCTGTCCGCGCCGGCGCCCCGGGCTCGGCGACAGCCGTCTCGGTTGTTCTTCGGCGCGGCCGTTCGCGGTTGAACTCGAACCCCGGGTAGTCGATTCGGTGGTGGTACATGGTCGAGACGGTCCGCTCGAGCGTGTCCACGATGATCGCGAGATCGCGCATCGTCAGGTCGCACTCGTCGAACTGTCCGTCGCGAAGACAGTCGTCCACGATCGTCTGGATCATGGCGCGGATCTTGGCGGGGGTCGGCTCGATCAGTGTGCGGCCGGCCGCCTCGACGGCGTCGCAGATCATGAGAATCCCGTTGACGCGCGTGGAAGGCTTGGGGCCCGAGTGGCGGTACTCGAGCTCGTGCACGGCGCCCTGTTCGGGAGGGGCCTTGGTCAGCGCCTTCTGGTAGAAGTAACGGATCAGCTTCGTGCCGTGGTGTTCGCGGATCGCGTCCACGATCGGCGCCGGGAGGCGGGCCTTCTTCGCCATTTCGGAGCCTTCCTTGACGTGCATCGCGATGACGAGCGCGCTCATGGAAGGCTCGAGCCGGTCGTGCCGGTTGTACCCCTTGGGCTGGTTCTCGATGAAATAGTCGGGCATCTTGCTCTTGCCGATGTCGTGGTAATAGCCGCCGACGCGGGCGAGCAGAGCGTCGGCGCCGATCGCCTCCGCGGCGGCCTCGGCCAGATGCCCGAGCATCAGGGAGTGCTGGTAAGTGCCGGGAGCCTCCAGGGCGAGCGTCCGCAGCAACGGCAGGTTCTGGTTGGACAGCTCCAGAAGCCGGATGTCCGTCGTGATCTGGAAGAAGTGCTCGAAGACCGGCAGGAGAACCCCGATCAGCATGACGACGAACCAGCCGCCTGCGAGCCCCCCCAACGCATCGCCGGCGAAGTCCCAGCCCCGCGATTCTCCCGCGAGCAGCGCGATCGCCGAGATCGACAGGAGATTGGCCCCCGCCACGAGGCCTCCCAGGACGAGGAGCACGCTGCGCGAACCGAGCTTGCCCAGGCCGAAGAGCCCGGCGAGCGAGCCGACGAGGGCGAAGAGGGCGAAGGGAAAGCTCATCCCCATGAGGATGCCGGCGCCGATGGCGTGGACCGCCGCGAAGAGAAGCGCGGGCCCCATTCCGGCCACGAGACTCGTCATGATGGCGCCGGCCGCGAACGGGATCGCGTAGTACGTGTGCGCGGCCCAGGCCGATCCCTCGAAGCTGGACGTGAGGCTCTCGGCCAGCGCGAATGCCCCGCGGGTGATCAAGGAGAAGAGGATCCCGGTGGCCAGCACCGAGGCGTAGACCGTTGTGGGACTGCGCTCCCGACGGCGGCGTCGCTGCCGCCGCGCGTCCACCCAGAAGACCGTGGCCGCCAGGATCTGGAGGATCAGGACCCCGGAGATCTTGACCCACGAGGAGGGATCGGAGACCGAGACTCGAGCGGCCGCGATCCACTCGGCCGCGCGCGGCGAGACCTCATCCCCTTTCCGGACGATGACCTTCCCGCGCGGGATCTTGGTCAGCACCGTCTCGACCGAGCGCGCCGCCTGATCGCGGCGGTGCGCCGTCTCGCTCCCGTTGAAGATGAGATTGGGACGCAGCACGGCCGCCAGGAACCCGGCCACCTCAGCCAGGTCCCGCCCGGACAGCGGGCCTCCCGCCAGGCGCGCCGCCAGGGCGCTCTTCGCCTGCGAGCCGTACTCGACGACATCGGTCAGCTCGCGCCGCCTCACTTCGCGGCCCGACGCCGAGTCACGCAGCAGCACCCCGCGCGCGCCGTTCTCCATCATCAGGTCGCGGTTGTCCACGATGCCGCCCCGGTACTGCTCCGCCGCGGCTGCCACGAGCCGGTCCTCGATGGAGGGCGGGAAGGAGGCGCGGGCCAGTGCGGCCAGCGCCTCGTCTCGGATCGGCAGCTCGAAGGCGTCGCGTACCGACTGCGGCGGAGGTCCGGACCCCGCGTGCCGGCGGGTGACGGCCCAGGCCTCCCGCGCGCGAAGGAAGGATTGCCGCAGTTTCTTCTCGAACCGCGCCGCGGCGCCGCTGTCCCAGTCGTACACCGGGAGCACCTCGGCGATCGCCTCGGCCCGGCGGCGCTCGGTCGCGACCGAATCCGGAACGATGAGGTCCCGCGGGGCGACGACGTCCCTCCGCGCGATCGCGCCGGTCTCGGCGGAGGGGCTGCGAAAGGAGAGCGTCGGTGAGTAGGCGAAGGTCGTCGCGAGCGCGTACGCGAGGGCCCAGAAGAACGGCCGCAGTCCGACGATCGAAGACTCGCCGCCCTCGCGGGGAGAGCCCCGCCGCTTCCAGAAAGAGGTCGTCGGGCGCCGCGAGGGCGCTTCCGTGGGCATCGGAGACCTACCGCCCTTCGGTGAAACGCCCGTTGGCGGAGCGGCCGGACTCGCGGTCCCGTTCGCGCTCGCGGTCGAGCGAGTCGTACGCGGTGATGATGGACTGGACGAGGGGGTGCCGGACGACGTCGCGCTCGTCGAAGAGGACGAAACGGATCCCCTCGACCTTGCCGAGCAGCTGCTGCGCCTCCCGGAGGCCGGAGGTTTTCCCCTGCGGCAGGTCCACCTGCGTGACGTCGCCGGTCACGACCGCGCGGGATCCGAAGCCGATGCGCGTCAAGAACATCCGCATCTGCTCGGAGGTCGTGTTCTGGGCTTCGTCCAGGATGATGAAGGAGTCGTTCAGGGTGCGCCCGCGCATGAAGGCAATCGGCGCGATCTCGATGACGCCTCGCTCCAGGAGCTTGGCCGTCTTCTCGTATCCCAGGATGTCGTACAGCGCGTCGTAGAGAGGCCGCAGGTAGGGGTTGACCTTCTCGACCATGTCGCCCGGCAGGAACCCCAGGCGCTCGCCCGCCTCGACGGCCGGCCGCGCGAGCACGATCCGCTTGACTTTCTTGTCGAGGAGCGCCGCGGCGGCCATAGCCACGGCCAGATAGGTCTTGCCGGTGCCGGCGGGTCCGATGGCGAAGACCAGGTCGTGCCGGTCGATCGTCTGGACGTAGAGGCGCTGCTTGATGTTGCGGGCCGTCACGACGGACTTCAACGACGGCCCGAACGGACTCTCCACGAAGAATTCGACGAGCGACGCTCCGGGGTCTTCCTTCAGGACGCGGATCCCCGTCGCCACGTCGCTCGCCTTCAGCGGGTAGCCCATCGCGAGCAGTTCCGAGAAGTCCGCCAGCAGGCGATGCGCGGTTTCCTCTCCTTCCCCCTCGCCCAAGACCGAGATCTCGTTGCCCCGGGCGGCAAGGCGCACCCCGAAGGCCTCTTCGATGGCGCGGAGGTTTTCGTCGGCGATACCGAAAAGCGCGGTCACCCCCGAATCGGGGAGGGTGACGGCTGATGTGGGCTCAGGAATCTTGATCGCTCCTTGGGAGAAGTCTAGGGTCTCGAGTTCAGGATCCAAGGTCCTCCGACTGCCCCGGATTTGCTGCAGAACGGTACCACGCCCCAAAACAGCAAGAAACCGACCCCGGTCTCTCCAGGACCCGTCTCGCAATTATCTTCAACGTTCTGAATAGCTTGGCCAGAACCGGTACTCGGTGTCCGGTTTTGATGTGCGGCTGAGTCTGGCTTGACCGGACACCGAGGAAGCGAGTGCCGAAAAACAGTTTTTCGCCTAATTCCCGTTGGCAAGAGCCTTGGCGACCTCCTCCAGACCGTTTTCCACGGCATCCCGGATGGTCGTTCCCTTGGCTTTGTGGCGGACCTCGGCGACGACGTTCCCCTTGGAATCCTTGGCGACGACCTCCAGGCCCACGCCAGGATTGGCCATCCAGCCGCCCCAGTAGCGCGCGGCCCCGTGTGGCTCCCAGGCGTTGAAGACGTTTCCTTCCACGACCAGGTCGCCGCCGCTCTTGACAACCTTGAAGCCCTGCTTGTCGAGCCACTGCTCCATGTAGTCTTTCCCCTCGCGGGCAGCGTCGCGGGACTCGCGGCCGCGGCCGTTGGAATCGAACTCCTTGACCGATACGGTCTTGAAGCTCTTGAGATTTCCGCTCGGGAAATAGACCCAGTCGGCGTCGTTCCCCTTGGTCAGCTTGTCGTAATCCGCTAGGTACTTCTGAGGCTCGTCCTTCTGCTTGGCGTCGTCGGAGTCGAGGAAGTTCTTCTTGGCCGCCTCCGCCGGCCTCGTCGAAAGAACGAGGAACGCGGCCAACGCGATCGCGAACAAACGTGTCACACGAACCATAGGTTGTTCTCCTTTACTCGCCATATTGTACCCAGTCCCTGGTCCCGAGTGTCTGGTCCTGGTCTGGCCCTGATCAGGGGCTACGGACCAAGGACTTCGGACAGCTTCTCGCAAACCGCATCGCCGGCCTGCGCCGTCGTCAGCCTGCCGCCTATATCCGGCGTGCAGAGCCTCTCCCGGACACAGGCGGCGACCGCGGTCTCGATCGCAGCGGCTTCCTCCGACTTGCCCAGGTGATCGAGCATCAGGGCGATGGTCAGGATGGCGCCGAAGGGGTTGGCGCGGCCCGTGCCGGCGTACCTGGGGGCCGAGCCATGGACGGGCTCGAACATGGAGACACGTCCCGGGTGAATGTTGCCCGAAGCCGCCATCCCGAGCCCTCCCTGGAGGGAGGCCGCGAGGTCCGTCACGATGTCTCCGAACATGTTGTTGGTGACGATGACCTCGAACTGGCTCGGGTCCTTGATGATCTGCATGCAGAGGGCGTCGATGTAGAGCGTCGAGGCCTCGATGTCCGGGAATTCCCGCGAGACCTCGGCGAAAGCGCGCTGCCACAGGTCCCCGACGAACCGCATCGCGTTGGACTTGTCCGCCATGACGACCTTGCGCCGGCCCCGCGCGTTCGCGAACTCGAAGGCGTGGCGGACGATCCGTTCGACCCCTTTTCGCGTTGAGATGTCCTCCTGGACCGCCACCTCGTCGGGTGTCCCCTTCTTGAAGATGCCTCCCGAGCCCACGTAGGCCCCTTCGGTGTTCTCGCGGAAAACGGCGAAGTCGATGTCGCTCGCGCCGAACCCCTTCAGCGGCGAAAGCCGGTCGTCCAGGCAGCGCACGGGCCGGTAGTTGACGTAGAGGTCGAGGCGGAACCGGGTGCCGAGCAGGATGTCCGCGCCGTGCTTCATGTCGGGCACGCGCGGGTCCCCCAAGGCGCCCATGAAGATCGCGTCGTAGTTGGCCGAAAGGTCCTCGAAGGCGCCGGGCGGAATCGTCTCGCCCGTCGCGAGGTAGTGGTCCGCGCTCCAGGGTAAATGCATCGCCTCCAGGGTGATCGAGCGCCGGCGGCAGACCTCTTCGAGCACCTTGACCGCCTCGCGGGTCACGTCCACGCCGATGCCGTCCCCGGGCACCACCGCAATCTTCACGGCGCGGCAATCTAGCACGCCAGGCGGTCGTGAAACGTCAAACGCAAAGGTAAAACGTGGCCCCGAGTTTCGTTTCACGTTTTACGTTTCACGTTTGACGGCTTAAAATTGGCTCATGACGTTCGCCGAAGCGGTGCGGGAGATCCTTGCGGAGGCCTCCATGGCTCCCGAGCGGCCCACACCCGGTGCCCTCGCCGAGAGGCTCTCGCGTCAGGCGGAGAGGTACCTCGACCGCGTGCGCTTCGACCCCGCGCAATACATCCGCCATCCTGTCCTTCTCTGGGACGACTGGGAGGTCATGATCATCGGCTGGGAATCCGGCCAGGAGACGCCGGTCCACGACCATCGGGGAGTGCTCGGAGGCATGGCCATGCTGTCCGGCTCTCTTCTGGAGGAACGCTTCACGACTCCGGGTCTCGTTCCGACGCTCGTCGACTCGCGAGTGCGCCCCGAGGGCGACCTGTGCGATATCGGGCCCACGACCCTGCACCGGCTCGTGCCGAAGACCTCCCGGGCGGTCTCGCTGCACATCTACCGTCCGCCCCTGCGCAACATGGGAATCTGGGACGAAAGAGGAATGATCGAGATCCGCCCATCGGTCTTCGACGTCGGCGAAGAAGTCCTCGCGCGCGCCGTCGCGATCTCCGCCGACGCCCGCTGCTAGGACGTCGCTCCGCCCCTACGCGAGCGACGCGGCTGTGCCGCCGGCGGGCGGCTCGGCCAAAGGGCCTCGACCGCCCGCC
>JBKPBH010000174.1:0-11174 GCA_046726795.1 Acidobacteriota bacterium
GCTCTCCGGCGGCGCCCGCGTGCCGCACGTCGGGTGGAACCGCGTCGAGGCGACCCCGAGAGGAGCGGGTCTCTTCGGAAACGGGAGTTCGAGCTCCTATCTCTACTTCGTCCATTCCTTCGTGGCGAGGCCCGCCTCCGATGATCTCGTGCTCGCCCGATGCCGCCACGGAGAGAGCTTCCCGGCGGCGGTGGGACTGGGAAGGCTGCTGGGGTTTCAGTTCCATCCGGAGAAGAGCGGTGGGGCCGGGGTGCGTCTCCTCGGCCAGGCGATCGGCTCGCTCGCGGAGGCGGCGCGGTGAGCCGCCCGTTCCTCCTCCTTCCCGCGATCGACTTGCGGAGGGGCCGGGCGGTGCGCCTGCGCCAGGGGAAGGCGCGGGACGAGACCCGGTACTCCGACGATCCGGTCGAGGTCGCCCGCCAGTTCGCGGAAGCCGGAGCAGAGGCCCTCCACGTCGTGGACTTGGACGGCGCCTTCTCGGGCGCGCCGGTCCACCTGCCTCTGGTGGCGCGGATCTGCCGGGTGACGGCTTTGCCGGTCCGGTTCGGGGGAGGTTTGCGGCGGATCGAAGACCTCGAGGCCGCCTTCTCGGCGGGAGTCCGCGTCGCGATCCTCGGCACTGCCGCCGTCGAGGATCCCGCCGGCCTGACGCAAGCCTTCGCCCGGTTCGGGCGGCGGCTCGCGGTCTCGCTCGACGTGCGGGAGGACACCCTTCGCATTCGAGGCTGGGTGGACGAGGCTCCCTGGACGCTCGAGGCGGCGGCCGGGCGCCTGGCGGAGTCGGGCCTCGAGGACCTCGTCATCACCGATGTGTTGCGCGACGGCGAGCTCGCCGGACCGCACTTGCCGCTCTTCCGCCGCGCGGCGCGGGCATTCGGGCGCCCGGTGATCGCCGCAGGGGGAATCGCCTTCGAGAAAGACATCGAGGCACTCGAGGCCGAGCCGTCCGTACGCGGAGCCGTCATCGGGAAGGGCTTCTACGAGGGGACGCTTGCGCTCTCCGTGCTCCGGAGAAAGGCCTCGTGAGCGAGGAGACCGGCCTCGCGGTCCGGGTCGTCCCGTGTCTGGACGTGCGGGACGGCCGGGTCGTGAAGGGGACGCACTTCGTCTCGCTGCGCGACGCCGGCGATCCGGTCGAAGTGGCTGCGCGCTACGCCGAGGAGGGCGCGGACGAGATCGTCTACCTCGACATCTCGGCGACGCCGGAGGGGCGAGGCGCGGCCCGGGACGTCGTCCGGCGCACGGCGCGGTCCCTCTTCGTGCCCCTGACGGTCGGTGGAGGAGTGCGCGACGCGGGCGATGCCGAGCGGCTCCTCCGGGCCGGGGCGGACCGCGTCGCCGTCAACTCGGCGGCCGTCGAACGGCCGGAGCTCTTAGGCGAGCTCGCCCGCGCCTTCGGCAGCCAGTGCATCGTGCTCGCGGTGGACGCCGCGCGCGAGGGCTCCGGCTGGCAGGTTCGCACGGAAGCGGCGCGTCGCGCCTGGGACCGCGAGGCCGTCTCCTGGTGCCGGGAAGGAGCGGAGCGAGGCGCCGGCGAAGTCCTGGTGACTTCGATCGATCGCGACGGAACCGGCCGCGGATACGATCTGGAGCTGCTCGAGGAGGTCGTCGCCGCCGTGAGCGTCCCGGTCGTCGCGTCAGGAGGGGTGGGGACCTACGAGCACCTGGTGGCGGGAGCTCGCGCAGGCGCTTCGGCGCTGCTCGTGGCGGGGACGCTGCACCGCGGGGAGCTGACGATCCAGGGCGCGAAGGAGGCGCTCGCTCGCGAGGGGATCCCGGTGAGGAGGACGGCATGAATCTCGACAGCGTGAGATTCGACGACGACGGGCTCGTGCCGGTCGTCGTGAGAGACTCGGTCACCGGCGGCGTCGCGATGCTCGCATGGGCCAACCGCGAGGCCCTCGCGCGGACGCTCGAGTCCGGGCAGGCGACCTTCTGGAGCCGTTCGCGCAAGGCGATCTGGGTCAAGGGAGAGACCTCCGGAAACCGGATGGAGGTTCTCTCCGTCGCCGCCGACTGCGACGGCGATGCGGCCCTCTACGAGGTGCGACTCTCGGGTCCGGCCTGTCATACGGGACAGACGACCTGCTTCCACGAGCCGCTCGAGGGCTCCCGGATCGAGCCGCAGGAGAACTTCGATCTGGCGCCCCTCTTCGCGGTCCTGAGAGGCCGCAGAAAGGAGCGTCCGGAGGGCTCCTACTCGGCCGGGCTCTTCCGCAAGGGGCTCGACCACATCTTGAAGAAGATCGGAGAAGAGGCCTCCGAGGTCATCGTGGCGATGAAGAATCCCGACGACGCGGCGCTCGCCGGCGAAGTGGCGGACCTCCTGTATCACCTCGCCGCGGGCATGACCGAGCGCGGCCTGTCCCCGGCCGCCGTCAACGAAGCGCTGGCTCGGAGGCGCAAACCTTGAGCCGCCGCGACACGGAGAGGAAGACCTTCCTGTCCCTCGCGCGAACCGGGCGAGTCGTGCCCGTGGCGAGGGTGTTCCCGGCCGACACGCTGACCCCCGTCACCCTCTTCGACCGGATGCGCCGCTCGGGGAAGGAGTGCTTCCTCCTGGAGAGTGTGGAGGGGGGCGAGACGATCGCGCGCTACACCTTCCTCGGGTGCGGACCGGTCGCGCGTCTGACCGTCCGCGGCCGCTCGGTCCAGCTGGAACGAGGCCGCTCCCGGCGCGCACTTCGCGGGGAGCCTCTGGAGGCGCTGCGGCGCCTCGCCGTCCGCCGCGGTTTCCAGGAGAACGCCGACCTGCCGCCGCTCTCCGCGGGCGCGGTCGGATTCTTCTCCTACGACGCCGTGCGTCTCTTCGAGGACATCCCGGACCGCCACCCGCGCGAGGGAAACATCCCCGACGCGCTGTTTCTGCTCTTCGAGGCGACGGTGGCGTTCGATCATCCCCGGCAGCGGCTGCTTCTCCTGACCAACCTCGGTGTCGAGCGCGGCGGCGGCAAGGAGGCCGAGGTGGACGCCGCGATCGCGAGGCTCGACCGGCTGGAGACCTTTCTGCGCTCACCGGGCGCCCGCGCTCGCACCTCGAAGCCCGCGGTTTCGCGCCGGCGCGGCGGCACTGTCCGCACGCTCATGAAGAAGGAGGAGTTTCTCGAAGCGGTCGGGCGCGCCAAGGAGGCGATCCTCGCCGGCGACATCTATCAGGTGGTCCTCTCTCAGCGGTGGGACTTGCCGCTCGAGGGGGATCCGTTCGACGTGTACCGCGCGCTGCGGATGTTGAACCCTTCGCCGTATCTCTTCTACCTTCAGACGCGCGAAGCGACGATCTTCGGCGCCTCTCCGGAGATGCTCGTGCGCTGCCGCGATGCCGAGGTCGAGACACGCCCCATCGCGGGCACGGCCCGGCGGGGGGAGTCGGCCCGGGAGGACCGCGCCCTGGCGGCGGAGCTGCTGGCCGACCCGAAGGAGCGGGCCGAGCACGTGATGCTCGTGGACCTCTCCCGCAACGACCTGGGACGCGTCTGCGAGATCGGATCGATCGGCATCCCGCGTTATGCCGCCGTCGAGAAATACTCGCACGTCCAGCACCTGGTCTCCGAAGTGCGCGGGACGCTGGCCCGCGGGAAGACCTCGGGCGACGCCCTGGCGGCGTGCTTTCCCGCAGGGACCCTGACGGGCGCGCCGAAGATCCGCGCGATGGAGATCATCGACGAGCTCGAAGCCGCGCGGCGAGGCGTGTACGGAGGCGCCGTGGGCTACCTCGACGCCGCGGGGAACCTGGACGTCGCCATCGCCATCCGCACCGCCGTCGTGGAGGGCGGGGTCTGCCGCATCCAGGCGGGAGCCGGCATCGTGGCCGACTCGGTCCCCGAAAAGGAATACGGTGAAGCGGAGTCCAAGGCCGAAGCCCTCTTCCGCGCCGTCGAGATGGCCCGCGACTGGTCCGATGCCCATCTCACAACTCACGACTCACGGCTTCTCCGATGATTTTCATAGTCGACAACTACGACTCCTTCACCTACAACCTCGTGCAGGCCGTGGGAAAGCTCGATCCGGACGTCGTCGTCGCGCGAAACGACCGGTTCGATCCGGCGGACATCGTGGCGCGGCGCCCCGCCGCCGTGTTGATCTCTCCCGGCCCCGGCCGGCCCGAGAAGGCGGGCCGGACGATCGAGATGATCGCCGAGGCGGAAGCCCGGGCGATCCCACTGCTCGGAGTCTGCCTGGGGCACCAGGCGATCGCGGTCCATCACGGCGGGATCGTCGAGCGCGCTCCCGCGCCCCGCCACGGAAAAACCTCTCGCGTCCTCCACCACGGCGCCGGGATCTTCGCCGGTCTCTCCAACCCCTTCGAGGCGGGGCGCTACCACTCCCTGGTCGTGCGCGAGAAGGGACTTCCTCCGGAGCTGACCGTGACGGCGCGCAGCGACGACGGGATCGTGATGGGAATCTCGCACCGGTCGCTTCCGGTCTTCGGGGTCCAGTTCCACCCGGAGTCTGTCCTGACGCCGGAGGGGGAGAGGCTTCTGGCGAACTTCCTTCAAAAGAGTGGCTCGCGATGACGCCGGACGTCGCAGAGGCCCTCCGGATCGTGGCGACGCGCAAGCCGTTGCCGCGGGAGCTGGCGGAGCGGACGTTTCTCGATCTCATGGACGGGAAGGCGACGGAGGCCCAGAAGGGAGCCCTTCTCCTCGGCATCGCGACCCGGGGGGAGACGGCCGAGGAGATCGCCGGCGCAGTCTCGGCGCTTCGCGCCCGCATGCGCCGGGTGGTCACCGCGCGCTCGCCGCTTCTGGACACCTGCGGTCCTGGCGGCATCGGACGGGACCTCTTCAACGTCTCCACGGCGGCGGCGGTCGTGGCCGCGGGCGCGGGCGCCTCGGTCGCCAAGCACGGCAACCGCTCGATCTCTTCGCGCGTGGGATCGGCCGATGTCCTCTCCGCCTGCGGGGTCTCCATCGACCTGGACCCGGCCGCGGCCGGGAGGGTCCTCGACGAGGTCGGGCTCGTCTTCCTCTTCGCGCCGGCCTTTCACCCGGCGATGAAGGAGCTCGGCACGGTGCGCCGCGAGCTCGGCGTGCGCACGATCTTCAACGCGCTCGGACCGCTCGCCAACCCGGCCGGCGCGACCCGGCAGTTGATCGGGGTGGGTCGGCCCGAGCTCGTGGGTCTGCTCTCCGACGCCCTCGCCTCGCTCGGCGCGGAGCGGGCGGTGGTCTTCCACGTGGCCAACGGCTTGGACGAGCTCGTCCCCGGCGTCCCGGCCGCCGGAGTGGAGGTCCGGGACGGCTGGACGCGCCCGTGGGAGTTCGACCCTTCGTGTCTCCGGCAGAGAGCCGTCGAGCTGCTGGAGCTGGCAGGAGGAGACGCCCGGGAAAACGCCGCGATGCTCGAGAGGCTGCTCGACGGAGAAGCGGGGGCACGCCGCGAAACGGTGCTCGTGAACGTGGCCGTGGCCCTGACGGTCGAGGGGACTGCGGCGGACATCTCCGAGGGTTACGACCGGGCCCGCGCCGCGGTCGACGGCGGAGCGGCCCGATCGGTCTTCGACCGGATGCGTGAGAGGAGCCGGACCGATCGAGAAGAGAAGGAAGCCCGATGAACGAGGTCCTCGAGCAGATCCTGTCGGCCAAGAGAGCGAGGCTGGATCGGGGGGAATACGGCGCTGTGCCGGCACGGGCGGCCGGGACCCCCGACGGTGCCCGCTTCGTGGCCTCCCTGCGCGAGCCGGGGATCCGGATCGTCGCGGAGATCAAGCACCGCTCCCCTTCCGCGGGAGAAATCCTGCAAGGTGCCGACGGGAAGATCGAGACCTTCGCGCTCGCCTACCGGCGGGGGCACGCCGCGGCAATCTCGGTAGTCACCGAAGAAGACTACTTCGGCGGCCGGGCCGAGTGGCTGCCCCGCGCCCGACAGATGTCCGGTCTGCCCGTCCTGATGAAGGACTTCATCCTCTCCGAGGCGCAGCTCGACGTCGCGGCGGCTCTCGGAGCGGACGCGGTCCTGCTGATCGTGCGGGCGCTCACTCCGGAGGATCTCGCCCATCTCGCGCGCGCGGCGAAAGACCGCGGGATGGCGATTGTCGTCGAGGCCCACGACGCCGGAGAAATCGAGCGGGCGGCGCAAGTCGGCCCCGACGTCCTCGGCGTCAACGCGAGAGACCTCGCCACGTTCGCAACGGATCTGGCGGCTCTCGAGGGCCTGGCGGGGAGGATTCCCGCCGGACCCGTCCGCATGGCGGAGAGCGGCATCGCGACCCGCTCCGACGTGGCGCTTCTCAAGGCCGCCGGCTACGAGGCCTTCCTCGTCGGGGAGGCGCTCCTGCGCTCGGAGGATCCGGAAGAGGCGCTCCGGGATCTGAAGCGATGACCGAGGTCAAGATCTGCGGCTTGACGCGCCCGCGCGACGTGGAGCTGGCCTGCGCCCTCGGCGCGGCGTACCTGGGATTCAACTTCGCCGCGGCCTCGTCCCGGCGGGTGTCGCCGGCAGAGGCTCGCGTTCTCGCCGCGGCCGCGCGGCCCGCAGCCGTGAAGGTCGGAGTCTTCGTGGAAGAAACGGAGGCGCAGATCCGGGAGGCGATCGAGGCCGCTGGACTCGGCCTCGTCCAGATCCACCGCCCCTTGCGCGAGTCGGACCTCGAGCTGCCGCGTCCGGTCCTCGCGGTCGCCCGTGTCCGGAATGGCTCGGCGGCGATCCCCGAGGAGAGGCTTCTGGCGCGCTGCCGCTTCGTCCTCTTCGACGCGGCGCTCCCGGGGCGGCCGGGCGGCACGGGGACGAAGCTCGACTGGAACGCGCTCTCGGGACGGCGTTGGCCAGTGCCCTGGATGCTGGCTGGTGGCCTGGATCCGGAGAACGTCGCCGCCGCGATCGCGCGGGCGCGTCCGGACGCCGTGGATGTCGCCTCCGGCGTCGAGTCCTCTCCCGGAGTCAAGGACGAGGATCGCATGAGGCGCTTCTTCGAGGCCGTGAGGAGCGCGGATGCGCCTGCCCCGTCTCCCGCCGGGAGACGAACGGGATGAGGAGGGTCCTTCAGCCGTGAAACCCACTCGAAACTCCCGCTCGGGCTACTTCGGCCCCTACGGCGGCCGCTTCGCCCCGGAGACGCTCATGGCGCCTCTGGAGGAGCTCGAAAAAGCCTTCAAGCGCTTCCGCCGTGACCGCCGCTTCCTCGCCGAGTTGGGCGAGCTGCTTCGGAGCTACGCGGGCCGCCCGACGCCGCTCACTCTCGCCGACCGTCTGACCGAGCACGCCGGCGGGGCGCGCATCGCCTTGAAGCGGGAGGACCTCCTTCACACCGGCGCGCACAAGCTGAACAACTCGTTGGGCCAGGTCCTCCTGGCGCGGCGGATGGGCAAGAGCCGCGTCGTCGCGGAGACGGGAGCCGGCCAGCACGGAGTCGCCACGGCGGCGGCCGCCGCAAAGATCGGCCTCCCGTGCCGCGTCTACATGGGGACGGTGGACATGGAACGCCAGGCGCCGAACGTCTCGCGCATGCGGCTGCTCGGAGCCGAGGTCGTCGGCGTGGACTCGGGCTCGCGGACCCTGAAGGACGCGATCAACGAGGCGATGAGGGACTGGACCGAGAACGTTGCGACCACACATTACGTCCTCGGCTCCGCTCTCGGACCGCACCCCTACCCCTCGATGGTCCGGGAATTCCAGTCGGTCATCGGCCGCGAGGCGCGCTCTCAATTCCGGCGGCTCGCCGGGCGCGATCCGCACGTCGTCGTCGCGTGCGTGGGCGGCGGGTCCAACGCGATCGGGATCTTCTCGGCCTACCTCGCGACGCGCGCGAAGCTCGTCGGGGTGGAAGCCGGGGGGCGCGGAACGGGTCCGGGAGAGCACGCGGCGCGCTTCTTCGGAGGAACGGTCGGAGTCCTTCACGGAACGCGCACGATGCTCCTGCAGGACGAGGCCGGGCAGGTCCTCGCGACGCACTCCGTCTCGGCGGGCCTCGACTATCCGGCGGTGGGCCCCGAGCACGCGCAGTTGAAAGACCTCGGGCGAGTCGAGTACGCGCGCGTCTCCGACGAGGAGGCCCTGGATGCCTTCGAGGTGCTCTCGCGCACCGAGGGGATCGTCCCGGCGCTGGAGAGCGCGCACGCCATCGCTCACGCCCTCGGCCTCGCGCGTCGCATGCCCGGCAAGACCTGGATCCTCGTCAACCTGTCCGGCCGCGGCGACAAGGACATGGGGGAGTACGAGCGACTTCGAGGACTGCCATGACCCGCCTCGCCGCGGTTTTCGAGAAGGCGCGTGGTGAAGGAAGGGCCGCCTTCATCGCCTATCTGACCGCCGGCGATCCTTCTGAGGACACGACGGTCGCGCTGGCGCGAGCCCTGGACCGGGCGGGCGCGGACGTCCTAGAGCTCGGCGTCCCGTTCTCCGATCCGATCGCGGACGGCCCGGTGCTACAGCGCTCGGCCGAGCGGGCCCTCGAGGCCGGGACCACCCTGACCGACGTCTTCGAGATGGCGCGGAAGATCCGCGAAGAGACCAGTCTCGCGTTGGTCCTCTTCTCGTACTTAAACCCGCTGCTCCGCAAGGGCATGGCCGGCACCGGCCGGGGGGCGGCTGCGGCGGGGTTCGACGGTGTTCTGGTCACGGACCTTCCTCCGGAGGAGGCGACGGATTACCAGCCGGTCCTGCGCGCTGGCGGACTCGACACCGTCTTCCTGGTTTCGCCGACTTCCCCGCCTGCGCGGATGAAGGCCGCGGCCAGGCTCTCCTCCGGGTTCCTCTACGTCGTGTCACGTCCCGGGACGACCGGCGCCCGCCCCCGGCTCCCGCGAGACCTGCCGGAGACGGTCGGCCGGGCCCGCCGGGCCGCTCGGGATCTGCCGATCGCGGTGGGGTTCGGAATCAGCACGCCGGAGACCGCCCGCCGGGCGGCCCGGCTGGCCGATGGGGTCGTCGTCGGGTCCGCCCTGGTCCGGGCGTCCGAGGAGTTCGGGGAGGGCCGAGTCGAGGCCGTCGAGCGCCTGGCCCGATCTCTCCGCGAGTCCTGTCGGCGCGCCCCCATGTCTCAACCCTCAACTTTCGACTCCTGACGGTGAGCTTCGAGGCGGACTACCTCAAGATCCTGAACAGGCCGGACATCCCGGCGGACCTGCTGGCAGCGCTCCTGGCGGATCGCGGCGCTCGCAAGTACCACTCGGTCCGGTGTGCTCTGGCAGGGCATCCGCGAACACCCCGCCGAGAAGCGCTCTCCCTGGTAGGCACTCTCTACTGGAGGGACCTCGCCCGTCTCTCGGCGGACGCCCGTGTCCACCCGGAGGTGCGGCGCGCGGCGGATCGGGACCTGACTCGCCGGCTTCCGGAAATGGCTCTCTCCGAGAGAGTTGACCTCGCCCGATCCGCCGGCAGGGGGATTCTTCTGCTCTTGCGATTCGATCCGGAAGTCCGGGTTCTTCAGGCCGTCCTCGACAATCGCCTTGCGACGGAAATGGACCTGGTCCAGGTCGCCGCCCGGGCCGAGACGCCCCCGGCCGGCCTCGAAGCCATCGCGGCCCACCCGCGCTGGGGCCTCCGGCCGGCCCTGCGCAGCGCCCTCCTGCGTAATCCGAGGCTGCCCAGGGCCGTCGCCCTCTCTCTCCTCCCGCGGGCGAGCGCCTCGGACCTGGCCGGTGTGCGGGAAACGCCAGGCGTTTCCCGCCTGATCAAGGCTTGCGCCGAAAGAGTCCTTGCGCAACGGAGAAAGCCGCACTAACATTCTCATCCTCTAGCCCCAGCACGACTTCGGAGAATTCATGACCCTTGGGACCGATCTTCGGTTCGGTGAAGAGCTTCGCCGGGAGAGGCTCGTGCGCGGTATCACGCTGGAGGAGGTCTCGGCCGCCACGAAGATCTCGATGCGAATCCTGCGGGCGCTCGAGGCGAGCGATCTCCCGCGCCTTCCGGTGCCCGCCTTCACGCGGGGGTTCATCCGTTCCTATGCTGTCCACATCGGCATCGATCCTGAGGAAAAAGTCTGCGCGTATCTCTGCGATCTCGCCGAGCAGTCGCCGGGCACGCCGCCCCCGGCCGTGCGTAGTCGGCACAAGTTCTGGCGGGGCCGCGGGGCGACCGCGGGGATGATCGTGGGCGGTGTGACCGGGCTGCTTCTGGTGATGGGATTGATCGCGAGACCCGAGCGCCGTCCAGCTCCCCGGGTGGAGAAGCCTCTCCCGGCCCGCGGCTCGAGAGTGGAGCTCAAGAACGTGACGGCCTCGAGCGAACCGAGCCCCTCTGTGCGCCAACCCGAGTCCGAACCCGCGCCCGAGGCGACTCCGGCCGGAGAGTCCGATGGTCCCGTCTCGCTGCTGCTCGAGTTCGACGAAGATTCCTGGACGAAGCTCGACGCCGCCGGCGAGACTCTCTTCGTCGGTCTCATCCGAAGGGGCGAGGTCAAACGCTTTGAAGCCCGCGGCGGATATCGGCTCTCGCTCGGGAACGCGGGTGGCGTTCGGGTGACGGTGGATGGCCATCCT
This sequence comes from Acidobacteriota bacterium, assembly GCA_046726795.1. Lineage (GTDB taxonomy): Bacteria > Acidobacteriota > Thermoanaerobaculia > UBA5066 > Gp7-AA6 > JAWOLE01. Next base: position 10,422 of record JBKPBH010000174.1, read on the forward strand.
CTCGAGTCGCTCGGCCGGGCCGGAGAGGTCGTTCGCGATCTGACTCTGCCCCTCGCAGCGGCCCGCGGCTGACGATCCCGGTCCCCTTGCCGATCACCGAGCAGGCTCACGCGGAGGACCTGCTTTCGCTGCTGCGATCGCGGGAGGCGCCTCCCGAGGTTCGCCTCTTCGCGGCCAGGGGCATCCTTCCGCTGGAAGCGGATGACCGGATGCGCGCGCTCTTCGCTGTCCTGGAGGACCCCGACCCGGAGATCGCGAGAGTCGCTCGCGCCACGATCAACGAGTTCCCACCGGACGCCTACGCCGACTTCCTGCGTGGCGCCCGGGTCACACCCGCGGAGATCGAGAGAATCGCCTCGCTGACGGACGATGTGATCGTCCTCGAGCAGGTCGTCCTCCATCGCAACGTCGCCGACGGGACCCTCCTGACGCTTGCGAGCACTGTGACCGGCGCGGCGCAGGAAGCCTTGATCGTCAATCAGGCCCGGCTCCTGCGCAACCCCGCGCTGATCGACGCGCTTTTCTCGAACCCGGCCCTGACCGCCGACGGGCGCCGCATGCTCAACGAGCTCAAGGAAGAGTTCTTCGAGAAAGAGGCAAGGCGCCGCGAGTCGCAAAGCAGGAAGAAGCTGGAAGTCCGAGAGCCCGCAGTCGATCCGGAAGAGGTCGTGGCCGAGGAGGGCGAGGAGGCGGCCGCGCGCGCGCCCTCGGAGGGAGCCGACGCCGAGGTCGGCCCCTCGGATCACGTGGGAC
>JBKPBH010000175.1:0-24735 GCA_046726795.1 Acidobacteriota bacterium
TCCGGCTCGCAGTCGGGCCGGCCGACCGGCCGCCGCCTGCGGTCCGCCTTCTCCCTCTGGTGGTCCGCGCTGAGCGGCACCGATCTCCTGGTCGCGGGAGTCTTCGCGGCGCTGTCGCTCGGGCTGGGCGCCTACGTCTACGCGCGAAGCGACGCGGCGGCTCATGTCGAGTTCTCGCAACAGGCGCAGCGGCTCCAGGCTGCGATCGCCGAGAGCCTGCTCATGCCGAGGGAGGATTTGACCTCTCTCTCGAGCTTCCTCGAAGCCTCGGGAGGTGAGACGACCCGCCGCCAGTTCCGTCTGCTGGTCATTCCCATGCTCGCGCGCCACCGGCTCGTGTACGCATTCGAGTGGCTCCCCGTCGTCCGACACTCGGAGCGCTCGCTCTTCGAAGCGGAGGCGCGCGACGCCGGGCTCGCCGGCTATCGCTTCTGGGAGGCGGGGCCCGACGGGAAGCCGCGCGAAGCGGATCTGCGCCCCGCCTACGTCCCGATCCACTTCATGGAGCCGCCGAGCGCCATCGCGCTGGGCTTCGACATCGCCGCGAATCCGATGCGGTGGGCGATCGCCGAGAAGGCGCGCGACTCGGCCCAGATCGCCGCGTCACTCCCTTTCGCGCTGATCGAGGACGCGGGCAAGCCCGACGCGACGCCGGCCGTCGCGTTGTACGAGGCCGTGTACAAGGAGGGAGATCCCGGCTTCGAAACGGCGCGCCGATCCTCGCTCACAGGCTTCGCCATGGCGATTTTCCGCGTGGCGCCGCTCGTCAACAGCGCTGCCGCCTCGGAGGCTTCTGGTCTCGGCTACTCTTTGAAGGACCTGGAGGCGCCGGAAGCGTCGGTTCTGGCGGAGCGGCCCGGCAACGCGTCGGCGATGCCGAAGCGGGCCGGCTTCGAGCTCAGGTTCCCGGTGCCCTTCTTCGACCGCCGGTGGTCGCTGGCTGTCTTCGCGCTTCCCGGCGCCTTTCTCCCCGAAAGCCGAGGGGCGATCGCCGCCGCGTCGGCCGGCCTGATTGCCGTGCTGCTCGGGCTCGTTACAGTGACCTCGATTCGCACGATCCTGCGGCTGCGCCGGCAAGTGGAGAAAGTCGGGCCGTACCGCCTCGTCGCGCGGCTGGGCAGCGGCGCGATGGGCGTCGTCTGGGAAGCGCGCCATGCCCTGCTGCGGAGGCCGACGGCGGTCAAGCTTCTCGCGCCCGGCACCAGCGGCGAGCGCGCGCTCGCTCGCTTCGAGCGCGAGGTCCAGTTGACGGCGGGGTTGACGCACCCGAGCACGATCGCGATCTACGATTTCGGCCGCACAGGCGAAGGCGTCTTCTACTACGCCATGGAGCTCCTGCACGGCATCAATCTCCTGCAGCTCGTGGAGTTCGACGGGCCGCTTCCGCCCGCGCGCGTCGTGCACCTGCTCCGACAGGCCTGCGGCGCCCTGACCGAGGCCCACGCCGCGGGCCTGATCCACCGCGACATCAAGCCGGCCAACCTCATGATCTGCGTGTACGGCGGCATCCCCGATTTCCTGAAGGTGCTCGACTTCGGCCTCGTGAAGGACATAGGGGCCGTCGAGCGGCTGGCGCAGAGCGCGGCCATGGGAGAGACGGGCGGCGACGCCGCGCTCTCGCAGGATGGATCGCTCCTGGGGACGCCGCTCTACATGGCGCCGGAAGGGATGAGCGATCCGTCGCATGTGGATGTGCGAGCGGACCTCTTCGCGCTTGGCGCGGTGGGGTATTTCCTGCTGACCGGGCATTCGCCCTTTCCGGGACGCACCGCGATCGAGGTCTTCCGCGCGGAGCGGCAGGGACCGCCGCCCCCCCTCTCGAGAGCCGCGCCGATCCCGGTGCCTTCCTCGCTCGAGGAGGTCATCGGCCGCTGCCTCGCCTTCCGCCGCGACGAGCGTCCCTGCTCGGCCGAAGCGCTCGATACGATGCTCGAGGCCTGCGCTCTCGAGCCCCCCTGGAAGGTCGAGCACGCGAAGGCCTGGTGGCGCGACCGGGGCCCCGACGCCCTTGCCGCCGTCCGCGCCGAGCGCGAGGAGCGCACCGGCATCCTGAGGCTCGCCTCCGACCCCGCCGCCAGCACCTGACGGGCCACACCGGCACACCGCCGGCCGGCGCTTGCAGGGACGCCTCTCGGGCGCAATAGAATTGCGCCCACAGGAACGAGGTCCGACATGATGACCGTGGACGCCGCCTTCGACCGCATCGGCTCAGCTCTCCGCCAACGCGGGTACACCTTTATGAAGGAAGAGAAGTCCCGCGACTCCGCCGGCGACCGCTCCGCCGACTTCAGATCGCCCGCCATGTCGGTGCGCCTCGCCTGGAACGCCAAGGCGCGGTTGATGACTCTCCAGGTGGATGCCGACGGAGGCTGGGTCGAATTCGCTCGTCGCAGCTTCGGCCCCAAAGGCCTCGAGGACACCGCCGTCGAAGCCCTCGTCCGCGCGATCCGCAACGAAGTCGCCGAGACCTCCACCGACTCGGACTGACGGGCCGGCTTCGGCGCTGTAGGGAGTTACTAGCACAGGCTCCTCGAGCGGCGACAGCAGACCGAACCCGGAGCCGAGCGGGTCAGGCAGATCGGCCCAGACAACGTCTCCCTGCGAAACGATCAACTACCACCTCCCGAACAAACTCATCCGGTCCGGATTCGATGGATTCGTAAATGATGTCGAGGGCGGCGGTGATCGCGTCCGGATCGTGGCGTTCGAGGCATTCGGAGATCGCCTGGCTGTAAAGCTGGCTTCTGGATTTCTTCAGACGCCGAGCCAGTCTGTCGGCCCTCTCAAAGACCGGCGTCGGCACTGATATGGCCATTTACCCAGAGTATGACCCATCGCGCGGCGGGAATTGGCCTCTGATGAAGCCGGCATCTTCTCCGACCAGTCCTTGTTATACTTGTAATGCGTGTATTTCAGATGAGGAAGGATATGACCAAATCCGTTTCCGTGCGACTGCCCGAGAAAACCGCCAGAGCCCTCGACAAGCTCGCCAGAATGACCGACCGGCCCAAGACGTATTTCATCGAGAAGGCGCTCGAGTCTTACCTCTCTGAGTACGCCGATTACCAGATCGCCCTGGATCGCCTGAGAGACAAGGACGATGCCGTCATCTCCTCCGCCGAGCTGAAAAAGCGGATTGGCCGATAGTCGAGATGCCGGTCCGCATCGAGTACAAAGCCTCTGTCGCCGCGGATCTGAACGAGATCGAGCCGTCGTCGGCCCGCCGCATTTTGATGAAGATCGAGAAGGCCCTTCGCAGCGAAGGCAAGACCGGAAAACCCCTGGCTGGCGAGTTCGCCGGACTCTACCGCCTTCGCGTCAAAGACTACCGGGTGATCTACGCCAGGACGACCGACGGCTACCTGGTGCTCCGCATCGGTCATCGGCGCGATGTCTACAGCAAAGGCAGACCGTAGACCTCGCGCTGTCGCCGAAGGCGGTCAGACAGGGCTCAACCTCTCTTCATTTCTTCCGCCCGCCTCCGCCGTGCCGGGCTCCGCCCGCATGGGGATTCGCCGGTCTCGCCTTCTGGGCGCCGGCGCCGGGACGCGCTTTGTTCGCCTGAGCCGATTTGCCGCTTTGACCGCTTCGAGCGGACTGGGCCGTCCGCGGCGTCCTGCTGGCCGCCTGTCTCGATGCGGTCGCGGTCCTGGCGGCGGCCTGCGACGTCACCGTCCGCGTCCTGTTCGCGCCGGAGTCGGGTCAGGCGTGCTGGTCGGCGCCCGTCTCTCCCCCTCGGAGAGGAGCTTGGTCAGGACCTCGTCGTAGTACGGCTTCTCGCGCAGGCCCGTGTACTTGCCGGGGAAGAAGGTCAGCGTGATGTCCGCGCTCCCGCCGGCCGCGTCGAAGTTGTTCAGGACCACGGCGAAGCGCTGGTCGTGCGGGAGACGCGTGTTGTCGATCATCGGGAAATCGAAGTAGTCGAGCCAGAACTCGGTCGAGGTTGTCTCGACCCGGCCTCCCTCGCCGGTGCGGACGGTCACGCGAAGCTCCAGTCCCTCGCTCTTGCGGTCGGCGTCCAGGACCTCCACCTTGAAGTTGCGCCGGATGCCGTCGAGCGTCAGGTCCTTCGCCAGAGACGGCACGTCCCCTCCGGGCCCTCGAAAGGAGAGCGTCTTCAGGTTCGCCGTGGCGTCGAAGCTCGTCCCGCCCTCTGAGATCACGAGCATCTGCTTCTTCGTCACCTCTCCGGCGACGCGGTTCAACCGGGCGAAGTACTCCGACCGCTGCGGGCTGTCCTTGACCGTGCGCTGGATATGGCGGAAGAGAGGCTTCAGGTTGAGGGATTCGTGGAAGTTGTAGACCAGGAGCTCCAGGTTCAGCACCTCCTGTTCCGGCGTCGACTGCCCGGTCCGCAGGAACGAATCGATAATGGACTTGAACAGGTCCTTGCGCAGCGCGCTCTCGGATTCCTCGCGCCGGCTCGTGAGCTCGGAGTAGAGCCGCGCGTTGGTGTCTCTGGTCTGAAGCCGCTCGCGCAGCGCCGCCTCGCGCACCTCGCGGCTGCGCACGTAGTTCGACGTCCAGAAACCGAGGACGGCCACCGCGATCGCCGTGAACAGCCCCCCGACGGGCTTCAAGACGATCTCGGCCTTGTCCCAGCCGTCGCGCTCCTTCTTGGGCTCGGCCGAGTCCTCCGCCATCACTTCCTCGTCAGGTTGAGCTTGCCCGCCTCTTCCGTCACGACCAAGTCGTACCGGCTCGGCTTTTCGTAAACCGTGACCTTCACGGAAGGGCTCGACTTCTTGTACTCGAGCGACAGCGTGCACTCCCCGGTCGCCGCGATCTTCAAGCTGTACGACCCGAACCCATCCGTCTGGGCCGACGCCGAAGTCCCCGAGCAGTCGAGCTTGACCGGCACCCCCGCCGGCAGAGTCTTCCCACCCTCGCTGACCGTCCCATGGACCTCCGCCGCCGCCGCCACCCCGCCCAGAGCCAGACAACACACCCCGATCAAGATTGCTTTCTTCATCCCGACCTCCGTCTTTCCTCCTCCCCAACGAACGAGCACGCCGGTTCCTTCCAACTCGCGTCAGGGTTGGGGGGGCCAACCCGCTCTTCAACTCTTCGAATCGCTCCTCGATCAACCAGGATGGCGGCAGCTCGGTGCCCTCAATGACGATCTCGTAGCGCTCGGCCAGCCTTCCTATTTCTCTCCGAAGGCTAAGATGGGTTCGTGGCACGGACGATGGCGGGGGGAGGCTTTCCCGCGCGGGTCCTTTCGCTTCTGCGCGAATCCCGGATGCTCGGCGTCCGGGCCGGCACGGAGCCGCGCAAGTTCACCGGAGTCTGGTCAGTCGTCGTCGGCACTCGCGTATTCGTCCGTCCCTGGAACGACAAGCCGGGTGGCTGGCACCGCGCCTTCCTGAGCGATCCGCGCGGAACGATCCTCGTCGCCGGCCGCGAGATCCCGGTGCGCGCGCGGAAGGCTCGAGGAGAACGTCTCTTCGACACGGTCGACCTCGCCTACGCCGAGAAGTACAACACCAAGGCCTCGCTCAAATGGGTCCGCGGCTTCAAGCTCCCGCGCCGCCGCAAGACCACGACCGAGCTCTTACCCAGGTAAGCCTGAAGGCCGCCACTGACCCTGGCGAAAGAGCAGGCTGTGCGACCACGGCGTTTGCCGAGCTGTCGGAATGTCGGATAGTCTGATAGACTGGCGCCATGGGTGAGGCGGGGAAGGTCGGGAAGAGAGGGACGATCGTGCTGCCGGCGAAGATGAGGCGGCGGTATGGGATCGAAGAAGGGACGATGGTTGTGGCGGAGGAGTCGCCCTACGGCATCCTGATCCGGCCCGCCGCGGTCCTGCCGGTCGAGATCTACACGCCGGAGCGCAAGGCGGAGTTTCTTCTGACCAACGCCGTCGATCGGGAGGACTATCGGCGGGCCCAGGCGGAGGTCCGCCGGATGAAGCTCGAACCTTCGAAGATCCGGCACCGCAAACCGAGCAAGCGGTAGAGCGGGCTTCCGGCCGCAGACATTCGCATCGCGAACGGCGGCCGAGACAGCGAGAAAAGGGACATGTCGCGCGCCTTCCTGGACGCCAACGTTTTGTTCTCGGCGGCCTACCGGGAGAAAGCGGGCCTGACGCACTTGTGGGACCTTCCTGAGGCCGAGCTCATCACGTCCGCCTACGCCGCTGAGGAGGCTCGCCGGAACCTCGCGTCCACGGACCAGCTTGGGCGGCTCGAGGATCTTCTGTCGCGAACGCGTATCGTTCCTGAGTCCGACGCGCCGATGCCCGCCGGAGTGCGACTGCCGGATAAGGACCATCCGATCCTCAAGGCTGCGATTGCGGCGGAAGCCACGCATCTCGTCACCGGGGACGTCAAGGATTTCGGCCAGTACTTCGGCAGGAGGATCGCTGGAATTCTGGTCGTCACCCCGGCGGAATTCATCAGGTAGCGGGAGGCAGCGCTGCGATAGCCGAAGGGAACGAAATGGGGTCAACCGTGCGCTTCGTGTATTTCCCAATTCCGGGCGCAGAGCGAGAGTCTCTTCATTTCTACTTCCGGTGCCTCTGGGGGAGGCCGGGCTCCGGAAAGGTCTCCTCGGGTTTCGAAGCCTTCCCCTGACTCAAGCATCTCGAGAAAATTGGGGTCGATGGTGTATTCGGGGTATTTCGGTGAGGGCCGCGAAGGGGTCGGTCTTGCACGATGGTACTTTTCAGCATCGGGCAGGACGGCGGCCGAGTTACTACGGCCCGGCGAGGCTCTTGGTCCGAATGGAAGACTTGGGGTCGATCGTGACAGGCGCGACTCCCAGATTCCTCCACGGCAATCCGGGATAGGATGGGCCCACCAAATTGCGGTCGAGGATGGAATGAAAAAGGAGGGGATATGAAAGCGAAAACGATCTCGGTTTCTCTGGCGGTGTTTTTCGCGGCCTTCGCTCTATGCCTGGCGGCAGATGCGAACATGGGAACCTGGAAGCTCAACGAGTCCAAGTCGAAGTTGGCTCCGGGAGCGGCGAAGAACGATACCGTTGTCTATGCTGCCGATGGCGACAACGTGAAGATCACGGTGGATGGGGTCAGCAGCGACGGCAAGCCGATCCATCACGAGTGGACGGGCAAGTACGACGGCAAAGACTACCCGGTCACCGGCGATCCGACTTCGGATGCGCGGTCCTACAAGAAAATCGACGATCACACGCTGGACTTTGCCGTCAAGAAGGACGGCAAGACCACCGTCACCGGCCGCGTCGTCGTCTCGGCAGACGGCAAGAGCCGCACGGTCACTACGACCGCGACCGATTCGAGCGGCAAGAAGGTCACGAGCACCGGGTTTTACGACAAGCAATAAGCCGGATCAGGATATTCGCAGCGAGAGAGATCGTATGCCGTCCGGGTTGCCGAAATTTCTGAAGACGGTCGGACTTCTGCCGCTTCTCGCCACCCTCTCGATGGCGGGGTGCATCGCTCCGCTGCAGGCTCCCCAGGTTCACGCAGGGACGGCGGCGGGCGAACCGCGCCCGGACTTTGCGCGATTGGGGGAGCTCGCCCGCGCCGCCGGGAACGCCTACGAGCCGGACGCTGTCATCGAGGCGGCCTACGGGAAAGCGAACGTCGTCATCCGCGATCTGCCCCGGTCCAATGGCCGGTATTACATCCAATTTAGCGACGCCGATCGGACTCAAACGATCGCGATTCGCGGAAGCGTCAACAGCGAGAACGCCTGGGTGGACGTCGACTCGTTGAAGATCTTCGATCCGCGGCTGAACGTCTACATTCACAAGGGATTCAAGGAAGCCACCGACGAGCTCTACGCCGACGCGGCGCCCCTCCTGCGCAAGGGCTACAGGACCCGAATCGTCGGGCATTCCTTAGGCGGCGCTATGGCGTGCATCTTCATGATGGATCTCCTGCACGATGGCGCCGCGGTCGATCAGGTCGTGACTTTTGGCCAGCCGAAGGTGACCAACGCGCAGGGCTCGAGAGGCATGGAGGCCGCACCCTATCTCCGAATCATCAATGACCAGGACGCCGTGGCGCAGGCCCCGCCTTCCGACCTCGCCTTCGACCTCTCGGGCCCTTACGAACATTTCGGACCGGAGATCACACTGCGCGCCGATGGGAAGTGGACGTACTCGGCAGTGCCTGTCGCCAAGACTTTTCTCACCAACGCTGCCTGGAAACGGGCCGATCTCGAAAACGCGACTGATCACCAGATCAAGAATTACATCGACCGCGTCGCCGCTTCAAACTAGATTAAATGGACCTTGAAGCTATGATGATAGAAACGATAAATTGGACCCTCGTAACCCCAATGGCTGTTTGACTCCTCCAGCAGCGCCATGAGGTCTGAGAGCCCGGCCTTCAGATTTCCAAGAAGCTCTGATTCAACGGTCCGGTCAATCATCGTTAGGCGGCAAGAGCGGATCTCATCAGGTGTCTCCGCGGGACGGCGCACGTCGACTGCGGCGTCGGTCGCGGTCGCTGCGGCGAGGGTTCGCCTTGCCGTAGGGCTCAATCCTCTCGCTAACTTCGGAAGGTGAATCGGTGACAGGCTCACCATACTCCGTCCTCGGCCTTCTTATAGGAACGATCCGAGTAAGCGCAGCCGCGGGGAGATCTCTCTTGGCCACACGAAGGTCATACTCGGCCTGTAGGCCCAACCAGAGGTCGGAGCTCGTGCCGAGGAGGCGGGCGAGTCGCAGAGCGGTGTCGGCGGTAATGCCCCGCTTCCCGCGCACGATCTCGGAAATCCGAGTTACCGGGACGTCGATGCGCCGGGCCATCCTATTCGCGGAGAGGCCCAGCGGGCGCATGAACTCCTCCTCGAGGATTTCCCCTGGATGAATCGGTTCCAGCCGCTTCGTCTTCATCTCGGCTTCCTCAGTGATAGTCCGTAATCTCGACCTCAAAGGCATCTGCATCGCGCCAAAAGAAGCAGATCCGCCACTGAAGGTTGATCCGGATGCTGTGTTGCCCTTTGCGGAGCCCCTTCAGCTCCTCGAGGCGATTGCCCGGCGGCACGCGGAGATCCTGCAGCGAGATTGCGCGGTGGAGGATCAAGAGCTTGCGCCTCGCCGACCGAGCGATTCCGCGAAACTTCGCAACATCCTGATCATGAAAGAGCCTCTCGGTGTCTGCCGACCGAAACGACCGAATCACCCAGGGATTGTAGCGGTTAACGTTAAACAGTACAATCCGACGTCTTGAATCCACACAGCAAGCGGACCCGGCATCGATGAGAGCCAGGAGCTCCTTGCCGCGGCAAGGCGACGGAAGGTCGCCGAGGGCCGCTCGGGGGCCTGGCGGCACAGGTTTAGTATCGAGGTCACTAGACGCCCGAACTTCAGAGTCAGGCATCCCGTCGGGGGGCGGCGGGGGAGGTCTCGTGGCCGGAATCCGTTGGGTGGAAGTTATCGGGTATTGCGCTTCGCTCCTCGTCTTTTGCACCTTCTACATGAAGACCATGATCCCGCTGCGGGCCGTCGCGATCGCGAGCAATGTCGTTTTCATGACTTACGGGCTCGCGGGCCGTGTCTATCCGGTCTTCGTGCTCCACGCCGTCCTGTTCCCGCTGAACTGCCTCCGATTGCGCCAGATGCAGCTCCTCATCCGAAGGGTCCGAGAAGCATCCCGCGGCAACCTGTCCATGGAGTGGCTGATCCCGCTGATGACCCGTCAGAAGTTCGAGTCAGGCCACGTCCTGTTCCGGAGGGGCGATCCGGCGAATTCCATGTATCTCATCCTGGAGGGGTCGGTGCGGCTCACGGAGCTCGATGTCATTCTCGGCCCGGGCACTCTCGTCGGCGAGATGGGGGTGTTCGCCCCGGACAATCGCAGGACGGGCACGGCCGTCTGTGAGAGCGACGTGGAAGTCGGCGCGATGACCGACGAGAAGGTGTTGCAGCTCTACTACCAAAACCCTACCTTTGGCTTCTATATGTTCCGACTGGTCCTCAAGCGCCTGCTGGAAAAGGAGCGCGGAGCAACCGCCGGCAATCACAATTGATAGTTGAGATGGGATCCGCCGCCCGATTGAAGGTGAGTTTGCTCGATCAAGGTGAGAGTGACGAAAACACTCAGGTGTGAGGTCACAGATGGCTCCGGCGTCTCGCAAGTTCGTCGTGCGGCGCCGGCCGGTGGCGGCGATTTGTCGAGTCATCGTGACCAGATCTCTGGCGGCCTCGCGGTCGAAATCTGCGCGATCTCGCACTCGGCAGTCATCGCCCGACCACGCCTCACACGCGATAACCTGGATGGCGAGGTGGTCAGGAACGCCGCGGATGGATGAGTTGCTGCGGCCCCCGCGAGCGTCGCTGACCGACTATACTTCTGCTGAAGTTTCGGTGGCATTTCGGAACAGGACACAGGGGCCTCACAGCGAATGGAGAACTCTATGAAGAAACTTGCAGCAGCCCTCGTTTTCGTATCGCTCGCCAGCCATGCCATCGCGGACAAGAAGCCGACGCCCAAGCAGACGGAGCCGCCGGCGAGGACGGGATACAGCACGACGAAATCCAACATCAGGAATCTCCGGATCAAGGAGATCAACGAGAAGGACAAGATCTTTACGGCCGTGGCGGCAGACGGCAAGGAGTACCGGTTCACCTTCCAGAAGATCGAAGGGCTGAAGGTCGGTTCGGTTGTCGATGTGACCTACACCGGCACGCTCGGCGGGCCGAAGCCCGCAATGGCAAGCAACCTCAACTTGTCAAAATCGAACTAGCTTCTCAAGCCGGCAGCCGGCCCCTGAGGTCGGCGGCGCGGAACGGGCCGGGCTCCGCGAGAGTACGGGGATAAGTGAGGACGGGGGTCGGTCAAGACGGCAAGATGAAGGAGGGCTCGATGAGAGTAAGAAATGTTCTCGTGTTTGCGGTGTCGTTCGTGCTGGCGACGGCGGTTCTGGCACAGGGATCCGGAGAGGCGAAGGCGAAGAGCGCTCCGAAAGCGGGGGCAAGCGGACCCGTCGTCATGCCGTCCAGCGACATGAAGTGGACTGACCTCGATCCCACCGGTGCTCCGGGAGTCAAGATCGCGGATCTTTGGGGTGACCATGCGAAGGGCGCATACGGCGCGTTCATCAAGCTTCCGGCGGGATTCGCAGCTCCCCTCCATACGCACACCCACGCCATAAAGCTCGTGATCGTGTCGGGCACATACATTCAGGAGCCGGAAGGGAAGCCGGAATTCAGGCTGGGACCTGGTTCTTACCTGATGCAACCCGGCGGAAACTACCGGCACACGACGAGCTGCGACAAGGCCTCGGAATGTCTGTTCTTCGCCGAAAGCAACGGAAAGTTCGACCTCAAGCCGGTGGAGGTGGGGAAGGCGCCCACGAAGAAGTAGGAAGTCTGTTGCCGCAGGGAACGAGCCTTTACTTGGGCAGGCCGGCGAAGAAGAGCAACAGGTCTCGGTCCTCACAGGACGTCCTGAAAACTGGAGACAGCGCCGGTTACTCGTGCGAGCCGGCTCGGTCACGGAAGCCCTCGTCGGGTATAGCGCCCCACTGGAGCCGGCCGGGTCAGTAGCCGAGGACGACCAGGTCCGGCACGCGTGAGAAGTCCTTGCGGTTGCGGGTGACGAGAGAAGCGTCTGCCAGTAGAGCCGAGGTCGCAATCAGGAGGTCCATGGTGGAGATCCGGCCGCGGCCGCGCTCCTGCAGTGCGAGCAGCGCCCCATAGGCCGCCGGGAAGCGCTCGTCGGGGTACTGCACGTGAAGGCCCGCGCAGAGCTGCTCGACCCGGCGCTTTTCCTGCGTCGGCCTCGATGACATTGCCGCTCCGGCGGCCAGCTCGCAAGCCACAAAGACACTTATTCCTACCTCTTCGTTCTCGACGCTCCCGAGGAATCGGGAGGCCGGGCCCTCGCCTCCTCTTGCCGCCTCCCTCAAGAGGTCTATGAGAAACGATGTGTCGAGGTGAATCACAGCCGCGGCGCCCGGGCGCGATCGCGGCGCCGGCCCCGGACGAGCTTGCCGGCGGCCACGAGAGTGTCCTCCGCGAGGTGAAGCTGCTTGAGCAACGCCACAAGGTCGCCGGCGGTCCGCCGCCTGCCGAAGTGCTCCTTGATGACTCGGGAAAACGAGTCTCCCTTCCGCTTGTGTCTCGCCAGGGCCTCGTAGGCCTCGAGGTCGATCGTGATCGTCTTAACAGCCATGCACTTATCATGCACTTATGTTCGCCTACACGTCAACTGCCGCGGGAGCCGGGCATGGGTTTCTTCCGCGGGCCCCGATATCCGGGGGAAGCCGACGCGAGGAGAAGTCCTTCCCGCCCGGAAGCCGGCCGCCAGGGCATCGGAGTGCCGGCTAAGCGCGGCGCCTCGCCTAGGCGCGTTCTTGGCGCCCAGGTGGCTTCGGAACGCCAGAGATGAGAACGATGGGGGTTGGGCTTGAATATCGGGTGTTGCTTAGCCGGTTCCTGTCGGCCGGGAGATGCATGCCTGTTGATCGGCACGTCGCTTGACAAAGGCGGCCTGGCGCAGCGTCCGGTGATAGCCTCGGCGCGGGATTTCTAACAAAGGAGGGCTCGATGAGAGCAAGAAATGTTCTGGCGTTTGCGGTGTCATTCGTGCTGGCGGCGGCGGTTCTGGCGCAGGGATACGGAGAGGCTAAGGCGAAGAGCGCTCCGAAAGCGGCAGCAGGCCAACCCGTCTTCATGCAGGCCGGCGACCTGAAGTGGACCGACCTCGACCCCACCGGTGCTCCGGGAGTCAAGATCGCGGATCTGTGGGGTAATCATGCGACGGGCGCTTACGGCGCGTTCATCAAGTTTCCGGCGGGATTCGCGGCCCCTCTCCATACGCACACCAACGCCATGAAGCTCGTGATCGTGTCGGGCACGTTCATCCAGGGGCCCGAAGGAAAGCCCGAGGTCCGGCTGGGGCCTGGGTCTTACCTGTCGCAACCCGGCGGGAACTACCGGCACACGACGAGCTGCGACAAGGCCTCGGAATGCCTGTTCTTTGCCGAAAGCAACGGAAAGTTCGACCTCAAGCCGGTGGAGGCTGGGAAGGCGCCCGCGAAGAAGTAGGAAGGCTGGATCTGACGCGCGCCCGGCCGGGCGCGCGTCTATCGGGTCATCTTCGGCAGACCGTTTGATCGGGTCATCGCGGGACCCGCAAGCGTGGATAGTGTCGAGGAAGAGAATCTGCTAACCAGTCGCCCGGGGGTCCCGTTCCGTCCGAAGCAGTCGCGAGGTGGGTCGCCTGGGTTAAGGGCGACGCCGCGGCTTCGCGCGGTTTTGACGCTTGGGTGGTTTCGGAACGCCGTACCTCGCGCGAACGTCAGCGAGCGTAACTGACCGGCTATTGCGCCGGCGATCCTCAATCATTTCCCAGAATCGGGGATTCCCCATCGTGAGCAGGTCTTCCAAGTCCTCTCCCTCGACCCCGATGACGAGGGCAGCGGGCTTCCCGTGCCTGGTGATAAGCACGCGATCTCGCTGAGCCTTGTCGATGTATTCCGAGAGGGACGCCTTCGCCTCGCGGACGGCTACGACTTTCATAGGATTTCCTCCGTTCTCTTTCGCTCTTTCCGCCGGACGGCCCGAACGATCACGACCCTTGCCGATTCATCCACGTCGTAGAAAACGCGGAGATCACCGACCCGGAGCTACCAGACTGGCCGCACCTGTTCCCACGGAGGCACCAGACCGCTGAGCATCTTCCTTTTTCCGGTCGCCTCGGCAGGTCCATGAGCCAATTGCTTCTCGATAGCGTCGAGAAGACGTCTCCTTTCGGCGGCTCGAAGCCCGCGATTTCCGCAACCGCATCATCGCCGAAGCGGATCGCGAACATCGTGACTACAATTATAGTCACATGCTCCAGCGCAAGCAACAGGGAAAGGCGATGTTCCGAAGCAGTTACCTGTGCGGGTCTGACGTGGCGACTCGGGAGCCGGAGTAGACGTAGAAAGCCGTCCCGCGAGACGGCGCCAGACGTAGAGTGGGCGCTCGTGTAGAGTCGCGGCGCAGGTACTGGCTTTGAAGGAGGACTTGCGATGACTCAGAAGTCGTTTGCTCGGTTTCTCATGGGACTGGCTCTGGCTCTCACGCTCTCTGCCTCTGTCGTTTTCGCGCAGATGCCCAACCATTACGGGGCCCCGATCAATCTCGAGACGGCTAAAAAGGTGGCAGCCGCCGCGATTGCCGAGGTGAAGAAGAACAATTGGACAATGGCGGTGGCGATCGTGGACACGGCGGGGGACCTGGTGTACTTCGAGAAGATCGACGGGACACAGACGGGCAGCGTGAGGGTCTCGATGGATAAGGGGCGCTCGGCCGCGCTCTTCAAGCGGCCTACGAAGGCCTGGCAGGATGCTCTCGCGACGGGTGGAGATGGGCTTCGGGTGCTCGGCCTCCAGGGCGCCGTGCCGGTCGAAGGAGGGCTTCCCTTGCTCATGGACGGGAAGATCGTCGGAGCAATCGGCGTCTCGGGCGGCAGCGCCGCCCAGGACGGCGTAGCCGCCAAGGCCGGCGCCGATTCCCTCGCCGGTCCGGCGCCTCGGTAACCGATTCTTTCGAAGGCGAAGGGCGCGAGCCCGCCTCGCGGCGCAAGGAGCGCGATGGGAGCTCGCGTCGCGGCGCACGCCGTCGGGCGAGCTTCTCGAGGACAAAAGAAGAGGGCCCCGTCAGGGGCCCCATCGAATCAACGGCGCTTAGTAGGCGCCGCCTGAAGCGCGATTACGCGCGAGCGTAGCTGGATGCGGTTTCGTAGGTCTCCACTCTGGGAGTTCCCTCGATGAAGGGGGTCAGCTTCGCCAGGAGCTGCGGATAGGTCGACGTCTCGTAAGTCTGGGCGTTCTTCTGGCTGTCCCAGAGGCTGATGAATTGCGCGCCCTTCGGGTTGACGAGAGTGACTTCCTCCTGGAAGCCGTCCTGTTTGCGCAGGACCGGAAGGACTTCCTTCTCGAAAAGATTGTTGAACTCGACCTCCTTGCCGTTCTTGATGTGGAACTGGACGTTGCGTGCGAATCTCATGACACTTCTCCCGGTACCCTTGAGCAGCTTGTCTTCATCGGAGAATCCGAACGGAAGGAGGGACGGCGTCGTCAAGGTGCCGAAGCCGACTTGGACCTTGTGAAGCAGTTTCACACTATCACACATCGAGACTTTGCAGCGAGCGAGCGCCAAGGGAAACCGGACCTCCTGGCCCGATGGGCCGCGCGCGCTCGAAGAGAGAGCTCAAAGGCAGTCCGGCGCTCCGCCGGGGCGGGGGCTACTTGCCGACGCTGATCTGATGAGCCAGGTTTTCGGCGGTCCAGACGAAGCGCTGCCGAGGAGAGCCTAGAGGGGGGCCGGGCGCCCGGGTCTCCGCGTTGAAACTTCAGCTGGCGCGGCGCGTGAGCTCGGACTTGACTCGGGCGAGCTTGGACGCGAGGCGAAGAAGCTCGCCGCCGTCAGCTCGTTCGGCATAGGGCAGAGCCGGGGCCGGCCGCTGGACTCCTCCGGGAAACTGCCTGGTGTCGATGGACCAATGACGAAGAGTCTGACCCGCGATCGCGTGAGCTGGTTGGCTGCTCATGAGGGTGCCTGCTTTCTTCCAGAGACCGGAGGCGGGCACTCAGTTGCTGGCTGGATGGGATCCGTCGGCGGTTAGGAAACACCAGCCTATCACATCGGAGCCATGGGGATATTCGTTGCCCCTTCCCTAACGCCGATCGACGGTGGCGATGATGGTCGACTTCCCGCCCTGTGAAATCTTTCTGACGCGGGGAAGCCATGCGCGCCGGTCTTCCGACTCCGTGTGCAGGTACTCGAGCACATACAAGTCGCCGCCGGAGAGGGCGACGGCGGTTGGCGACCACGGGCTTTGGAGCTGGACCAGGGTCGTGACCTTCCGGTCGGGCAGGACCTTCAGAACGCTGCCGCACCCGCTGGCGGCGACGTAGACCGTGCCGAGGGCATCCACATCGAGCCCGCGGAGAAGTGGGCGTCCGCCGGGTCCACTCCCGGGAATCGACGAACAGCCGGCGGGAGCGAGGTCCGCGACGACGGTCGTGACCCGACCCTCCGCGGCGATCCGCCGGATGGCGTCGTCCTCCGTGTAGTACAGGGAACCGTCGGGAGCGGCCGCGAGACCGTTGATGTGCCTGAGCGGCCTGTTCGGCCCGTTGGCCGTTGCGGCCGGCAGGCTTGCCATCACCGATGTCCGTCCCGAGGGAGCCAGCCTCAGGATCCGCAACTCATTCGCCCCAGCCGTCGGGTAATAGAGATGTCCATCCCGACCAATCGCGATTGGAAAATCGCTGGCGAGAAGGAGCGTGGGGCTGGCGCCTGCCCGCGTGATTTCCCAGTCCGGGCCTGAAGGCAGCCGGACCTTGACGAATCGGTCGTCCGCGTCGATGGTCATCCAGTGAAAGGCAGGGCCCGGAACGCGGGTCAGCGTGCCCTGCGGGTCGATCCTCCACACACCCGCGCCCGTATCGACGAAATAGATCTGGCCGCGCCGGTCGACGACGATACCGGAGCCCGGATGCGCCACGGCGGGTGTCGAAAGGAGGCAGGCCGCGGCCAGGATCGGGGCGAGTTTCCGGCAATTCATCGTGCGCTCCTCGGGGTCATCTTCCAGGGGAGACGCAGAGCTCGACCTCTGTGTTAACCGGTCGCGCAAACGATCACGGCGGGAGAGCTTCGGCTTCGCTCGGGATGAGACTGTCCCCGTCAGCGTGAGGGGAGGACTTCGAAGCCCGCGTCACGGAAATGGCGATCGAAGACAAAGACGCCGCAAGGCCGCGGGCCCGCGGCTGACCGCGTGCGAGAGCTCGTTGAGCGGCCCCTGAGGCATTCAGGCCACGCCACTCGAAGGGGCCTGGTATTCTGAGGTGACAAATGTCACCCGCCAAGGTACCATCGTGACCCATGAAGACGCTCACGATCCGAGACTTTCGCACGCGGCCGAGGCAAGCGCAGAAGGCGCTCGCGGATGAGGGCGAGGCGCTTCTGACGTCGAACGGCCGGCCTGTGGCCCTCATGCTGCGAGTCGACAGCGACTCGCTCGATCAGACGATGGAGACCGTCCGGCGGGCGCGGGCTCTTCAGGCAGTCCGGAAGATGCGGGCCGACGCGAAGGCCCGCGGCCTCGATCAATTGAGCTTCAAGCAGATCGACAAGATCATCGCGAGGAGCCGAAAGGCGCGACGCCGCCGGGCCTGATGCGGCTCGTCGTCGATACGAACGTCCTGGTGGCCGGGATTCTGTCGGCATCCGGTCCGCCGGGCTGGATCGTCGAGGCTCTCCTGTCCGGAGAGATCGAGCCGGCTCTGGACGCGGGGATTCGCGCCGAGTACCAGGACGTTCTCACGAGGCCGGAGCTCTCGTTGGAGCCGGAGCGCGTCGCCGCGGTTCTCGATGTGATCGATGCCTTCGGTCTGGAGGCCGTGGTGCCGCCCTGGCCGGCGCCGATTCCCGATCCTGATGACGCGCCGTTCCTGGCGGTGGCCGCGTGGGTTGGATGTCCTCTCGTCACCGGTAATCTGCGGCACTTCCCGGCGAAGGCTCGAGGCGGGGTTGTCGTCTTGACGCCCCGCCAGCTCGTCGACAACTTCGCGCAACGTCCTTGAAGCCGAGATCCGTATGCCCGATCACGATCTGGTGAGTCCTCGTGTTGCCAGCTAATCGAGAAGCCTCTCCGTTTGTGGGTCCATTCGGACACTGGTCGCCATAGCCGCTCCGTAATACGGTACTGCACTACGCTGCCAGCGCGGTCGTGGCGTCGGGGGTTGCAGGCCCGATGACAGACAGCTCCAGAGCGCCAAGGGGCAAGGACATCAACTGTCCCGGGACGTCCGACAGACTTTCAGCTTCCCCGAGATGTTGTGGATTCTTCCGAGGCGAAAGGAGTCACGAGCGAATGCTTTCCAAGATGATCGAGGCGCTGGAGAACGAAGAGGACGATTGCCCCGCCGGCATGAGCTGCGAAGACCCCCGGTTCCTCGAGCGCATCAGTGAGGGCGTGTGCCCCCTGTGCGACTCGCCTCTGGATCACGCGCCGGAGTGGCTGGCCACCCTGGTAATCCCCTGCTCTTCCCCTATCTGCGACTTCGTCCTCAGGCCGCACGGGCGCTTGTCCCGGACGAGCCACTAGCAGGGTGCCGAGAAAGAGATCAGGGCCGTTGGGAAAGGAGAGGACTCAGTCAGCGGGCCGGCACTCAGGACGGCAGCCGGCCCACCAGGTCGCCGGCGCCGAACGGGCCGGGCTGTGAGATGAGCGACCGAGCGGCGTCGACCTGACCCCAGGTGTTCCAAAGCAGTACGCCACGCACTCTGCCGGCAGACATGTAGTAGATCACTCCCTCGCGGAACGGCTCCTTCCAGTCGGCCACCGATTCGCCCCGCGGATCGAGCTCGCCGACAGCTTCGTAGCCCAGCTCGAACAGATCCGAGTAGAAAAACGGCAAGTGCGTGTAGGGCGACGCGTCCCCGGCCATCGAGCGGCCCGCCGCGCGCCCCATGGTGACCGCGTTGTCCTCGTGCTCGACGCGGATCCGAGTGCCGAGCGCGGGGGCCGTGAAGCACGCGATGTCGCCGGCGGCGAAGACGTCGGGATGGCTCGTCCGGAGCCGTTCGTCCACGACGATGCCGTTCTCGATTGAGAGGCCAGCCGCCGCGGCGAGCTCGGTGTTTGGGACGGTGCCGATCCCCGCTACGACGGCGTCCGCCGTGATTTGAAGTCCGCTCTTCGTCTCGACGGCGACCTGCGATCCGCCCCGGCCGATGCTCGACACATGCTGGCCGGGCCGTACCTCTACGCCTTTCTCGCCGTAGTAGCCGACCAGGAATCGCGCGAGATCCGGGGGAAAGAGGCGGGCGCCGATCCCCTCGTCCGGAAAGAGCAGAGTCACCTTGCAGCCCTGGAGGGCGAGGGCCGCCGCGATCTCGGAACCGATGAAGCCGCCTCCGATGACCGCGAACGTCTTGCCCGATCCCGCCAACGCGCGAAGCCGGCGGTAGTCGTCGAGCGTCCGAAAATACATTACCTGCTCGCCGCCAAACGGCAGCCGGCGCGGCGTGACTCCCGTCGCAAGAAGCAGTTTGTCGAACGTGTGCTCGCCGCCCCGATCGTCGACCACTTTCTTTGCCCGGAGATCCAGCGTCGTCGCCCGGCGCCCCAGGTGGAGATCAATCCCGATCTCGCTCGTCTTTCGCCAGACACTCTCGAACGGCTCGCCCTTCCAGAGCGCTTTCGAGAGCGGGGGCCGCGCGTAGGGCGGATCCGGTTCGGCGCCGATCAATCCGATGGGACTGTTCGCGTCCAGCTCGCGGATGCCGCGGGCGGCGGCGTCGGCGGTCATGCCTCCGCCGACGATGAGGTACGGGTAATGCGTCATGGCCGGCCTGCCCTGGCCGAAGATACCGCGACGGCGCAGCGAAGACGCTTCTTACACGATTTCCTAATCGCCCGCCCGAAAGGACCGGGAGGATCGGGGCCCGGGACGTTATTTCAGCAGGCGCTTCAGGTCGTCGGATTGGCGGCCGGTCAGCTCCCAGCGGAGGAGGGAGGCAGGAATGAGGCCGGCGGCGTTGAAATCTTCCATGAAGCGCTTCATGCGGAAGGCGTCGCCTTCGTGTTGCCTCCGCTCGGTGATGAGCTTCTCGATCTCGATCTTGCCGATCAGGTAGCTCGTTCCGTAGCCGGGCTGCTGGAGGTACAGGTGCTGCTCGGAGCGGACGAGGTTGCCGTCCATGCGGAGCCAGCCTCGCGGCGTGTTGGCGCAGGCGAAGGACGAAGCCTGCTCGAGGGTCATTTCGTTCGCGTGCATCCGGAGCTCGCCCAGGGCCCGCGCGGCGCGCTCGGCGACGAGGATGTACACGAGCTCTCGGGAGCGCGGCCGCGCGTCGAACATGCCGGCCTGCATCATCAGCTCTTCCCAGCCCGTCGCGTGCCCCTCGGTGCGGGTGTTGAAGATGTTGTAGAGGAGCGGTCCCCGGCGGATCACGCTCCCGTGCGGCAGGCGCGCCATCCAGGCCTTGTCGAACCAGTGGTAGCCGTGGGTTCGCATGACTTCGGGATCCCGGTAGTCCACCTCGCCGAAGAATTCGCGTGGACCGGGGCGGAAGCTCCCGATCCTCAAGAGGAGAGCGGGCTCCATGAAGTCCCGGACCTCGAGGATCTCGTGATCCCTGAGAAAAGCCATGTACTCCGCGACCGCGGCGGGAAACCGGCGTGAATACTCTTCGGCGCTCGCGATCGGCGCCTGCGGAGGAAGCTTCGCGTGCTTCTGCTCTTCCATCGCGAGGAGTGCGTGGGAGCGCGCGAGCTCCCGCTCCATGAGCACGACTTCCTCTCGCCAGGTGTACGGGACGAGCTGGACGTTCTTCAGGTACCAGTCGTAGTTCTCGACACCCACTCCGGAGGGTCCCGTCTTCGACGGCGCCTTCGATGCGAGCCACGCCGCAAAGTCGTCCGTCGCCTGTCTGGCCTTCTCGACGTCGGCTCTGAGCCCCGCCGGGGCGCTATCGAGCTTCGTCGCGAGCTGTGCCAGATCGGCGCTCTGCTGGCGGATGCTCTTCGCGCCGTAGGTCCAGAGATCCCCGCCGTTGCCGGTCAGATTGGTCTTCGCCTGCGCCAGAAGCCTCGGAATCGCGCGGATCCCGGCGTCCACGTCCGCGGCCGCCTCCGGCGAGAGAGGGAACCGGTAGGTCCAGAGCTCGACCGCTCCATATGCGAACGGGCCCTCGCGGGCAGGCTGGTCGCTCTCCTCGGTGAAGACCGTGACGTAGAAGGCCGGGTTGTTGGCCCAGGGCTTGAGGATCCGATGATCGAAATCGAGGCCGGCGAGCTCGGCGCGCACGACGGAGTAGTCCACCTGCCGCGGGATGGGCCAGCCGCTCGGGTCGATCGCGGCCAGGCGCCGCCGGAAAGCGTCGAGCTCGCGCTGTTGCGCGGCCATCGCGGAGGCGGTGTAGTCCGGCACGCCGTCCACGAGCTTCGGCTTCTGGAACGATCGCCACTCCCGGAAGAACGAGAGCAGGTCCTCGTAGCGGGCGCTCCTGGGAGGGGACGGAGGCGCAACGCCGACCGTTCCGACAACCAGGAACGCCGCCGCGAGCAGACTGGCGGCCGCCACGAAGAGAGATGGTTCGCGCGCGATGGCGGTCATTTCTCGCATCTCCCGACTACGCCGTCTCGTTCCAGACGACCTCGACGTCTCCCCGCAGCGGCCGCAGGTGCGTCATATCCACGTAGTCTTCTTTCACGAACCGCTCCGGCAGCCGCCAGGTGTCGACGACATCGTCGATCGTCCAGCCGGCCCTTCTGGCCGTTTGCACCGTTTGAACGAACTCGCGGGTAAAGTCCCCGTACGTTTTCAGGTCGGCCATCCTCAGGGTGGCCGGGTAATGCCCGGTGACGACGGTGTCTATGCTCTTCAACGCGGCCACGGCTTTCGCGATCGTCCGAGGATACTCGAAGCCGCTGCCGCCGTTGTTGGCGTCCAGGACCGGAACGGCCTTGTGGGCAAAGACGTCGCCGGTGTGCAGAACGCTGAGCGCGGGAAACACGACCCACGCGTCGCCGCCCGTGTGGGCGCGACCGAAGTAATACAGCTCGATCCGTTCATCGCCGCGGCCGAGCGTCATCCGATCCTGGAACATTCGCCCGGGCAGGCCGCGGCCGCCGCTCTGCTCGAAGACATTCGGCTGCGCGGGGCCGCCGGTCACCGGCCGCATCTCCCGCATCAGCTCCGCCGTGTTCTCGTGCGCGATGACCTCGACGGGCGGGGGGAACTCGACGTTGCCTCCGACGTGATCGAAGTGCGTGTGCGTATTGATGATCGTGGCCACCGGCCTGTCGGTGATTTCCGCCAGCTTGTCCATGATCGGCTTACCCCAGCCCGGCAGCTTCGTGTCGACCAGCACCACACCGTGGGCCGTGATGAAGGCGACGGTGTTGCCCGCGCTCGGCAGGTCGACGCCGCCCAACTGAACGGTCCTGCCTCCGCCGCGGAGGACGTACAGGTTGTCTCTGATCTTCTCGGCGTGAAGGACCGCCGCCGAGGGTGGCTGTGCTCCGCCGCCCTGCCCCCCGCCGGTTTTTTCCGACGCGACCCTCTCCGACATGAGCTGTCAGGGCACCTTCACGTTTGTGAGAGTGACTCACCTTCTGATGTACGTGAATTCTCCGGACGGGTCCCTCTGTTTCAACGCCTTCGCCTTGCCGTTCTCGACAACGAACTCCCAGACCACGTCGGAAAACTCGGCGACGCGGAATCTCAGGCCTTTGTAGGGGATGAGCCTGCGCTCGGGCTGGCCGGCGAAGGCGAGGAAGAGGCTCCCGTCCTCCTTCAGGACAACCTGGAATTTGGCGGCCGTCGGCGTCTCGTAGGTTCCGGCGAGCTCTCTCAGAATGCTCGGATCGAGCCTCTCGGGCCGGCGCGTGAAGGTGACCTCGGCTTCGTCGAGCGACATCAAGGCCCTGTCCACGTCTCCCTGAGGGTTGGTGCCGAAGTTGACCGACCACTTTCCGTAGTGCTCGTCGTCGGGCGTGTCGAAGCGGTCGTAGTGGTAGTGGGTCATCGGGAACGCGATCTTGTGGAAGTCGAAGTGGAGCTGCCCATCTTTCTGAGTGATCTTGAGCAATCCGTAGGCGGGGTGCTCGTACTCCCCCGCGTAATCCGCGATCGGGTGGGAGGGTCTGGTGTCCTTGACCTGGTCGGCGCCGGCCTTCGCGCGCGATTCCGTCCCGGCCTTCTTGCCCTTGAGGCGGATCTCCAGCCACCGCCTGGTCCAGGGGGTCTGGTCCATCCCGAGCAGGCGTTCGTACACGTTGTAACTGACCAGGTTGTAGAGGATCGAGGCGTGGTCCCCGATGACGGCGACGAGGACGCCGATGCGCTCCTGGGGCATGAAGGAGACCTGCGAATGGAAGCCGTCGAGGTCGCCGCCGTGGTATGTCAGCAGGTGCCCGCGATACGAAACGGTCGAGCGCCCCATGCCGTAGGCTGGGTTCAGGATCTCCCACCAGCCGCGGACTTCGGCCAGCGTGTTGGGCTGGGCGATCGCGGGCTGGATCGTCGCCTTGAGCACCCCGACCGGCAGGACCTGCCTGCCCTTGTACTTCCCGTCGTTCATCAGGGCGATCAGCCAGTGGGACATGTCCTCCAGGTTCGAGATGATCGCGCCGGCGGGGGCCATGCCCTCTGTGTCCTCGTAGTAGGGGATCTTGTGAATCTCGAAGCTGTCGCGCTTCTCGGTGTAGCCCACACCGAAGTCGGGCCGCTTCACCATCTCGGCCACGGAGAAAAGAGAGTTGTTCATCTCGAGCGGCTTGAAGATACGCTCGCGCACGAACTCCTCCCAGGTCTTGCCCGACTGGAGCTCGACTAAATACCCCGCGGCGGCGTACATCATGTTGTTGTAGAGGAAGACCGTGCGGGGAGGCTCCTTGGGCTCCATGTACTTCAGCTTGGCGAAGAGCTCCTTGCGCGAGTCGGGCGCCTGGTACCAGATCGAGTCGTGACGGGTGATGCCCGTGCGGTGGGAGAGCATGTCGCGCAGGGTCACGGTCGAGTTCAGGTAGTCGTTGTAGAAGTGAATCGCCGGGGCGGAGTCGCGGACCGGCTTGTCCCAGGTCAGCTTCCCCTCCTCGACTAAGAGGCCCGTGGCGACCGCGGTGAAGAGCTTCGAGTTCGACGCGATCTGGTAGAGCGTGTTCGGCGTGAACGGCAGCTTCTTGTCGTAGTCGCGGTACCCGTAGCCTTTCGCGAACACGAGCTTGTCGCCGACGACGATGCCCACTCCAATCGCGGGGACGTTCCAGTCGGTCAGCGTCTGGGCCATCCAGGCGTCGAAGTCTTTGAGCTTGGCCGCGGTATCGCTTTCTGGTGTCTGCCCTGGCAGACCGCGAGCGAGGGCGAGTGCAACGAACGCGAAAAGGAGAGCTCGGGCGCCGTTGCGGGCACCTGAAGGCGACTTCCGGGCCGTTTTCATGACTCCTCCCCTGTTGTCCCCGGTCTGATGCGCTAATCGTACCTACGTCGCGGGCGCCGGCAGGTTTACTCCTTCGATGGCGACGACCTGGACCTCCCCACCGACAGCAGACTCTCCTGGCGAACCAGATACTGTTTGACGGCCGGAATCCGACGCGCCGATGCCCGCCGGCATCCGGCTACGGGATAAAGACCATCCCATCCTGAAAGCCGCCATCGCGGCCGGCGCGACACATCTCATTACGGGAGACGTCAAGGATTTCGGCCGGTACTTTGGCAGAAGGATCGTCGGGATCCTGGTCGTCACTCCGGCAGAGTTCACGAGGGAATAAGGACCGAACCACGGCCAAGGACGGCTCGATGCGGCTTACTTCAGGCCTTCGACGACAAAGAGATCCGAGAGCAGGCGCGCGTAGCAGTAGGCGTAGGACTTCCCGTCGGGGGCGACGAGGACGTTGGAGATCCGCTCGACGCCGGCGGGATCGGCCGGCAGCAGCTCCTTCCAGACTTCGCGCCGGCCCGTCTCCACGTCGACCTTCGAGACGCGCGCCGGGACGTCGCCGCGCTTCCAGGTGAAGAGCGAGCGGTTGTCGGGTGAGAAGCGCAGCGGGAATTCGCCCTCCGCCACTCCCGCGACGGGACGAGGCGAGCCGCCGTCTATGGGGTACAGCGCACACTTGTGGTCCGGCCCGATCGCGGCGACGCTCTTGCCGTCGGACGTGACGGCGAATCCCGGCAGGCCCACCGCGATCCCCTCCGGCGTGACCGCCCGGGCTTTCCCGCCTTCCAGGCTCTGCACGTAGAGCCGGAGGCCGTGCCCGGCTTCGCTCCCGGCAAACAGGATCCGCTTGCTGTC
>JBKPBH010000176.1:0-5663 GCA_046726795.1 Acidobacteriota bacterium
GTCTTCGCTCTCCATGGCCGGATCCTTTCTGGGAGTTGGACAGGAGAGTACAGCTGATCCTCGGGACAGTCAAATACTTTTTGTGGAATCTGACCCACAACAGAAATGGCTTTCTTTTCAGTTATTTAGAGATGGCCGCGACCCCTCGACACCTACGAGGGGACGTTGCCGGTAATACAGGTCATCCGGATCCAATCCTTTCGCCCACGGCACGGGCGTTATGCCCGGGCCAAAAAAATCAATGCCGGCCGGCGTTTTCTCCCGCTCTCGGGAGATCAGGCCGGGAATCGCGGCCCGGAAAAGTTGGGGTCGCGCCGGTGCCCTACCTGGTTTTCGGAGTTCCCACCTTGGGCTTCAAATGAATCGAGAGTATTCGATCATGAGGTCGGGGGACCTTGTCAAGAGTTTTTCTATGACCATGGTCGAAGGGCCAGGGTCCAGCTGTACGAAAGGACAGGTATCGGTTCGGCGCGGAGGCGACTGTAAGTCCCTTAGAATCATATGGAAAGAGCGAATTTGGGAAGCTTGGGGCTTAGCCGTTCTTGATGAGGGCGCGAAGGAGGCGGTCCTGATAGGCGTGCCCGGAGGCGTCGTAAACGCGGCCCCCGTTCAGGAGGATGGCAAAGGCGTAGCCCTTGCCGGAAAGGCCCGTCGCGTAGCCGGCAAGTGTCGAGACCCCCTGGATGCTGCCGGTCTTGGCCTGGACGCGACCGAACATAACCGAATCGCTCAATCGGTGTCTCAGAGTCCCCTCGGGATCTCCAGCAGTCGCGAGGGTCGTCCTCCAGATCTCGCCGTTCGGGCTCGCGTTCATGGCGCGAAGAAAACGGACGATGTCTCCTGCCGCGACACGGTTGTTGCGAGACAGGCCCGAGCCGTCGTGAAGGTCGAACCGTGACGGATCGAGGTTGAGCGACGCGAGGAACTGTTTCTCGAGCGAGATCGCGTTCGACCAGGTTCCCTTCCCCGCCTTCTCGGCTGCGACAGTCTTGAAGGTCTGCTCGGCGTAGAAGCCCTGGCTTCGCTTGTTGATGACGGCGATCGTCGGAACGAGCGCGGATTCCGTCTGCGCGACGAGTGTCCAGGATGGGTCGGGCTTCACGTTTTTCGAGGTGAGCCCGCCCATCACCTCGATTCCCGCGGCTCGCAACCGATTGATCAGGGCGCCGCCGAAGAAGCGGACCGGCTCGTCTACGGCGATCGGCGTGGACCACCAGACTCCTCGCATCGGCACCGTCCCCGAAACGCTGACGGCGTTGGAGCCTGCGACTCGATGGACGGCGATGGCGATGCGGCCCCTCCGCCCGACGGTCCGCGCGTTGGACAGGGCGCGGAGGGTGCCAGTCGGCGGCTCGAACGAGATCGCGGCAGGCCGCCCCGGTCGAGGCCCCGGCCGGATGCCGACGAGCACGACGTTGTCGTTGTAGGCCAGGGCCGAGACCGGCGCCTGGTACCATTTCTGCTCCTGATCCGCGGGCCAGTCGGGATGCCGCATCATGGAATCGAAGAACGTATTGTTCAGGATCAAGCCTCCGGACACACGCTGAATGCCGGCACCCTTGAGGCCGGAGGCCCATTTGTCGAACACGGCGTTGAAGTCGTCTTTGTAGAAGCGCCCCGAGATGTTCGGATCGCCTCCCCCGACAACGAGGAGGGACCCTTCGAGAACGCCGTCCTTGATCTCGCCGCTTCTCCAGAAGGTCGTCTTGAACTTGTAATCGGTCCCCAGGTAGTGAAGCGCCGACGCCGTCGAAAAGAGCTTTGTGAGGGAGGCGATCGTTTCGGGAGAGTCGGGATTCTTCTCGAAAACCGGCTCCCCCGTTTCCAGGCTCGCGATTTCGATCGAGAGGTTCCCCTGGCCCGTGGGTGGGCGCTGCGCGGCCTGCTCCAGAGCCTCCGCGAGTGACGTCGGCTGCGGGGCCGTCGCGGCCACCTTGTTCCTGGAAGGACGAGAGCGGCGGCTCTTCTTGGCGCCCTGCGCCTCCGGGGCCACGAAAAATACCAGCGCCGCGAGAACGAGGAGCGCTTGTAACCTGCGCCGAATCAAAGGGAAGGCACTCATGACGGAATTATAATCGAAGCTCCCGGAAACGCCATGCGATTCGATGAAGCGAAAAGGACCTTCGAGGTCAATGTCCGTGAGCTTGCGGAAGAAGAGGGCTTCCGGCGCGTCGGCTTCGACCGCGGCGAGGGGTGGAGGCGCCTGGGCCTTGGAACGCAGATCCATTCGCAGGTCCTGGCCGCGCGGCGGGAGACCTTCGGCGCCTACCGCTGCGAGGTGCACCTGCAGGCCCGCATTCCAATCGAAGAGTGGATGGCCGTGTTGACCGGCCGGCTCGACGGCTGCATCGAGCGCGAGGTGGGCCATTGGCTGATCGAGGAATTCAAGTCCACCGACCTGCCGTCGGAGGGGATCCGGCCGGCCGGCTACGCCTTCGAGCGGGATCGACGGCAGCTCATCGCCTACTGTTACCTCTGGAAGCGCCTCGGGCATCCGCGCGTGTCGGCCGCGCTCGTGTACGTGGACATCGGAACCGGCGAGGAAGTCTCGATCGGCGTCCCGTACGACGACGAGACGGCGGCCCGCGATGTCGAAAGGCGGCTCGCGGCGCTCCTCCGCATCTGGAAGGCGCAGGCAGCGGCGCGCGCGCGAAAGGCCAAAGCGGCGGAGCGCCTTCCCTTCCCGCACACCGCGCCCCGGCCGATCCAGGAAAGGCTGATCGAGGCCGTCGGCCGCGCCGTCGCCTCCGGAGAGAACCTGATTGCAGAGGCGCCGACCGGCTCCGGAAAGACCGCCGCCGTCCTCTATCCGGCGATGCGTGAGGGCCTGACATCCGGCAAACAGGTCGTCTTCCTCACCTCGAAGACCCTTCAGCAGAGGATGGCGGTCTCGGCTCTCCAGGCCATGAACGAGCGCGCGTTTTCTACCCTGCAGGTGCGCGCGAAAGAGAAGATGTGCGCCAACGACCGGATCCTGTGTCACGAGGAGTTCTGCCGCTTCGCGAAGAGTTACCCCGAGAAGATGGCTCGTTCGAACATCCTCCCGCGGCTCCGGGAGAGTTATCCGCACCTCGATCCCGACACCGTTTTCGAGGAGGCCCGCCGCGAGGAGGTCTGCCCCTTCGAGGTCCAGCTCGAGCTCGCCGAGCGCGCCGACGCCATCGTGGCCGATTACAACTATGTCTTCGAGCCGGGTGTCGCCATGCGGCACCTGATCGGCGAAGAGCTGAAGGACGTCCTCCTGCTCGTCGACGAGGCGCACAACCTTCCCGACCGCGCGCGGAAGATCTTCTCGCCGGAACTGCTCGAGGAGGACTGGCAGGCGCTCGCCAACTCTTTCGCGCTGCAGCCCGGAGCGCTGTTCGCCGCCCTGGCTTCTTCGGTCGACGTCGTCCTCGAGCTCCTGCGCGAGGCGGCTTCGGACCTGCCCGACGGAGACGCGATCGCCGAGACGCAGCCTCCGGCGGACGCCCTGCACACCCTGCGCGCGGAGTGGGAGCCCAGGCTGCTCGCCTATCTCGCCTGGAAGCGCGAGACGAAGCTCGCGCTGCCGGACGACCCGGTCCTGGACGCGCACTTCGCGTTGCAGCGCTTCGCGGCCGTCCTGAATCTCTGGGGCCCGGGCTTCACCTGCGTCGTCGAGCGCCGTGCCGCCGGGATTCGGCTGGGCCTGGTGTGCCTCGATCCGGCCCGGGCCCTGGCGCCCGTCTTCTCGGCGGCGTCCTCGACCGTCCTGCTTTCCGCGACGCTGACCCCTCCGGAGGCCTTCGAGAGGGTTCTGGGCCTCGAGCGGGATCGGACCTCGTCGATCTCGCTGCCACCGCCTTTCCCGCCGGAGAACCGCAAGATCATGATCCTGCCCCAGGTCCGGACCACTTACGCGGCCCGGGAGCGCAACTACCCGCGTATCGCGAAGATCGTCGCCGAGATGTCCGACGCGCATCCGGGCAACGCTCTCGTTCTCTTCCCCTCGTACCGTTTCCTCTCGGAGGTGGCGGCGGTGATGCCGACGACGTGCGCGCGACTGATGGTGCAGCGCGCGGACCTTTCGGACTTCGAGAGGCAGCAGATCCTCCAGGCCCTCGCCGCTCCCCCTCCCGGCGGGGTCCTTCTGTTCGCGGTCTCGGGCGGGATGTACGCGGAGGGCGTGGACTATCCGGGAGAGCTTCTCTCCGGCGTCTTCGTCGTCTCGCCCGCTCTGCCGCAGGTGTCCTTCGAGCGCGAGCTCCTGCGCCGGTATTTCGAAGAGACAGAGGAAGCGGGATTCGAATATGCCTATCTCCAGCCCGGCATGACGCGCGTCGTCCAGGCGGCGGGCCGGCTCATCCGCAGCGAGACCGACCGCGGCGTCATCGCGCTGATCTGCCGCCGCTTCCTCGAGAAGCCGTACGCCCGCTACATCCCGCGCGACTGGTACGCAGACAGCCCGCACGAGCTCGTGACCGACCGGCCGGCTGAGGAGATCCGGGAGTTCTTCGAGAAATACGGCTCTTCCCTTCCTCCCGGCACAGGAGCGGCGTGAGGACGCGCCGGCGGGCGACAGCGAAGGATTTTTTCAGGAACAAGAGGCTCCCCCGCCTCACGGTGGACGCCTTCGTGCGGGACCGCCGCGGGAGGTTGCTGCTCGTCCGGAGAGGGAGGCCGCCCTTTCTCGGGAGCTGGGCGCTTCCGGGAGGCTTCTGCGAGTACGGGGAGACGACCGAAGACTGCTGCGCGCGGGAGACGAAAGAGGAGACCGGGATCACGGTCCGCGTCGGCCGGCTGCTCGGCGTCTATTCCGATCCGAGACGGGACCCGCGCTGGCACACGGTCACGGTCCTGTACGCGGCGCGGCCGGTGCGAGGAGCTCCGAAGGGATCAGACGACGCGGCGGAAGCCCGATGGTTTTCGCGCAACGAGCTCGGGCGGCTCGACTACGCCTTCGATCACGGCGAGGTCATTCGCGGCCAGCTGGGACGACGGCGGAGGGAGGGTCCTTCTCGGCGCGCGCGGCACGGCGCCTCTCGAGAATGAACTGCTCGCGGGCCAGGTCGAACACGGCCTTGTGCTTTTCGATCACGGACGCGGCCTCCGCAATCGTCTCGACGGGCTGAACCAGGTCGAGATCCGGAGCGTTGATCAGGCCTCGCGGAACGATGTCGCGCCGGAACCAGTCGAGCAGGCCTTTCCAAAGGTCGCCGACCAGGACGACCGGACGCTCCGTCATGAACCCGACCTGAAGGAGCTGCCAGACCATCAGGAGCTCCAGGGTCGTGCCGATGCCTCCCGGAAAGACGACGAAGGCCTGCGACATCCGCACGAAGTGGTGGAGGCGCGAGAAGAACGTGCGGTGCGCCGTGACGCTGTCCAGATACGGATTCGCCTTCTCATACGGGATCGCGATTGTCAGTCCGAAGGAGCGCGTCTTACGGGTCCCGCGCGAAAGGGCCGCGCCCTCGTTGGCGGCCTCCATCAGGCCGGGGCCGCCGCCCGTCACGATGTCGCACCCGAGCGCCGTCAGCCTCTCGGCCAGCCTGCGGACCTCGATGTATTCCTGATCTCCGGACTTCAATCTGGCGCTGCCGAAGACCGCGACGCGGTAGAAGCGCAGCTCCGCCGGCGTCAGGGCCTCGAGCTCCTCGATTGTGTCCCAGAGACGCACGATCGTGCGGTCGATGATCTTG
>JBKPBH010000177.1:0-16354 GCA_046726795.1 Acidobacteriota bacterium
GGCCTGGAGAGACCGTGAGGAACAGGCCAAGGCCGCCGCGGCGGCCTACAGAGCGGCGCACGAGACGAACGGAGAGAACAAGTAAGAACCTCCAGGGCGACTCCCCGCGCCTCGACCGAAACCCGCTCCTGAGGATTCCCCACGATTGGACGCGCCAGGGCCGTGACAATACGGCCCTGGCTGCGTATTAGAGGCCGAGGAGCGCCTCGATGATCGGCATTTCTCGACTCCTGCTCGGCCTCGCGATCCTCGCCTCGGGAATTGGAGGAGAGGGCAATCCCCCCTCCTCTCCGCCGCCCCCGCGGGTGGCGGCGTTTCTCGAGGCCGTGCGCTCGGGGGATCCCGGCGTGACGCTCCCCTTCGTCCAGAAAGAGTTCGATCAGAACGACTTGAAGCGGTTCCCCGCGGAACCCCGCGCACAGCGTTTCGCGCGGATCGGCCGGGAACATCCGGGTCTCACGTTCGTCCGACTCCTGCGAGAGACGCCGCGGCAGATCCGCTTCCTCGCCCTCGACGCCAGGAATCAGTACCTGGAGATCAGCCTCGAGCTCGCTTCGACGTCTCCTCACGGAATCCTCGGCGTGGACATCGAGGAGGGGGACGAAAGCTCGGGTCGGATCGAGGAGCCGAAGGCTTCGGACACCGAAGTCGCGGCGGCGGCTCGCCGGTGGCTGGATGAGCTCGCCGCGAAAGACCGGTTCTCCGGGTCCGTGCTCCTCGCCCGGAGCGGCAAGACCTTTTTCCAGGGAGCGTGGGGACTGGCGGATCGCGAGCACGGCATCGCCAATCGCACGGACACGTCCTACAACCTGGCGTCCATCGGCAAGATCTTCACGCAGGTCGCTGTCGCGCAGCTCGCTTCGCGCGGGAAGCTCGCGTTGACGGACACCGTCGCAAAGCATCTCCCGGCCCTGCCGGTTCCCTCCTCGGAGAAGATCACGATCCAACAGCTCGTCACCCACAGCTCGGGGATGGGGGACATCTTCGGCGAAAAGTACGAGAAGACTCCTTCCTCGAGTCTCAGGCGCCTGTCCGATTACGTGCAGTTCTTCGCGGGGAGTCCTCTCCTTTTCCCACCGGGACAGGGAAACTCCTATTCAAACGCCGGGTACGTCGTTCTGGGTCTCATCGTCGAGAAGGTCTCGGGCAGGGAGTTTCACGATTACCTGCGCGAGAACGTCTTCCGTCCCGCCGGGATGGAGAACACCGGCCCCTACGAGCCGGCCGCGGCGATTCCCAACCGAGCGATCGGTTACACGCGCCAGGGACCCGACGCCAGCGCCGCGCCGCGGCC
Organism: Acidobacteriota bacterium; assembly: GCA_046726795.1. GTDB lineage: Bacteria > Acidobacteriota > Thermoanaerobaculia > UBA5066 > Gp7-AA6 > JAWOLE01. The sequence goes on from JBKPBH010000177.1 coordinate 1,295, forward strand.
CGTCACGGCGGACCTTCCCGCCCGCAACAGCTCCGCCGGCGGGTCGCGTTCCACCGCCCCCGACCTGCTGAAATTCGACCGGGCGCTGCGTTCCAACAAGCTCCTGCCGAAGTCATGGGGCGATTGGATCTTCTCGAACAAGCCGGGATCACCCGGCGCATTTCCGGCCGCCGGCGAGGCCCGACGCGGAGCGCTCGCGATCGCGGGAGGATCGCCCGGCGTCAACACGGCACTGGAAATCAACTCGGATTCCGGTACCACGATCGTCGTTCTCGCGAACCTCGATCCGCCGAGCGCCGAGCGCGTCCTCTCCCGCATCCGCCAATGGCTTCCCAAGTAGTAGTCCGTTGTCAGTCATTCCGTTGTCGATCGGGCTTCGGCAAACTGAGAACTGAATCCTTGGAGCTGAAAACTTCTCCTAGCGCGCGAGGGTCGGACAGTAGGGGCCGACGAGGCGGCGCTTCCACCAGGCGCCGGTCGCGCGCCTCTCCGCAGCGTCGGTGAAGCGGTAGGCGTAGGTCGTCGTGCGGAGATATCGCGGCGGCGCGTCCGGGAAGGGGTTCCTGGCCAGGAGCCGCAGGACCGCCGGCGAGCCTTCGAGGAGGCGCCGCTCGAAAGAGGCGAACCAGGGGCTGTCCTCGCAGCGGCCGAGAGCGGCGAACCACATCTGCCAGTCGAGTCTCGGCTGGTGCGGGGCCACGAAGCTCGGACGGCGGGTCACGTCTCCCGGTTTCCAGCGGAACTCGTACGGAATCCAGGTGACGCCGTCGGCGCTCCCCTCGACGAGGATCTCCGGGCGGGCCGTGGTCATGACCATGAAGAGCCCGTACATGCCCACCGAGTGGAACGGAACTGCGGCGCGCGCGAGCGTGATCGCGAAGCCCGGCCAGGGCAGGCGCCATCGCAGCGTGCCGGCGAAGAAATGGACGCAGCTCGCGATCAGAAGGACTGCGGCCACCGGCGCCAGAGCGAAGCGAGGCCACCGGCCGCGCGATGCCTGAGGGTCGGCCGCGGCGCGCCGGCGAAGCCGTGACGGGAGAGACGCGTCGTCCACGAGCAGGACGCAGAGCGCGATCGTCAGCAGGTTGAAGAAGGCGTAGTTGCCGGTTGCCGCGATGATCGCCTCCAGCCCGGCCATTGCCGCGGCAGCGAGGAGGCGCAGCCTGCGGGGTGTCAGGATCAGGAAGGGGGCTCCGAGCTCGACCGCGAACATCACGGCGCAGGAGAGCTTCTGGAAGAAGAGCGGGAGCTTGTCCATGAACCACGCCGTCCAGGGGGGCAGGGGCTGCGTCCAATAGTGGAAGGTCAGCGCGGTCAGGTTCCGCCAGTTGGGGTCGCCGCTCGCAAGCTTGACGAATCCCGAGGAGAACATCAGGCGAAAGAGGAGCCACAGCAGAAGCGCGCGCGCGACACGGGACGCCTCGAGCGAAAGCCCGAAGCGCCATCGCTTGACCGGCGCGAGCCACAGGGCAAGAAAGCCCGTCTCGAGGAGGAGAATGTCCCACTGGAACTCCAGGAACTCCTGCCCGGCGACCGACAGCGACAGGTAGAAGCCCCAGCAAACGAGGAGGGCGGGAACGGGAACGAGCCCGACGAGGAGCAGGAGAGAGGCCGCGGTCCCGCCCGCGCAGAGGAAATGGAGGAAGCCGTCGCCGGCGTCCACCCAGCAGAGGGTCGGAAAAAGAGTCCAGCGGGCCCCGCCCAGCTGTGCGCGCACGGCTTCCAGGAAGTCCCGGACCGGAAGGATCCCGCCAGACCCGACGAGCCCGTCCACCTGGAGCCAGAGCGAAAGGAAGGCCGCGAGGTAGCAGAAACCGAGGAGGCGCAGGAACAGCGCGTTGGCCACCCTGTAGCTCGGCGCCTCGACGGTCTTTCCCCAGAGCGCGGAGGTGACGGCGGAAGCGGCGTCGCGATGGCTCGCGATCGCGCGGTAGGCGAGCTCGGTCATCGGGGCGAAGCCCGGGACGGACTCGTACGCCGCGAGGAGCCAGCCGCGGCGGGGCGCGAACGCGAGCGAGCGGAAGACCGCCTCGGCACCGTCGAAGACCTTCCCGTCGGGTGTCACGAGTTGGACGGATCGCCGGAACTCCTCCTCCGAGATCTCCGGGAAGCGCGGGGCCGCCTCCTGCGAAGGGGCGTAGTCCACGCGGTCGCCTGTCAAGGTCTTCCAACGGGCGATCCAGCGCCGGCAGAAGCCGCAGTCGCCGTCGAATATGAGAAGCGGCTTGTCCGGGGGCGCCTCCACGCGGCCGGGCTCGCGCATCAGGCTGAAGTCTATGGGGCTTTCGGCCGCGGCGGTCGCTTCGCGACCAGCGGCCGAGAGTTCTCAAACCGGAGCTTGCACGGGCCCTCGGGCAGGATCCGGCTAATTGGAAAGCCCGAGACCTCCGGGGGACGATCGGTCCTCTCGAGGAGACGGAATCGAGGCGCCGAACGCGGTTTTCGGCCCTCCGCGGCGGTCTGGAGGCGGGAACGGGAGTTGCACAGTCGAGAGACTGAACGGAGGAGTGTCATGAAATCTCTGTCCACGACTCGATACGTCCTGGCGCTGACGGGTCTTCTCTGCGTCCTGCTCTTCGTCCCTTCGGCCCGGGCTAAGCAGCGCGACGAATACGGCGACATCCGCGACGTCCACCAGACCGTGGCGCGAATCGCCTACCTTTCCGGCGACGTTTCCTTTGCACGCGGAGACGATCCCGACGACTGGCAGCCCGCCGATCGAAACGTTCCGATGACCCTGGGCGACCGGGTGTACACAGGGAGCCGCAGCCGACTGGAGCTGCACGTGCACGGCGGCGACGCCATCCGGCTGGGCGCGCGCACGGACCTGGCGGCGCTCAACCTGACCGATGACACCAAGCAGTTCTCGGTGAAGATCGGCGTCGCCTCCTTCCAGGTGCGGCGCCTCTCGGATTCCGAGATCTTCGAGGTGGACACGCCCAACACCGCGGTGACCTTCGAGCGCCCTGGCGACTACCGGGTGGACGTGGACTCGAACGGCAACACCCGCGTCTCGGTTCTCGAGGGCAGCGCGACCGTCGCAGCCGGAGGTGGCCAGATCCGGGTCGAGACGGGAGAAGCAATCCTGTTGGACGGCCTCGACTCGCCCCGATACGACATCGTGAGACTCGCGGGACCGGATGGTTGGGATCAATGGGTCGAGCAGCGTGAGTCCCGTTTCGCTCATGTCCGCTCATATCAGTATGTCAGCGCCGACGTCGTCGGCGTGGACGACCTGGACGAGTACGGCCGCTGGCAGCGCGTCCCCGAGTACGGATGGGTCTGGAGCCCGAGCTCCGTGGATCCGGGCTGGGTTCCTTATCGCGCGGGACACTGGATCTGGCAGGACCCGTGGGGGTGGAGCTGGGTCTCGGCCGAGCCCTGGGGCTGGGCGCCTTATCACTACGGCCGCTGGGCCTTCGTCTCCTCGCGCTGGTGCTGGGTACCGGTCGCGCCGTCTGTTCGGGTCGCGATCTACTCTCCCGCTCTCGTCGCCTTCGTGGGCGGGGGCCCGGGTTGGTCTCTCTCGGTCTCTTCCGGAGGCGGCGGGTTCATCGGATGGTTCCCCCTGGGCCCGAGCGACCCCTTCGTTCCGTGGTGGGGGATTCGGACCGGCGTGCGCGCCACGACCGTCACCAACGTGGCCTTCGTGAACCGGACCTACGTCACGGTGGTCAACCGCAACACGTTTGTCTCCGGCGGCGTCGTGACGAGCGGCGTGGTGACGGATCGCGCCGTCATCAGTCAGGTCGCTTCCGCGCCCGTGCTGCGAGGGCCTATCCCCGCGTTGCCGACCGCGAGTGCATTGCACGTCGCGGTGCGCACCGAGGCGGCGTCGGCGCCGCGGCCGCCGGCGGAAATCGTGACCCGCTCCGTCGTGGCGCGCGTCGCTCCGCCCCCCGCGCCTCCGACCTTCCAGGCCAAGCTGGCGGTCATAAGGGAGAACAGCGGCGCGCCGGTCGCGCCTGCGACCGCCGCCAGGATCTCGGTCGAGAATCGCGGAAGGCCGCAGACGGTCAGCCCCGTCAAGCCGGTGGCGCCCGAGGGAGGCCGGGTGATGCTCGCTCCGCGCTCCGCCGAAGGCGCCGCTGGCGCCAGGCGTCCCGAGCCTGTCACCGCATTTCGCGGCCGACCGATGGCCACGACCCAGCAGCCCGTCGCGACGAGTCCCGTGACGGGATCCGCCGCCCCTTCCGGGCCGCCGGCCCGAGAGGTCGCTCCGCGTGAGCGAGTCGCCCCGGCCGAGCCGGCGCCGCAGGCTCCCCCAGGAAGAGGACGGGAGAGGCAGATGATCGCGACGCCGGTTCCGGAGCCGGGCTCCGCGGCCCCGCCGGGAGAGAGAGCTCGACCGGGGTCGGAAGAGTGGCGCCAGCGCGTACAGCCGACGCAGCCTCCACCGCCCGGCCTGGAACGACGGCGCGCCGTGCCGCCCGCCGAGACACCGGCCCCGGCTCCGCCCGGACTGGAACGTCGGCGGGAAGCGCCGCCTCCTCCGCAACAGGCGCAACCACCGCAGCAGCCCGAGCAGGCGCCTCCAGGAGTGGAGCGGCGGCGCGAACGCCCGACGCCTCTCCCCGAGCCCCCGCGCGAAGGAGCGCCGGAGAGGCGCCGCGAGGCAGGCCCACCTCCCCAGGCACAGCAGCCTCCGCCTTCCCCGCAGGCCGCTCCCGAGAGACGCCGTGAAGGCGGTCCGCCTCCTCAGGCGCAACAGCCCCCGCCTCCTCCTCCAGGGGAGAATCGCCCGCAGATCGAACGCGGCCGTCCGACGCCGAAACCCGAGGAGCAGAAGAAAGGAAAGAAGGAGGAAAAGAAGGAGGAGAAGGAAAAGAAACCCACTCCCAGTTCCTAGCAGGGTGCTGAAAAATGGATGCGGGCGTCGTGTCTGGCTGTCTGCCGAAGGCGTTCGCTTCGCGAACGGCGGCCGGGAGAGTTCAAGGACCGGGGCCTGCTCCGTATCTTCTTGAAAACTCTCGGCTGCCGGTCGCAACGCGACCGGCGCAGCCGAAAGCCGCGCTCGCAACGCCGCCTCACACCCTTTTTCAGCACCCTGCTAGCGACTGTCGGCGGTAGGTGATCCCAGGGAGCCGCTGCAGCACCCTTTTTGTAACTTGCTTAATTTGAGGTGGTTACGTGCGCCTAGAATGTTGACAACTTTGTACAGATTAACTATGCTCTGAATTGTCCTGGGAGAGGAAAGAAGAGCATGAGCACCGAAAAAGAATCGCTTCTGGAGCTCGCCAACCGCGAGTACAAGGCTGGCTTCGTCACCGACATCGAGTCCGAGAGCGTTCCTCCCGGATTGAACGAAGACATCATCCGGCTGATCTCGGAGAAGAAGAAGGAGCCGGGATGGATGTTGGAGTGGCGGCTCAAGGCCTATCACCACTGGCTGACGATGACGGAGCCGACGTGGCCGAATGTCCACTACCCGCCCATCGACTACCAGGCGATCGTCTACTACGCCGCTCCGAAGACGAAGGGCGACGGGCCGAAGAGCCTGGAAGAAGTTGACCCAAAACTCCTCGAGACGTACGAGAAGCTGGGAATCCCGTTGCGGGAACGGGAGAAACTGGCCGGCGTTGCGGTGGACGCGGTCTTCGATTCGGTCTCGGTCGCGACGACATTCCGCGAGCAGCTCGCGAAAGTGGGCGTCATCTTCTGCTCCTTCGCCGAAGCGGTCCAGAACCATCCTGAGCTGGTCAAGAAATATCTGGGGTCTGTCGTCCCCTACTCCGACAACTTCTTCGCAACGCTGAACTCCGCCGTCTTCTCCGACGGGTCGTTCTGCTACATCCCCAAGGGCGTGCGCTGCCCGATGGAGCTCTCGACCTACTTCCGCATCAACTCGGCAAAGACCGGGCAGTTCGAGCGCACGCTGATCATCGCGGACGAAGGCGCCTACGTCTCCTATCTGGAAGGCTGTACGGCCCCGATCCGCGACGAGAACCAGCTCCACGCCGCCGTCGTCGAGCTCGTGGCCCTGGACAATGCCGAGATCAAGTACTCGACGGTCCAGAACTGGTACCCGGGCGACGTCAACGGCAAGGGGGGCATCTACAACTTCGTTACCAAGCGCGGCAAGTGCCTGGGGAAGAACTCCAAGATCTCCTGGACGCAGGTCGAGACCGGCTCCGCGATCACCTGGAAGTACCCGAGCTGCATCTTGCAGGGAGAGAACTCGGTCGGCGAGTTCTACTCCGTGGCCGTGACCAACAACCGGCAGCAGGCGGACACGGGGACCAAGATGATCCACATCGGGAAGAACACCAAGTCCACGATCGTCTCGAAGGGGATCTCGGCCGGCCACGGCCAGAACACCTATCGCGGGATGGTCAAGATCCTCGGCAAGGCGGACAACGCGCGCAACTATTCGCAGTGCGACTCGCTCTTGATCGGCGACAAGTGCGGCGCGCACACGTTCCCCTACATCGAGGTCAACAACTCGACGGCCCAGATGGAACACGAGGCCTCGACCTCGAAGATCGGGGAGGACCAGATCTTCTACTTCCAGCAGCGCGGGGTCTCTCCGGAGGAGGCGGTCAACATGATCGTCTCCGGCTTCTGCAAGTCGGTCTTCAAGGAGCTGCCGATGGAGTTCGCGGTGGAAGCGCAGAAGCTGCTGGGCGTCAGCCTGGAAGGTTCGGTTGGATAACCGGAGTCGGGCGAGTGACTCGCGCCCCGGAGCCGTAGGGGCGGCCCTTTCGGCCGCCCGCCTCTGGCGGCTGCGTGCCGGGAAGCGGGAGGGGGCAAGCCCCTCCCCTACGGCGCGATCGAGAACGAGAAAGGACGAATGCTCTTAGAGATCAAGGACCTGCATGCGTCGGTCGGCGGCAACGAGATCCTGAAGGGTGTGGACCTCTCGGTCGGAGAAGGGGAGGTCCACGCGATCATGGGCCCCAACGGCTCGGGCAAGTCCACTCTCGCGCACGTCCTGGCGGGGCGGCCGGGCTACGAGGTCACCCGGGGACGGGTCCTCTACAAGGGGCGGGACCTGCTCGCCATGAACCCCGAGACCCGGGCGCGGGAGGGGATCTTCCTGGCGTTCCAGTATCCGGTCGAGATCCCCGGAGTCTCCAACGTCTACTTCCTGAAGAACGCGCTCAACGCGATCCGCAAGCACCGCGGCGAGCCGGAACTGGACGCGATGGACTTCCTGAAGCTCACACGGGAAAAGGCGAGGCTCGTGGCCATCGACGAGGACCTGATCAAGCGGCCGGTCAACGAGGGCTTTTCCGGCGGCGAGAAGAAGAGAAACGAGATCTTCCAGATGGCCGTGCTCGATCCCACGCTGGCAATCCTGGACGAGACGGACTCGGGCCTGGACATCGACGCCCTGCGCACCGTGGCCTCGGGCGTCAACCAGCTCCGCAACCCGAAGCGCTCGATGATCGTCGTGACGCACTACCAACGCCTCCTGAACTACATCATTCCCGACTTCCTCCACGTCCTGGTCGAAGGCCGCATCGCCCTCTCGGGAGGCAAGGAGCTGGCGCTCGAGCTCGAAGAGAGGGGCTACGCCTGGCTCGAGAAGGAGCCCCCGCCGTCGCTCGCGGGGGTCCCGGCCTGAACATGGAAGCCGTCGCCCGGGAAAACGACCTGTACGGCGCCAGCGTCGCGGCCTTCGAGCAGATGCGCTTCGACGGGGAGCCAGAGTGGCTTTCCGGCCTTCGCCGCGATGCCTTCGCGCGGTTCACCGCGCTCGGCTTTCCGACCACGAAGGACGAGGCGTGGAAATACACGAGCGTCGCGCCGATCGCGAAGAGGCCGTTCCGGGCGGCCAGCGCGCCGGGCAGACCCCATCGCGCACCTCGCCCCATCCCTCTTCCGGGGGGGGAGGGAGCGCGGATCGTGTTTCTCAACGGACGGCATGCCCCGGAGCTGTCGAGCGGTGGCTTCGGCCCGGCCGTCGTGGTCGGATTGCGGGAGGCCCTCCGGGATCCATCGAACGCGATCGAGCCGCATCTGGCGAAGATCGCACGATTCGAGAGGGACGCGTTCACGGCGCTCAACACCGCCTTCTGGGAGGACGGCGCCTTCGTTCTCCTCCCGCGCGGCTCGGTCGTCGAGGAGCCGGTCCACCTGGTCTTCCTCTCGGAGACGGGCGGGGAGCCGTTCGTCTCGCACCCGCGGGTCCTCATCCTGGCGGAGGCCGACAGCCAGGCGAAGCTCGTCGAGACGTACCTGGGAGACGGGCCCTACTTCACCAACGCGGTGACCGAGGTCGTCTGCGGGGACGGCGCCGTGCTCGAGCACTACAAGCTGCAGCGCGAAGGCGTCGCGGCCTCCCACGTCCACAGGCTCGCGGTCACGCAGGGTCGGGCCAGTCGCTTCGACTCCCACAACTTCTGCCTCGGCGCGGCCCTCGCGCGGACCGACATCGACGTGCTCTTTCAGGCGGAGGGGGGCGAGTGCGCTTTGAACGGGCTCTTCGTGACGGCCGGTTCCCAGCACGTGGACAACCACACGCTCATCGATCACGCGAAGCCGCACTGCACGAGCCGCGAGCTCTACAAGGGGATCCTCGACGGAAAGTCCCGCGGCGTCTTTCACGGCAAGATCATCGTCCGGCCGGACGCGCAGAAGACCGACGCCGTCCAGACGAACAAGAACCTGCTCCTCTCGCGGGAGGCCCTCGTCAACTCGACCCCGGCTCTCGAGATCCTGGCCGACGATGTCAAGTGCCGGCACGGCTCGACGATCGGCCAGCTCGATGCCAATGCCCTCTTCTACCTGCGCGCGCGAGGGATCAGCGAAGCGGACGCCCGGGCCATGCTGACCTACGGCTTCGCCGCGGACCTCGCGTCCCGGATCCGCGTGCCCTGGATCCGCGAAGAGATCGAGGGATTCCTCGGAGGCCGCCTGGCCGGACCCCCGGAGGCCGCATGAGCACGGCCACAGCCCGGCCGGCCGCCGCCGGCTACGACGTCGCAAGGATCCGGCGGGACTTCCCGATCCTGTCTCGGCGCGTCCACGACAAACCCCTCGTGTACCTCGACAACGCCGCCACGACCCAGAAGCCGGCCGCCGTCCTCGAAACGATGAAGAGGTTCTACGAGGACTCCTACGCGAACATCCACCGCGGAGTCCATCTCCTCTCGGTGGAGGCGAGCGAAGCCTACGAGAAGGCCCGCGAGCGCGCCCGGGACTTCGTCAACGCCGCCGAGACGAAGGAGATCGTGTTCGTCCGTGGCACGACCGAGGGGATCAATCTGATCGCGCAGACCTACGGCCGCGCGAACGTCCGGAAGGGAGACGAAGTCGTCCTTTCCGCCCTCGAGCACCACTCCAACATCGTCCCCTGGCAGATCCTCTGTGAGGAGAAGAAGGCGAGGCTCCGCGTCGCGCCGATCGACACTCGGGGAGAGATCCGCTCCAACGAGCTCGAGAAGCTGCTTTCGGAAAAGACCCGGATCCTGGCGGTCTCCCACGTGTCCAACGCGCTCGGCACCGTCAACCCGATCCGCGAGATCGTCGCGATGGCGCACGCGCGCGGCGTGCCGGTCCTCGTGGACGGCGCGCAGGCGGCTCCGCGGCTGCCGGTGGACGTGCGGGAGCTCGACTGTGACTTCTATGCGTTCTCCGGGCACAAGATGTACGGCCCGACCGGCGTGGGGATCCTGTACGGGAAGGCGAAGCTCCTCGAGGCCATGCCCCCCTACCAGGGGGGCGGCGACATGATCAGCTCGGTCACCTTCGAGAAGACGACCTACAACATCCTGCCTTACAAGTTCGAGGCCGGCACCCCGAACATCGCGGGCGCTATCGGCCTCGCCGCGGCCATGGACTACCTGACCTCCCTGGGGATGGAGGCGATCGAGGCACATGAGGACGACCTGCTGGCCTATGCCACCGAGCGTCTGACGGAGATCCCGGGACTGACGATCATCGGCACCGCCCGGCGGAAGGCGGCCGTTCTCTCCTTCACGCTCCAGGGGGTCCATCCGCACGACGTGGGGACCGTGCTCGACCGCGAAGGCGTGGCCGTGCGCACCGGGCACCACTGCGCGCAGCCGGTCATGGAGTTCTTCGGGATCCCGGCCACCTCCCGCGCTTCCTTCGCGCTCTACAACACACGCGAGGAAGTGGACGCGCTCGCCGGCGGGATCCGGAAGGTGCTGGAGATGTTCGGGCCATGAGCGACGACCTGCGCGACCTCTACCAGGAAGTCATCCTCGACCACTCGAAGCGGCCGAGGAACTTCAAGGCGCTTCCCGGAGCCAACCGCTCGGCGGAGGGCTACAACCCGCTCTGCGGGGACCGGGAGAAGGTCTATCTGGCGCTCGAAGGGGACGTGCTGAAGGACGTCAGCTTCCAGGGAGCGGGCTGCGCGATCTCCACCGCTTCCGCCTCGATGATGACCGAGCGCGTGAAGGGGATGACCACAGGACAGGCTGAGGCGCTCTTCACGAAGTTCCACGACCTGATCACCGCGCCGTCGGGCCCCGCAGCCGGCGGCCCGGAGCTCGAGAAGCTCGAGGTCTTCTCGGGCGTGCGCGAGTACCCCGTGCGCATCAAATGCGCCACCCTCCCCTGGCACACACTGAAGGCGGCGCTGCGAGGCGAGGCGAAAACCGTTTCGACGGAGCTCTCGGAAGGCCCGCCGGCGGAGAGCGGAGGAGCCTGATGCACCTTCAGAAGGAAGTCACGACGACGCGGGAAATCGAGGCCCGAGAGATCCCGAGCGGAACGAAGCTCACGATCCCGGAAGGGACGCCGCTGGCGATCACGCAGTCGCTCGGAGGCGCCTACACCGTCATCACGCCTTACGGCTCAATGGCGCGGATCGACGGGAAAGACGGAGACGCGATCGGGCAGGACGTCGTTGTTTCGTCCGAGGCGGCGGCGGCGGGGAAGACGACCGAAGAGCTGGCCTGGGAACAATTGAAGACCTGCTACGACCCGGAGATCCCGGTCAACATTGTGGACCTGGGTCTCGTCTACAAGTGCGAGGTCTCGGCGCTTCCCGAGGGTGGCAAGAAGATCGAAGTGCGCTTCACGTTGACCGCGCCGGGCTGCGGGATGGGCGACGTCCTGAAGGAAGACATCAAGGGCAAGCTCCTGACGCTGCCGGAGGTCAAAGAAGCCGACGTCGCGGTAATGTTCGATCCACCCTGGAACATGAGCATGATGTCCGAGGCCGCCAAGCTGCAGCTGGGGCTGATGTGAGCGGGGCGGGAGGCGGCAGGCGGAAGGCGGGAGGCGGACCATGAAACTGAGCTCACAGGAAGAGTACGGACTCCGATGCCTGCTGCGCGTGGGGCGCGCGGGAACCGAAGGCAGCGTGACGATCTCCGAGCTCTCCCGCTCCGAAGGGATCTCCGAGCCGAACGTGGCCAAGATGATGCGCGTCCTTCGCACGGCCGGCCTGGTCCAGTCCACCCGCGGGCAGTCGGGGGGCTACTCGCTCGCGCGTCCCGCCGGAGAAATCAATGTCGGCGAGGCTCTTGCCGCGCTCGGAGGGCGCCTCTACGAGCCCTCCTTCTGCGACACACACACGGGGATCGAGCGCCTCTGCACGCACATGCCCGATTGCTCGATCCGCTCCGTGTGGCGGATGGTGCAGAGCGCGGTCGATGAAGTCTTGCAGAAGATCACTCTGAAAGACCTGCTCGTTCCCGAGCGCGAGATGAACGCCTGGCCCGCTCCCCGTTCGGGAGCCCCGCTCCCCACCGTGACCAACTCTTCGGGGATCTGAATCGCTGTCCTCATCGAAGGACACGCCTGAATTAAGAAATGCTGTCCTTCGGCCTCTCCGGAACAGTTCTCGCACGGTTCGAGAGCGCGGAGGTCTTATGAGAATCTCGAGACTCTTCATCGCCTGTTCCCTCTTTGTCATCGCCGCGGCCCGCTGCGCGTCGAGCACGGCCGCAGGCGGCGCAGCGTCGGCCCCCAACCCGATGGCCAACTTCGCCTCCATGGTTTCGGGTGTTTTTCGCGGGTCCACGCCGGGCAACGGGCTCACGCTCGACATCAAGAGCACCGGGACGTTCGCGTCCACCGACGTCTTCAACCTCTTCCTGACCGCGTCGGGGCAGTACCAGGGCACCAACATCCGTGAAGAGGGCGTCCTCCATGTCGAGAACCAGGGGCAGAACGTCTCGCTCACCTACGTTCCCCATTTCGACCCGACGGTTGGCTCGCTCTCGCGCGAAGCCACGCGCTTCACGCCGGAAGAGCTGCGCTCCGCCTGCAGCATGGTGCTGTCGCCCAGGGGGGACGGTTACGTCGGGGAGACGCTGGGATCCACGGCCTGCGCGCAGGCCCTCCACGGCGCTCGAGGCAAGTGGACGGTGGAGGTCGAGCCCGGTGCGATCCGTCTGCGCAACGCCCAGTCGGGCGAGACGCTGCGGTTCCAGCGGGCTTCGCGGTAACTCCGCGCCGTTCGCCCTCGCGCTGCCGGCTTACAATGGCGCAGACCAATGAGCGCCGGCCGGATCCTGCTCCTCCTCCTGGTAGTCGGGGTCGTGGGCTGGCTCGTTCGTTCCTCGGGCCTGCTTGGTCCCGCCGCGCTCGCACCTGGGCCGGAAGCCCCCGCGTCGCCGACTGACCGAGCCCGCGCGGCCGCCCGAGCGGCCCGTTCCCGCAACTCGCAGTCCGAGGCCGCGAGCCGCGACCTCGACTCCCAGGCTCCCGCGGGCGCCGTCGCCGAGAACATGACGCCCGAGCAGGTCCGAGCCCTTCTGGGCTCGCCCGACGCCGTGGATTCCGAGACGACCGAGACCGGCGTCGCGCGCGAGAAGTGGACCTACCGCCGCGCCGGCAAGACCGTCGTCTTCGAGAACGGCGTCGTCGTCCGGGTCGAATAAGCCCCGGCCACCCGGATTGTTTCAGGCGGCCCGGACCGAATATGCTCGTTCGCTCGACGAGAGGAGCCCTGATCACGCACGATTCCAAGCCTTTCCGAGTTCTGGTCGCGGCGGCGGCCGGGCTGGCCCTCTTGGGCCTCCTCGGCGCGGCGTCGCCGGCGGGAGACCTCAAGCCGCCCAAGACGAAGGCCGACGCCATCGTGGAGTCGTTCGGCTCGGTCGCGGTGGCCGACCCGTACCGCTGGCTCGAAGACCAGAAAGCGCCCGAAACGCGAGCCTGGATCGACGAGCAGAACAAGTATTCGGAGTCCTTCCTGCACGCCTTCCCCGGACGCGACGCGATCCGCAAACGCGTGACCGCACTCTTGAAGATCGACACGATCGGGGTCCCGCAGGAGCACGGCGGCCGTTACTTTTTCACCAAGCGTCTGGCCGACCAGGATCTGCCGGTCCTCTACATCCGCAAGGGCGCCGCCGGCAAGGACGAGGTGCTTCTCGACCCGCATCCTTTGAGCCCGGACCACACGACCTCAGTCACCCTGCTCGACGTCACCGAGGACGGGACGATGATCGCGTACGGCGTCCGGCAGGGTGGCGAGGACGAGCTGACGGTGAAGTTCCTGGACGTGAACACCCGCAAGGAGCTGCCGGATGTCCTGCCGCGCGCCCGCTACCAGGGGGTCGCCGTCAAGAACGACCGAAGCGGCGTCTTCTTCTCACGCCAGGAAAAGGAAGGCCCGCGCGTCTTCTACCACGCGCTCGGAAGCGACGCGGCGAAAGACGAGAAACTCTTCGGCGACGGATATGGGCCGGAGAAGGGGCTGGGGGTAGGGCTCTCCGACGACAACCGGTGGCTCCTGATGGTCGTCTCTCACGGATCGGCCGCGACCAAGACCGAGGTCTACGTGCGCGACCTCGCGGCCGGAGGACCCGTCGTCCCCATCGTCAACGACATCGAAGCGCGCTTCTCGCCCGACATCGCCGGGGACACGATGTACCTCGAGACGAACTGGCAGGCCGGCAACGGGCGGATCCTCGCCGTGGACCTGAAGAACCCGGCCCGAGACACGTGGAAGGAGGTCGTCCCAGCCGGGAAGTCCGCGATCCAGGGTGTCTCGACCGTGGGCGGCCGGCTCTTCGTGCGCTACCTCGAGGACGTCCTCCCCCACATCCGGATCTTCGACCCGGCGGGGAAGCCGCAGGGAGAGATCTCCTTTCCGACGGTCGGGTCGGCGGGCGGCCTGCGCGGGGAGTGGAGCAAGAACGAGGCGTTCTTCACGTTCACGTCCTTCGTCACGCCGACCACGATCTATCGGTACGACGTCGCGAAAGGGACGCGCGAGGTCTGGGCGAAGGAGAATGTTCCGGTCGACAGCGATCGTTTCGAGGTCAAGCAGGTCAAGTACGCGTCCAAGGACGGGACTTTCATCCCGATGTTCGTCGTCCACCGGAAGGACGTGAAGCGCGACGGATCCAACCCGACACTCCTGACCGGCTACGGAGGCTTCAATCTCTCGCAGACCCCCGGTTTCTCGGCGCGCGCGGCTCTCTGGGTCGAGAACGGTGGCGTGTACGCGCTGCCGAATCTGCGCGGCGGCGGAGAGTTCGGCGAGGACTGGCACAAGGCGGGCATGCTCGCCAAGAAACAGAATGTCTTCGACGACTTCATCGCCGCGGCGGAGTGGCTGATCGCCAACGGCTACACCTCTCCCGCGAAGCTCGCGATCTCGGGAGGATCCAACGGAGGGCTCCTGGTCGGAGCGGCCCTGACCCAGCGTCCCGAGCTCTACGCGGCCGTCGTCTGCTTCTATCCCCTCCTCGACATGGTGCGGTACCACAAGTTCCTGGTGGCCGGCTACTGGGTGCCCGAGTACGGCTCGGCCGACAAGCCCGATCAGTTCCCGTTCATCTACGCGTACTCGCCGTATCACCACGTGAAGCCCGGGACGAAATATCCGGCCGTGTTGTTCGTCACGGGAGACTCGGACACGCGCGTCGCGCCGCTTCACGCGCGCAAGATGGCGGCGCTGCTCCAGGCCTCGACCGGCTCGGAGAAGCCCGTGCTCCTCCACTATGACACCAAGGCGGGGCACTCCGGCGGCGCGACACCCGTCGCCAAGCGCATCGACGAGCTGACCGACGAGCTGTCGTTCCTCCTCGCCGAGACCGGCGCGAAGATGCTGCCCGCCGCCGATCAGCCGGTGAAGAAGAAGGCCGCTTAGACAACCTGAGTCCTTAGTGCTTGGTCCCTGGT
>JBKPBH010000178.1:0-14215 GCA_046726795.1 Acidobacteriota bacterium
GCCGTAGGCGTTCGCTTCGCGAACGGCGGCCGAGAGAGTTCAAGGACCGAAGCCTGCTCCGTATCTTGAAAAATCTCGGCTGCCGATCGCAACGCGACCGCCGCAGCCGAAAGCCTCGCCGCTCCTCCCCGATGCGATCTGGCAGCGGCTCCTGGCATCCGACCCCGCGGCGCTCGCAACGCCGCCTCACACCCTTCTTCAGCAACCTGCTAGGGCTCGGTCCCGTGGATCTGGTGGCCTTCCCGGGCGAGCAGGCTCAACATCTCTGACTTGTTGACCGAGAGCCGATGTGCCTCCCTCGGCTCGATGACCTGGCCGCGAACCAGCGCCATCAGGGAATCGTTCAACGTCATCATTCCCTGATTTCGTCCGGTCTGGATGACCGAATAGATCTGGAACGTCTTCCTCTCGCGGATCAGGTTCGAGACGGCGCTCCCCCCGATCAGGATTTCATAGGCCGCGACGCGGCCGCCGCCGATCTTCTTGCAGAGCACCTGGGCGATGACGCCGCAGAGGGAGCCCGCCAGCATCTGTCGAATCTGGTCCTGGCGGTCGGCCGGGAACTGGTCGATGACGCGGTCGATCGTCGAAGGCGCCGTCGTGGTGTGCAGCGTGCCAAAGACGAGGTGCCCGGTCTCCGCAGTCTCCACCGCGATCGCGATCGTTTCGAGGTCCCGCATCTCCCCGACGAGGACGATGTCGGGATCTTCCCGCAGCGCCGCCCGCAGCGCATCTTTGAACGAGTCGGTGTGGGAGTGAACTTCTCGCTGGGTGACCAGGCACTTCTTGTTCTCGTGAACGAACTCGATCGGGTCTTCGATGGTCACGATGTGGTCGGACCGCGTGCGATTGATGTAGTCGATCAGCGCCGCGAGCGTCGTGGACTTGCCCGAGCCGGTCGGGCCGGTGACGAGGACGAGCCCCTTGGTGCGGTCGCAGAGCTCGAGGACGCTGTGGGGCAGTTGGAGCTCTTCCGGCGTTCGGATCTGGTACGGGATCGCGCGAAAAACAGCACCCGGCCCCCGGCGGTCCCGGAAGAGGTTGGCGCGGAACCTCGAAGCGCCGGGGATGGCGTAACCGAAGTCCGTATCGTTGCGGCGCTCGAATTCTTCTCGGTTTCGTTGCGGGGTGATCTCGTAGAGGCGGTCGAGCAGCTCCTCCCCGTCGAGAGGGGGATGTCCCGGGATCGGCTCGATAGCGCCGTTGATCCGGACGAAGGGTGCGGAGCCGACGGGAAGATGCAGGTCCGAGGCACCCATCGCCAGCATCTTCAACAACAGCTCTTCGATCGCGTTGCGCGCCCGGGCGCCCGTCGGCGGAAGGGGCGTCCGGGCCTCCGGAGGCGGTGGCTGGGGCACGGAAAACGCGGCCGGACGGCTCTTCGGCTCGACCGCTACTTCCCATGTCTCGAAGCCGGCGTTGACACGGACCGAGACCGAGACACCCGGGGCCTCGTAGACGAACTCCGTCATCCCGCCGGGGCGGATCACGACGCCCGCCGGCGCGATCTCTTCCACCATCGCGACCAGGGTCGGGTGCGGCGTTGTCTGGGTCGTATAGCGCTTGCCGGTGGCGAAGGAGAGCTCGATCTTCTCGCCGCTCTTCAGCAGCGCGGCCTGGGCCCCGAACCGCGACATGGCTTGAAGCAGCTCGTCGATGTACGGCATTTTCTCTTCCGGAGCTACCCGGTCTGCACGACGCGCAGGACGAACGCCTTGTTGATCAAGTAGAGGCGGTCCCTGGCCCAGAGTCGGAGGAACCGGCCCTTCTCGTTCAAGTAATCCACCAGCCGCGTGCTCTCTTCCGGCGCCGAGTACAGCAGCTCCCCCTCGAGCGAATCGGCCCCGACGAGGTCCACGCGCACCGGCCGGCGGAACTCGAAGAGCTCGTCGTCCCCCACCTCAGATTCGGCGCCGAAGGGCGAGAGGGAAACGCCGATCCAGAGAAGGCTCTCCTTGTTGAAGATCTCCCAGCGCCCGGTGGCCGGATCGCGCGCAGGCAGGAAGGCCTGGACGTGCTCGAGCAGGTCGAGCACGTGCTGGCGCCGGAACTCGTTGGCTCGGTGCTCGGCGAGGAAGACTTCCACGCGCCGAGGATTGTCTCCGGCCAGGGCGAGCTCGACGAGGACCGCCTGTTTGCGGATCCGAAGCGGCTCGGTCTGGTTCACGCGCGAATCTTCCATCGTTCCCCGCGGTAGCCTCAATGTCCGGCCGCGCCGCGAGACGCCGCGAGTTCCTTCTGTTTCTCGATCGCAAGGGCTCGGATAGAGGCGAATTCGGGGGTGATCCGGACCTTCGCCAGGAGCGGGTCGCGATCCATGGCCGGGTAGGCGAGGTAGTTTGCTTCGACCGCTCGCCGCAGTAACCGCAGCGCCATGTCCGTGTAACCGCAATAAGAGAGCCGACTCGCCTCGAAGTACTTCGGTTCGGGGTCGCGTTCGGCCAGCAGTCTGGACTCGATGTCGCGGAGAATGGGATCGCCTTGCGGGAGCGGCCGTCCCTCGAGGCAGCCCTGTGTCAACCGGATCCTGTCATTGCCGGGCAGCTTCTTCAAGAGCGCAAGAGTCTCGGCCGGCCGACCCTGCTTGAGGCGCACGTTTGTCTCGACGAGGGTCGCCCACTGGGAGCCCCTATCGAGGCGGAGGTATTCTAGTGCCCGATCGAAAATTCCGAGCTCCTCGAACGTCAAGGAGCAGGAGCGCCAACCCGGATCCTTCGGATCGATAGCCATGGCCGAGTCGCATTCGCGCGCGGATTCTTCGAGGAGTCCCGCGTAGCGCAGGACGTACCCCCTCGTGAAGTGGGCTTGAGCGCTATCGGGCCTGGCGAGCAGGATGCGCGCCGCGTCTTCGAGCGCTCCGGAAAGGTCCCCGCCCTCCGTTCTCAGGATGATGAGGTTGTCGGCCGCTTCCGTGAAGTTCCGATCGATCGCGAGAGCCCGCTCGTGGGCGGCCCGAGACCGCTCGAAGGCCGCGGGGCCGGCGTCGGAGTAGGTGCCGTCGTAGTACTCGCGCTTTCCCAGATCGTTCCAGGCGGGCGCGTAGTTCGGATCGAGAGCGACGGCCCGCCGGAGCATCCCCAGAGCCTGTTTGTTCGGCTCGGGATCGCGGGACAGGGCCGCCGCCCGCAGGTACAGGTCGTAGGCCTCGGAATTCTTCGGCGCGGACGCGGCGGCCTCGGGCGCCGAGGCGGCGAAGACGGGGAAGAGCCCATGGCGCAGGTGCGCCGTGATCTGCTCGCGCAGGCCGATGAGGTCCGAAGCGGCCGCGGCGAGCGTGTCGCGCCAGAGGACGCGGTTCGACTCCGTGTCGGTGACCTCCAGGGTGACCTGCAGCCTGTCTCCCTCGCGCAGGAAATGGCCGGAGAGAACGTCCGCGACGGCGAGCTCCTTGCCCGCGGCCTGCGGGTCCACGTCTGGTTTGGCGTATTTGCGCGTCGAGGCGAACGGGCGGATTGCGAGCGAGGGGATGTAGGAGAGCGTCGTCGCGATCTCGTCGGGCAGAGCGAGCTTCAGGTAGTCGCTCGAAGTGTCCGCTCCGAGGTTCTGAAAGGGAAGGATCGCGAGCGTCGTCCGACCCGCGGCGGTCTTCGCCGAGGAGCGGCGATGCATGGCCCACCAGGCCGCGCCGGCCGCGAGAAGCACCGCCGCGACCAGACCCGTCAGCAGCGCGGCTTTCCGGCCCCGGCTTGCCTTAACGGCCGCGGGTGCGGCCGCTGCCGCGGTGGCCGGAGCCGAGGCGGAAGAAGCCGCGCCCGTGCGACCCGAGTCCGTGTCGCGTTTGGCGCGCTTCAGGTCCGTCCGGATCTCGGCCGCGCTCTGATAGCGCAGGTCCCGGTCCTTCTCGAGCGCCGTGTTGATGATCCGCTCGAGCTCGCCGGGAAGCTCCGGGTTCAGCCTGACCGGCGGCGTCGGCGCGCGGTTCAGGATCGCGTCGAAGACGACCGCCGAGGTCCCGCCGGAGAAGGGCTGATGCCCGGTCGCCATCTCGTAGAGCACGGCGCCGAAGGAGAAGAGGTCGGTGCGGGCGTCGAGAACTTCTCCGCGGGCCTGCTCCGGCGACATGTAGGCGACCGTCCCGATCGCGGTCCCGGGGCTCGTCAGGTTCTCCGGCACGATCGCGGTCTGAATCGCCGTTTGATCGATTCTGGCCATGGGATGCTGGGCCGCGGCCGTTTGCTCTCGACCGGCCGCGTCGAGCGGCCGCCTAGAAACCAGCTTGGCCAGGCCGAAGTCCAGGAGCTTTATCTGACCGCGCTTCGTGACGAAGATGTTGGCCGGCTTGATGTCGCGGTGCACGATTCCGTGTTCGTGCGCCGCTTCGAGGGCGTCGGCGATCTGGATTCCAAAGTCGAGGAGGGGATCAAGCTTCAGAGGACCGGCGACGAGCCGGTCTTTCAGCGTCTCTCCGTCCATGAGCTCCATGACGATGAAGGCCTTGCCGTCCGCCTCGTCGATGTCGTGGATCGTGCAGATGTGGGGATGCTCGAGGGAGGAGGCGGCGCGCGCCTCGCGCTTGAAGCGCTCGAGCGTCTGCGGGTCCTTCGCGACGTCTTCGGGCAGGAACTTCAGCGCGACCTGCCGGCCCAGGCGCAGGTCCTCCGCGCGGTAGACGACGCCCATGCCGCCGCCCCCGAGCTTCTCGACGATCCGGTAACGGGAGATCGTCTGGCCGATCATGGAGCTTTCTACCGTTTTCCCTGGCGCAGCAGGGCCGTCCAGTTCTGAACGAGCGTGATCGGCGGGGCGGTCTCCTCTCCGAGGGGTGTGTCCAAGAGGAAGCGCTGCCCGTCGGCCGAGACGTCGTAATGGCGGTCGGGATCGTTTCGGATCCGGGCGTCGAAGAGGGCGGCCGGAGTTTCCGACTCGAAGGTCGAGCCGAGCTTGACCGCCATGGCCATGAGCTTGTGGTCGAGAGAGAGATAGAAAAGCTCCTTCCCGTCCCGCCGCCAGACCGGGGCGGTGCCTCCCGAGGTAGAGACCTGCCACTTGCCTCCGGGGCCGGGAAAGGGCTGGACGTAGACCTCGAACTTCCCGGACTCGTTGCAGGCGTAGGCGATCCACCGGCCGTCCGGGGAAAAGGATCCCAGGACCTCGTCGAAGTCGGACTGGAGAAACGGCGTGATCTTGCGCTCCGGAAGCGAGAGGATTTCGAGGTCCCATTTCGTCTTCAAGTTGAGCATCTGCAAGAGCACGGAGCGGCCGTCGGGCGAGACATCCATCGGGCTCTTCAAGACATTGGAGGTAAAGAGCAGCTCGTCGCTGCCGGTGCCCGACGAGAGCTTGCGATAGACGTCGCCGGCGCCGGTGCGAAGCGACATGAAGATCAAATGGGAGTCGTCGGGGGACCAGACCGCGGAGTTGTCGTCCGCCGGGTCGAAGGTCCACCGGGTGGGCACGTTGCGGGAGAGATCTTCGATCCAGATGTCGCCGGGGTCCCCGATCGTGAAGCTGGCGCGCCGGCCGTCATGGGAGATCCGCGGATACCAGAGGTTCCCCTTGGGGCCCGCGGTCCCGGCGGGCTTGCCGGCGCGGTTGTACCAGGTGAGCTGATACTGACCCGCGCCCGCTCCGGCCTCCTCGTACACGAGAACGCCGTTATTCGAGACGGAGAAGACGGCCGTGAAGAAACCGGGGTCCTCCTGCACGTTCCCGACGATCGGGAACGCGTCCCCTGTCAGCTTTCCGCTCTTCGCGTCGAAGGGCTGCGCCATGAGTGTGGACTGGCGGACGAAGAGGAGATGCCCGGCGGCGTAGAGGGGCTTGGACCTCGCGTTAACGAGGAGCTTGGGCAGCATGCCATCGAGAGAGCCCAAGTAGATCGCATGCAGCTCGCTTTCGGTGCCGACCGTGTGGCTGCCGGCGAGATAGAGGAAGTGGTTACCGTCCGGCAGGAAAGCAGGGAAACGGTGCGTCGTCTCCTTGCGCGACTCGTCGAACTTCGTCGCCGCGACGGGCTTGCCGCCGGTCGCGGGCACGCGAAAGAGCGGCTCCCGGAAATGCGGCTCGAAGAGGACGACACCATCCTTGTTCCAGGCTCCACCCCGGGCTTCAGGGGCGTCACAGAGGGAAAGCGCCGGCCCTCCCGCGGCTTCGATCTTCTTCAGCTTGCCGCCCGCGAAGAAACCGAGGGAGCGGCTGTCGGGCGACCAGAACGGGTACATCGCGTCTTCCGTCCCGGGGAGCGCGCGGGGCGCGAGAGCGTCTAAGGGACGGACCCAGAGAAGAGACTTGCCGGAAGCGTCCATCGCGGAGAAGGCGACCTGGAGGCCGTCGGGAGAGACCGCCGGGGGCCCAGCGGATTCTCCGACGAAGCGGTAGTTCATCTTCTCGGGCAGAACGAGCGAGCTCCGCACGATTCGGACGGTGGCTCGCGGGCGCGAGAGAAGAAGGACCGCGAGAGCGATAGCCGAGACGGCGAGGACAGTCGCCACGACCCAGGCCAGGCGCTCGCGGCTCTTGCGTCGCGCCACCAGAGGCGCGGGCACCCCCGCCTGCGAGCCCCCCTCGGCGATCCATTTCAACTGGAGCATCACGTCGTGAGCCGTCTGCCACCGGTCGTCGGGGTCCTTGGCGAGGCAGGTCTTGACGACGCGATCCAGGGCCGGCGGCGTCATCGGTTGAATGGTCGAAATGGGAGGAGGCTCGGCGCTCAGGATCGATGCGATCAGGGAGGCCTGGCTCTTCCCGGAGAAGGCCTTCTGCCCGGTCGCCATCTCGTAGAGGACGGCGCCGAAGGCGAATATGTCGGATCGGACATCGGCCTCCTTCCCCTCGAGCTGCTCCGGGGACATGTACTGAAAGGTCCCGAGGATCGTCCCCTCCTGCGTCAGGTTCGGGTTCAGCATCAGCGTCGGAAGGGCTGTCAGGTGGTTGTCAGCCATGGGATGCCCTGACGCGGCCGTTTGCTCCCTTCCGGCCGCGTCGAGCGGCCGCTCAAGAGCCACCCTGGCCAGGCCGAAGTCCACCAGCTTGACCCCCGACTTCGTCAGCATGATGTTGCCGGGCTTCAGGTCCCGGTGGACGATCCCCTGGCGGTGCGCCTTGTCCAGCGCGTCGGCGATCTCGATGCCGTACCGGAGCACCTGCTCGGACGGAAGAGAACCCCGGGAGAGCCGGTCGGTCAGCGTCTCGCCTTCCAGGAACTCCATGACGAGGTACTCGGTCCCGTCCTGATTGCCCACGTCGTAAAGGGCGCAGATGTGGGGATGCGACAGCGAAGAGATCGCCCTGGCCTCCCTCTCGAAGCGCTGCCGGATCTCTTCGCTGCGCGAGAGGTGAGCCGGCAGGACTTTGACGGCGACCGTGCGGTCCAGGCGCGTGTCTCGCGCCCGATACACTTCCCCCATTCCGCCCGCGCCGACTGGCGCGAGGACTTCATAGGGGCCGAGCCGTGAGCCCGCGGAAAGCGCCATGAGATGCGCGGGATTCTAACCCGCGGCTCCTTCCCCTTCCTGGAGGGAGAGCGTCAGGGTTGAGGGCGCTTCCCGCGCTTACTTCTTCTTCGCCGGCGGCTTTCGGGCCGGTGGCGCCGCCCCGGGGGCTTTCTCCAGTTCGTCGGCGACTGCCCCGGCGCCATAGACCTGGCGCAGGGCCGCGACGATGGCGGCAGGATGGACGCAGACCGAGCGTGCCTCCTCCTCCGTATACACGACGTCGTTGCCGAGCGACTGGATGTTCCCGTCGAAGAGGAGGCCGACCAGTTCGCCCTTCGGATTAACGCCAGGGCTGCCGGAATTACCGCCCGTCGTATCGGCTGTCGTGACGTAATTGACCGGGGTCTTGCCATCCACCTTCCCCTTGGCGTCCAGGTAGTCCTGCGGCAGGTCGTAGGGAGCCTTGCCGCTGTGCTCCTCCGAGTGCGCGTACATGCCGCTCCAGACGGTCTGGAAGGGAATCGGCTTGCCGTTCTTCTCGACGTATCCCTTCGCAGGTCCCCAGGCCAGCCGCAGCGTGAAGGTCGCGTCCGGATACGTATCCTTCCCTCGGACGGCGAAGGACGCTCTGGCGATCGCCGCGCCCTGCGTCTTCTCGACGCTCTCGAGGTTGTCCTCGCGCCACTTGCGGAGCTCGCGCAGGTCCGGGTCTGTCTGCCGAGCGAGAACGATCATCGGATCATCCGAGGCCTCGACTGCCTTGACGCCCCCATCGACGAGCGCCTTTCGGAAGGCCACGTCCTTCAACTTCGTCCTGTCGACGAGGTCTTTCGCGCGTTCCTCGGGAGTCTTGCCGGCCAGGACCTTCTTGACGAAAGGGTCATCGGCGCCGAGCTCCTCGGCCATCATCTTGAGGGAGTCGGCGATCGTGACCTTCTCCAGTTCCGGATAGATCGGGGCCGGCGAGTACAGGGAGAACTCCAGCGACTTCCGGTTGGACTCGCGGTACTCCTCCAGACGCTTCTCGTTGGGCTTCTCCTTCTCGACGACGTAGCGCACGATGGTGCGCGCCGTGGTCATCTCGGGAGCCGAGGCGAGGCCGCGCGTCATGGCCACGTCCCTGCGATAGCGGGCGGCGAACGCCTTCATCGCCGCGGCAATCGCATCCCAGGCCCCGGCCTGCGAGGAGAGCTTCGGGTCGCTCGCGACCTTGCCGCGCAGCTCCTTCTCCTCCGCGGTCTTCTTGGCGATGACGCGCGCGTCTTTGAGCGCCTGGAGCTTGCCCCGATTGGCCTTCAGGCTGTTCAGGATGCCGAAGAGCTGGCGGTTGGCCATGCGCGCGTACTCCGGCCCCTTCTGCGAGAACTCCTCCA
This sequence comes from Acidobacteriota bacterium, assembly GCA_046726795.1. Lineage (GTDB taxonomy): Bacteria > Acidobacteriota > Thermoanaerobaculia > UBA5066 > Gp7-AA6 > JAWOLE01. The sequence continues at coordinate 8,747 of JBKPBH010000178.1, forward strand.
GGAGCTTCGCCCGCCGCGAGAGAAACGCGAGGATGCTCGGATAGGAGGTGTCGCGCTCGAACTCCAGTTGCGACAGGGTGTCCAGGCGCGAGGTCGAGCCGGGGTTGCCGGAGACGAGCACGAGCTCGTTTTCCTCCGGGCCGGCCGAGTTCCACGTCAGGTAGTGGCGGGGGTGCACCGGCCTGTCGTTCTCGAAGATTCGGAAGAGGGCGAAGTCGATGTCCCATCGCGGATAGGTGAAGTTGTCCGGGTCGCCGCCGAAGAAAGCGATCTTCTCCTCGGGCGCAACGACGAGGCGGACGTCCGTGTACTTCCTGTAGCGGTAGAGGTCGTACTCGCTCCCCGCGTAGAGAGTGACCGTGTCACAGCGCAGTCCGGTCTTCTCGTTGCAGTCTTTCTCGAGCCTGGCCTGATCCGCTTTCTGAGCCTCGAGGACCTGGGCGTCCGTCATGCCGGGCTTGACATTCGCGTTGACCTTCGCCGTGACGTCCTCGATGCCTTCGAGCACGTTCAACTCCAGGTCCGGGCACTTGACTTCCTCGGCCGCCGACTTCGCGATGTAACCGGTCTTGACGTAGTCGTGCTCGGGGCTGGAGATCTTCTGGATACAGTTGGCGCCCACGTGATGGTTGGTCAGAACGAGCCCCGTCTCCGAGACGAAGGATCCCGAGCCGCCGTTGTTGAACCGCACGGAGGCCAGCCGCACGTGGTCGAGCCAGGCCTGGTCGGGCGCCCAGCCATACTTCTGCTTCAAGGCGGCGGAGGGGATATTGTTGAAGGGCCACATCCCCTCGTCCGCGAGCGCCGGCAGCGCCAATGCCGCCGACAGGACGAGAACGAACCATCCAAGCTTGCTTTTCATCGTATCTCCGCTGTTCGAATGTTCGAGTTCCTACGACCGCGCCCTTTTCCGAGCCGGACAAACCGCAAAACTCTACAACAGCGGTGTCCTTTTCTCTCTTCCGCGCGGCAGCTCTCATGATCCCGAGAGCAGTTCCTGTGCGACGAGGGATTTCCCCTGGATAACCGCTGATCACGGGGCACATTCGCCCGGAATGACAAACGGGAGAGGCGCCTGCGGTAAGTTATTGCCCCTGGCCGCTGACACATCGGAGGTTGAGAGTGACGACGAGTCGTTTCCAGCTCTGTCTGTTTTTCGGGGGATGGGCGGCCTTTGCGGCGGGGCAGGCGTTCGATCCGGCGGTCTTCGCCGGAACGCACTGGAGACTCGTCGGCCCGTTCCGCGGCGGGCGCACGATCGCCGCGACGGGCGTCCCGGGGCAGCCGGAGCATTTCTACTTCGGCGCGGTGGGAGGAGGCGTCTGGGAGAGCGAGAACGCGGGCCGCACCTGGACCCCGATCTTCGACGGCCAGCCGATCGCCTCGATCGGCGCGATTGCGGTCGCTCCGTCGAACTCCGGGATTCTCTATGTCGGCTCCGGCGAGGCCGATATGCGGTCGGACATCTCCTACGGCAACGGCGTGTACAAGTCCGTGGACGGCGGCAAGACCTGGGCCGCCATCGGCCTCGCCGACAGCCGCCAGATCGGACGGATCCTCGTCGATCCGCGGGACCCGGACCTCATCTTCGTCGCCGCCCTCGGACACGGCTACGGGCCCAATCCCGAGCGCGGCGTCTTCCGCTCGAAAGACGGCGGAAAAAGCTGGAAGAAGGTCCTCGACAAGGGGGACGACACCGGGGCGATCGACCTCGCCTTCGACCCGAAGGACTCGAAGACGATCCTGGCGTCGCTCTGGCAAACACGGCGTCCGCCCTGGAACACGTATCCCCCTTCCAACGGCCCCGGCAGCGGCCTTTATCGCTCGACCGACGGCGGGGAGACCTGGAGCGAGATCCGCGGCGGCGGCTTTCCATCGGAGAAGCTCGGGCGGATCGGGATCTCCTTCGCGCCGAGTGATTCGAGGCGCGTGTACGCGATCGTGGACGCGAAGGAAGGCGGCCTCTACGCCTCCAGAAACGGCGGCGCGACGTGGGCGCGGACCTCGTCGGACGCGCGAATCTGGGGACGCGGCTGGTACTTCGGCGGCGTGGCGGTGGACCCGAAGAATCCCGACACGGTCTACGTCTGCAATACCGCGATGTACCGCTCGACCGACGGAGGCAAGACGTTCGCTCCCATCAAAGGCGCTCCCGGCGGCGACGACTACCATGAGCTCTGGATCGATCCGTCCGATTCCCGTCGCATGATCGTCGCGAGCGATCAGGGGGCCGTGGTGAGCCTGGACGGCGCGAAGACGTGGAGCTCCTGGTACAACCAGCCGACCGCGCAGTTCTACCATGTCGCGACCGACGACCGTTTTCCTTACTGGATCTATGGCGCGCAGCAGGACAGCGGCGCCGCCGCGACCCCTTCGCGCACCGACTACGGGTCGATCCTCTTGCGCGACTGGAAACCGATCGCCGCCGGCGGAGAAAACGGATACATCGTTCCCGACCCGACCGATCCGAACGTCCTCTACGGCGGAGGCGTCGGCCGCTTCGACCTGACGACGCTTCAGGAGCAGAACGTGGACCCGACCCTCGCCTATCCCGGCGACTACAGGGGCGAGTGGACTCTGCCTCTCGCGATCTCGCCGCGAAATCCGAAGCTCGTCTATTTCGGAAACCAGTTCTTCTTCAAGACGGCCGACGGCGGACAGCACTGGGAGAAGGCGAGCGACGACTTGACGCGCGAGGACCCGGGCGTTCCCGCGAGCCTCGACCCCGTGACCTCCAGGGACACGCCGGTCGCCGGCCCGCGTCGCGGCGTCCTCTCCGCGATCGCCCCTTCACCCGTGCGCGACGGGCTCGTCTGGTGCGGCACCAACGACGGGTTCATCTGGCGGACTCCCGACGAGGGCAAACGCTGGGACAACGTCACGCCGAAAGAGATCACCGCCTGGTCGAGCATCTCGATCCTCGAGTCCTCGCACTTCGACGCGGACATGGCCTATGCCGCCGTGGACCGCCACCGCCTGGACGACATCGCGCCCCACGTCTGGAGGACGCGCGACGGAGGTAAGACGTGGACCTCGATCGCCGCCGGCATTCCTGCGGGCAGCTACGTCAACGTCGTGCGCGAGGATCCGGTGCGCCGGGGCCTGCTCTTCGCCGGCACCGAGACCGGCGTCTTCGTCTCCTTCGACGACGGGGACCACTGGCAGCCGCTCCAGGGGAACCTGCCCAATTGCTCGGTGCGCGATATCTCGGTCCGCGCCGGCGACCTCGTCATCGCGACGCACGGCCGCTCCTTCTGGGTCCTGGACGACATCGCGCCGCTGCGCGAGTGGACCGCGAAGATCGCGGCGTCGGCGACCTGGCTCTTCGCGCCGCCGGAGGCCGTGCGCATCCACCCGGCGTCCTTCCAGGGGACTCCCTTTCCCAAGGACGAGCCGGCGGGGGAGAACCCGCCCTCCGGCGCGATCCTCGACTATTACTTGAAAGCCGCCTCCTCGACGCCCGTGACGATCGAGATCCTGGACAGCAAAGGAGAGACAGTCCGCCGCTTTACCTCGGACGAGGCGCCGCGTCCTCCCGACATCTCACGAATCGTGATCACGTCGGATTGGGTTTCGACGCCGACGCCTCCGTCAGCCTCCGCCGGCTTACACCGCCTCGTCTGGGACCTGCACTACCCGCAGGCCAAGGGAATTCCCGTGTCCCCCTTCGGAGGCGCCGCCGGCTTGTGGGCCCCCCCGGGCCGCTACATCGCGCGCCTGACTGCGGCCGGGCAGACCCGGACGCAGCCTCTGCTCGTCCTCAGAGACCCCCGCATCAAGGCCGCGGACGCGGACCTCGTGCGGCAGTTCGATCTCGCGCGGCAGATCCAGGACGAGCGAGTCCGCGTCTCGGCCGCCCGCGCGCAGGCCGACTCGATCCGCAAGCAGCTTGCGGCCCTCAAGGGAAAGGCCTCCGGGAAAGCCACCTCGGAAATCGAGTCCCTCACGAAGAAGCTCGAGGCGATCGCCGGGCCGCCCCCCGCATCCCTCGACGAGGACTTCTTCACCGAGCCCCCGATCGACTTATCGACTCTGCGCCGCCTCTCGACCTCCTTCCAGCAACTCGCCCGCGCCGTCGAAAGCGCCGATGCCGCCCCCACCCCCGACCTCCTCTCCGGCTTCCGCCAGAGGCAGGAAACCCTTTCGAAAACCCTCCCCCGCTGGGAATCCCTCCTCCACGCCGATCTCCCCCGCCTGAACGACTCCCTCTCCACCTCCGGATTACCGTCCGTCAAGGTCGACTGAGAACGCCAAGACGCGATGAGACGATACCCACGACAGTCGAAATGACCTGTGCATTGAAAAGCGATGCGTGTCTGTGACTGTTTTGGCCTTCGGAATCGCGGCTCTCCCTTCCGCGGCCGACCGGACCCGACGAGAGCCGACTTCAGCCAGGAATTCGACCACGCGTCACAGACCTGACCTTCAACGGGGAAGACCAAGGTCGATTTGAGCGAGGAGTGCTCCTATGCTTTATCTCCCGGTGGCCGATACGCGATCGACGAGGCCTTTCGCATGGCTGCGAGCGTCTCCTCGACGGTCAGCAAGACAGTCGTCTGGAAGGAGCTCAGCGCTCCGCCGGCGCTGATCGCGAGCGCCGTGGCTGCCATCGAGGCGTTATCCGGAGCTTCCCACAAGCAGTATCCGTCGTGATCGCCGAAGGCATACCAGAAACCGTGCAACTTCCCGCCGACCGCTTCGATGTACTGCTTGGCTGCCGCTCGGCGGTCCTCGGGGTTCTTGATGAGCTTCGCCCATGTTGCCGGCGTGTAACTGAACCGGGTCAGGTAGAATGGCATCGGTCTTCCTCCTTCGCTTTCATCGCCGGCGGTCAAAGTGTGCCAATCAAATGTGCCCTAGCATGCGCTTCGCGTATCTGCACCGCAAGATCGCCTGGTGGCGAAATTGGGTCAGCCGTGGCTTGTGGGTTTATTGCGAGATGGGGGGTGAGTTGGGCTCAGGCTTTAAACCTTCATTGCCTTGTTCGACTTCGAGCGGCCGGTTGGTCGCCCTCTGTCAGGGCTTGGGTTGAGTTGGGGCCAATCGTGCATCGCTGTATTGCGCCGCTGAAATGCTTTGTGTCTGTTCTGGTCTTCGGAATCACGGCTCTCCTTTCCGCGGCCGACCAGACCCCGACGAGAGCCGATTTCAGTCAGGATTTCGACTACGCGTGGCGCGAAATAGGCACGATGTACGCCTACTTCGACGCGAAGGCGACCGCCTGGGGCGATGTGCCACGACTCTACGCCAGGGATCTCCAGCGAGTCGCGACCCGAGGAGAATTCGTCGCTCTGCTCGAACAGATGGTCGACGAGCTGTATGACCCTCACGCCCACCTGACGACGAATCTGGCGACGTCCCCTCGAATCGTGCCCTCAGGCACGGACTTGTGGGCGGAGTGGCGTCAAGGGGAAGCGGTGATCAGCCAGGTCCGTGACGATTCTGATGCCCAAAGGGCAGGCATCAAGC
>JBKPBH010000179.1:0-11881 GCA_046726795.1 Acidobacteriota bacterium
CCCCAAGGAGGTCTTGAAGACAGCGTTTGCGCTCCTCGGCACCGGCCAGCTCGCGCTCACGAAGGTGGTTGTGATGGTGCGCGAGGACGTCGATCCGAGGAGCTTCTCCGCGCTCCTCTCGGAGCTCTGGCGCAGGTTCGAGCCCCGGGAGCGGATGCTTCTCCTCCCGATCGCGCCGCTCGACACGCTCGACTACACCTCCTTCCAGATGCACGTTGGAAGCAAGCTGGTTCTCGACGCGACCGGGGAACCGGTGACGGAGGATCCGCCGCCCGTCGAGATTCCGGATCCGACGTCCTTCGATTCGAGGATCGCCAGGTGGAGAGTTCTCCCCGGAGGCTTCGTCGTCGTCGTCATCTCGAGCGGGGCCAGGGACGTGCTCGGGCGGCTTCTTCGCTGGGACAGCCTCGGACCCGTTCGCTTCGTCGTGGCCGTCAGCGAAGACGTGGACTTGTCCGACGAGGAAAGCACGATCTGGGGCATCTTCAGCCGTTTCGATCCCGCTCGCGACATGCTCTTCGCCGAGCAGGCGTTCATCGGCGCGAGGCCGGTGTACGGCGGCCGGATCGGGATCGACGCGACCTGGAAGGAGGGCTATCCGCTCCCTCTCACGATGTCGGAGGAGGTCGTCCGCCTCGTCGACCGCCGCTGGGACGAGTACGGAACCGGCGTCTGAAGAGTCGGCGCGAAGCGCTGATTCATTTGCATCAGGATCAGGGAGGCGGGACTCGATAGCGTTTGCCATATGAGATCGAGTCTCAATCGCGCTGCGGCCGAGGAGGCCCCGGAAAGGGAGACGGCTCGGGCCGGCGTCGTTCTCGTGGGCAACCCGAACGTGGGCAAGAGCGCGCTCTTCGGCGCGCTGACCGGCAAGTACGTCACGGTGTCGAACTATCCCGGGACGACCGTCGAAGTCTCGACGGGGCACCTGTCGATCGGAGGGCGGCGCGTCACGGTCGTGGACACCCCCGGAGCCGGATCGTTCGTTCCCTCCTCGGAGGACGAGCGGGTCACACGCGACATCCTGCTCGAAGACACGCCTCGGGACGTCGTCGTCGTCGGCGACGCGAAGAATCTGGGGCGCGCGCTGCTGCTTGCCGTCCAGGTCGCGGAGATGGAGGTCCCTTTCGTCCTCTGTCTGAACATGACGGACGAGGCGCGCGCGCGAGGTCTCGTCGTGGATGAAGAGACGCTCTCGCGCGGGCTCGGCGTGCCGGTCGTCTCGACGGTGGCGGTTCGGAGAGAAGGGATCGGCCGCCTGATCGCCGCGCTGGAGGACCCGGGCGCCGGCGGAGCTTGGATCACCTATCCGGAACCGGTCGAAAAAGCCATCGCGGCCGTGCTCGCGCTTCTGCCGGCTTCCCGTCTGTCGCCGCGCTCCCTCGCTCTCATGGCACTCTCCGGCGACGAGACGCTTTCCGCATGGCTCTCGGAGCGCATGCCCGCTGAATCCCTTGCGAGCCTGGAGCAGACGCGCCAGAAGCTGCGGCGCGAGCTCGCGGATCCCGTCGCCTATGTGGTCAACCGGGCGCGGCTGGCTCAAGCGGCGCGGCTCGCCGACGGAGCGATGCCGACGGAAGGCCGGGAGCTCATGCCGCGGCGCCGGCTGGCCGGGACGCTCGACAGAGCGACCACGCACCGCCTCTGGGGTCTCCCACTCCTCGCGCTGGTTCTCTACCTGTCGTATCTCTTCGTCGGCGTCTTCGGGGCGAAGACCCTGGTGGATCTCCTGGAGAACGGCCTCTTCGGCAAGATCCTCTCGCCGGCCGCCACGGCCGCGGCGAACCGATGGATCCCCTGGGCGATCGTGCGGGATCTCTTCGTCGGCCCCTACGGGATCGTCACGATGGCGCTGGCTTACTCGCTCGCGCTCGTGCTGCCGATCGTCGGGACGTTCTTCCTGGCGTTCGGCGCGCTCGAGGACTCGGGCTACTTGCCGCGCCTGGCGGTCATGGTCAATCGGCTCTTCAAGTCCATGGGCCTGAATGGCAAGGCCGTTCTGCCGATGGTGCTCGGCCTCGGCTGCGACACGATGGCGACGCTGACGACACGCATCCTGGAGACGCCGAAGGAGCGGCTGATCGTGATTCTCCTTCTCGCACTGGGCGTGCCCTGCTCGGCGCAGCTGACTGTCGTCATGGCCATGCTCACGGGTCTCTCCTTCTGGGCGGTCGCGATCTGGGCCGCGGCGGTCGTGGGCGTGATCCTGCTCGTGGGGCGCCTGGCGGCGAGGATTCTGCCGGGACGAGGGAGCGACTTCGTGCTGGAGCTGCCGCCATTGCGCGTCCCGCGATTGGGCAATATCGCAATCAAGACGCTCGCGCGGATCGAGTGGTATCTGAAGGAGGCTGTTCCGCTCTTCGTGCTCGGCACGCTGATCCTCTTCGTCGCGGACCGGCTGCGACTTCTCACGTCCATCGAGCGGCTGGCGGAGCCGGTCCTGACGGGCGCGCTCGGCCTCCCCCGGGAGACGGCCGCGGCTTTCGTGGTCGGATTCCTGCGCCGGGACTTCGGCGCGGCCGGTCTCTTCGAGCTCGCCCGTCACGGCAGGCTCTCCCCAGAGCAGATCGTCGTTTCCATGGTGACGATCACGCTCTTCATCCCCTGCGTCGCGAATTTCTTCATGATCGTCAAGGAGCGCGGCTGGAAGATTGCGCTCGCGATCGCCGCCTTCATCACCCCCTTTGCGCTGGGCGCCGGGGCCGCCGTTCACTGGACGTTGACGGCTCTGAGGCTCCCGCTCCGATGAGCGCGGCGGCGGCTCCTCTGCCGGCGTTCCCGGCGACCGAGGCCGGAACGGCTTTCTCCTGCTCGCTTTGCGGGTGCCGGTTCACGCATGGGGGTCAGGTCTGCGGAGCCTGTCCAATGTCGGATGGCTGCGATCTGGTCAAGTGCCCACACTGCGGATTCCAATTCCCGCGCGCCTCGAGCTTCGTGGACGCGCTGGCGCGGCTCCGACGCCGATGGAGGACCATCCGATGAGTCATGAGAGGGATCTTGCCGACCAGGACGTGGAGGAGGTCGCCGAGGAGCTCTGGACGCTCGGCGAGCAGGGAAGGAACCGCGTTTCGGACCTCCAGGAAACGTCACAGGTGGCCCGACTCGATGCCGCGCTGGCCGCCCTCGAGGAGCGTGGCCTGATCGAGCTCGCCGGCGACCGGGTTCTCCTCACTCCGGAGGGACGCTCCCTCGCGGAGCTCCAGGTGCGGCGGCACCGCCTCGGGGAAACGCTCTTCACGACCGTCCTCGAGGTCCCGGACGACCGAGAAGTCAACCGGACCGCCTGCGTCCTCGAGCACGTGCTCGGCGACGGCCTGACCGACTCGATCTGCGCCTTTCTCGGCCATCCGAAGTCCTGCCCCCACGGCAAGCCGATCCCGGCCGGCCCCTGTTGCCGTTCGCTGACGCGGACCATCGAGCCTCTCGTCCAGCCCCTCGACCGTCTCGGCGTGGGGGATCGCGGCCGCATCGTCTACATCGTGCCGCGCGAGCCCAATCGCCTCGTCCGGCTCTCGAATCTCGGGATCGTTCCAGGTGTCACCGTGGGCCTACAACAGAGAGCGCCGGCCGTCGTCCTTCGCATCGGCGAGACGACGCTCGCCATGGACCCTCCGATCGCCGGCGAGATCTACGTCCGCAAGGTCAGCTAGGCGGACGGGCGAGCCTCCCAAGAGAACGCGACGCGCGACTCGCACGGCTACCGGGCCGAGTGGCTCCGGATGTAGGCGAGTGCGAACTCCTTCATGGCCTGGCTCTTCAAGCCGACGAGCCCCGCCTCCCTCTCGGCGTCCTCCAGATCCCACTTGTCCACGAGCACTCGCCGGATCATCCAGAAGCCCGCGACCCGGTTGCCCGAGGCGCAGTGAATGAACGCAGGATAGATCCGGGAATTGCCCAGGGCGGCCAGAAAGGCCTCCACCTGCTGAGGCCTCGGGTCGTCCTTCCGGATCGGGATGTTCACGTAAGAGAGCCCCTGGGCCTTCGCCGCCGCCTCTTCCGCCGCGGCGTCGTACTCTGTGGGCTCGCGAAGGGAGAGGATCGTGCGAAATCCCTCGCGCTTCAAGTCCGCGATCTGCACGATCGTCGGTTGGCCTCCCGTGGCCACGCGGTCGGACACGCTGTTGAACTTTTCGATCTCCGCGGCGGACGGGCCCGCGGCGAGCGGCGCCGCCGAGAGCAGGACGAGGAGAATAATGGCTGCTCTTGTCTTCATGATCCTGACCTTTCGAGAAAATCGCGGACGAAGTCCGCTTCGGTGATTATTCCGACCAGGCGGAGACCCTCCACGACCGGCAGGCAGCCCACTTTGTTCTCGAGCAGAATCTCGGCGGCCTCGCGGAGGGACGAATCCGGCTCGATCGTGTCGGGCTCGGTCGCCATGATGTCCCGGATCCGCCGCCGCCGGAGGATGTCCCGCTCGACCGACAGGGGAAGTTCCTCGACGGCCCCCAGCGCCGTTCGCGAGAGGTCGCGGTCGGTGACGAGACCAACGAGCTCGCCCTCGCTGTCCACGATGGGGACATGCCGGACGTGCCGGAAGTCCATCAGATCGTAGAGCGCGGCGAGGTCGTCCCGAGGCTTCAGCGTGAAGACCCGCTCGGTCATGAGATCGCGCACCAGCCTCTCCCGAGCTTCCTTCGCTCCCTTCTTCGCGCCGGCATGCCCGGAGACCTCAGGCTTCTTCGAAGCGGGGTCCGCCGGCTTACCGGCGGACCGGGGGCCGGCTCGCGAACGCCCGGCTGCGTTTGCGGTTTCAAACATGGGAACCACCTCCTCGAGCCCTGATGCTGCAGCAGAGGCGTTCTCGAGGAAATGACGCACTTGCATCAAGCCGGGATCGACGTCTGCCGCCGGCTGCGCCGGACTGGTCCGTCCGGATCATTCGCGGCGGACCGAATGATGCGAACATGAACCGGCGCAAAGCGGGTGTCTGCGGCTCCCGGCGGAGCCGTGATCGTTCTCAATCAGAGAAACGCCGGGTTAGGCGCGATCCTGACCCGGTTCTGGAGGTTCCCTCATGTCACCCAAAGGCACCGATGCGGCGACGACGGCCCGTCCCGCCGCCTACCCGGCGCACGAGGAGTGCGACGTCGTCCTCAAGTCCGGTTCCACGATGCGCCTGCGGCCGATCCGGCCACAGGACGCAGCGGGGCTGCTCGCCTTCTACAAGCGGCTCTCGCCCGGCAGCCTCTACTTCCGCTTCTTCTCGATCCCCAGGCTCGACATCAAGAAGGCCGAGAGCATCTGTGACGTGGACTACGAGAACTCGTTCGGCCTCGTGGGGGAGACGGCCGGGCGCATCGTCGCGGTGGCTAGCTTCTACAGGTATCCCACGCGCCCCGAGCGCGCGGAGGCCGCCTTCGCCGTCGAGGACGCGCTCCAGGGGCAGGGGATCGGCACGCGGCTGCTCGAGCGGCTGGCCGAGATCGGGCGCGCCCGCGGGATCCACACCTTCGAGGCGGACGTGCTCGCGCAAAACCGCCGGATGATCGGGGTCTTTCGCAGCGCCGGATTCGAGCTCACCCAGCGCTTCGAGGAGGGCGTGGGGAAGATGGTGTTCTCGCTGACGCCCACGCCGACGTTCGAAGAGAGCTACGCCGTGCGCTCCGGGCGCGCGGCCGCCGCCTCGATGAAGCGGCTGTTCGAGCCGAAGGTCGTGGCGGTCCTCGGCGCGAGCCGGGAGCGCGGCAAGATCGGCGCGGAAGTCTTCGCGAATCTCGTCTCGAACGGGTTCCGGGGGAAGGTCGTCCCGGTCAATCCCAACGCGAAGGAGGTTCAGGGCGCGCCCGCGTTCGCCCGACTCGCGGACGTGCCGGGTCCGGTGGATCTTGCGGTCATCACGATCCCGGCCGACGAGGTCGCCGGCGCGGTCGACGAATGCGTCGCCAAGGGGGTCAAGGCGATCATCGTGATCACGGCGGGGTTCTCGGAGACGGGCGAGGAAGGGCGCAAGCGGGAAGCGGTGCTCGTCGAGAAGATCCGGGCCGCCGGGATCCGGATGGTGGGGCCCAACTGCATGGGCCTCGTCAACACGGACCCCAACGTCCGGCTGGCGGCGACCTTCGGACCCGTCTACCCGCCGGAGGGGCGCGTGGCTCTCTCTTCCCAGAGCGGGGCGCTGGGGCTCGCCCTCCTCGATTACGCGGCGAAGCTGAATCTCGGTATCTCGACGTTCGTCTCGGTCGGAAACAAGGCGGACGTCTCGGGCAACGACCTGATCCAGTACTGGGGCGAGGACCCGAGGACGGACGTCATCCTGCTGTACCTCGAGAGCTTCGGGAATCCCGTCCGCTTCTCGAGGATCGCCCGTCGCGTCGCGCGCAAGAAGCCGATCGTGGCGGTCAAGTCGGGCCGCTCGAGCGCGGGCTCACGGGCCGCCTCGTCGCACACGGGCGCGCTCGCGGAGTCGGACCAGGTCGTCGACGCGCTGTTCCGGCAGGCGGGCGTCATCCGGACGGGAACCCTCGAAGAGCTCTTCGACGTCGCGACGCTGCTCTCACACCAGCCGGTCCCGCGGGGGAGTCGCGTCGGCATCCTGACAAACGCCGGCGGTCCCGGCATCCTCGCGGCGGACGCTTGCGAGGCTCGTGGGCTGGAGCTGCCGGCGCTCTCGCCCGAGACGGCCGCGAAGCTCTCTGCCTTCCTTCCGGCCGCGGCGAGCGTGGGCAACCCGGTGGACATGCTCGCTTCCGCTTCACCGGAGCACTACCGCAAGGCGCTCCAGATCCTGCTCGAGGAGGAAAAGCTCGACAGCATTCTCGTCATCTTCATTCCGCCGATCGCGACCGCGCCCGAGGCTGTCGCGAACGCCATCGTCGAGGGGTCCAGAGGTGCGCGGAAACCGGTGCTGGCGACGTTCATGAGCGCCAAGGGCACGCCTCCGGTCCTGGCGCCCATCCCCTGCTATCCCTTCCCGGAGTCGGCGGCGATCGCGCTCGCGCGCGCGGCCGCATACGGCCGGTGGCGCAGACAGCCTCCGGGCAGAATCCCCGCTCTCGCGGGCATCGACCTCGAGCGGGCTCGCGGCCTCGTCGAGCGCGCTCTGGCAGGAGGCGTGGGATGGCTGACGCCGCCGGACGCCGAAGAGCTCCTGACCGCGTTCGGAATTCCGGTCGCTCCGGCGCGGCTCGCGCGGACGGAAGGCGAGGCGGCGGCAGCCGCGAAGGCCCTCGGCTTTCCCGTCGCCGTCAAGGCGGTGGGCCCCCAGATCCTCCACAAGGCAGAGGTCGGTGGCGTGCGGTTGGACCTTTCCGACGAGGCGGCCGTGCTCGCCGCTTGCCGCTATCTGAAGGAGCGTCTCGGCGCGGAACTGACCGACTTCCTGGTGCAGGCCATGGTGCCGGGCGGCGTCGAGGTCATCGTCGGCCTTACGCAGGACCCGACCTTTGGTCCTCTCGTTGTCTACGGCAGCGGCGGGACGGTCGTCGAGCTCGTAGCCGACGTGGCGTTCCGCCTCACGCCGCTCACGGACCGGGATGTCGCCGCCATGCTCGACGAGGTCAAGGGAACCGCGCTCCTGCGCGGGTACCGGGGAGCCCCGAAAGGGGACGAGGCGGCGTTGAAGGAGCTTCTCCTGCGCGTGTCGGCCCTCGTCGAGGGCTGCCCCGAGGTTCGCGAGATGGATCTGAATCCCATCAAGGTTCTGGCCAGCGGCGTCCGCGTCGTGGACGCACGCCTCCGCGTCGGCCGCCCGCCCGCGCCGGTGCCGTCGCGCCGCATCGCCTATTAGCACGTCGCTCCGCGCTGCGCGAGCGACGCGGCTTCGCCGCCGGCGGCGGCTCGGCCAAGGGGCCTCGACCGCCGCCTCGTCGATCGCTCCGCGCGCCGCGACCGGGGCAGGCACCGTCCGCAAGAGGGCTCGGGCTGAGAGATCTGATGCGACTTCATCAGGCACCGGCGGCAGCCCTGCGGCACGATGGGGCTTGGGAGGATGCCATGAAAGTCCAGGGCCTGATGACCTCGCCCGCCCATTCCTGCTCGCCAGATGCCAGCCTGGTCGTTGCCGCCAGGACCATGGGCGACTACGGCTGTGGAGCTCTCCCGGTGCTCGACGAGTCCGGGCGGCCCGTCGGGATTGTGACCGACCGGGACGTCTGCATGGCCGTCGCGCGGATGAACCGGTTCCCGTCGGCGATTTCCGTGCGGGAAGTCATGACCCCCAATCCCCTGACGTGCGCTCCCGGAAGCGAGATCGGCGACGTGCTGAACCTGATGGCGAACCGTCGCGTCCGGCGGCTTCCGGTCGTGGACGCGAAAGGACGGCTCGTCGGAATCGTTTCGTTGAGCGACATCGTCTCGTCGGTCCAGGACGCGCAGAACTTCGATTCTCCGGTCCTGCGCAAGCTCGTCGCCGAATCCCGGCAAGCCTCGGAGCGGCTTGCGCGGCAGGGCATCCCGTTCGCGGCGCCGTATTGACGGCCGCGGCGCTGGGCGCGGCTTCCGGGGAACCGCGCTCGGCGGACTCGCCTGAGCTCGTGCGGCCCGGCCTGTCCTCACGGGAGGCGGCAGGGCGGCGCCGGCTCCACGGCGCCAACGAGATCGTCCCTGAGGTCCGCCGCAGCGGGTGGCGCCGCGTCGCGCGGGCGGCGGCGGATCCGATGGTGTTCCTGCTGGCGGCCGTGGCCGCCGTCGAGCTCCTTCTCGGACAGCGGCGCGACGCGTTGATTCTGCTCGCCGCGATCCTTCCGATCGCCGGGATGGACGTGTATCTGGAGTGGAAGAGCGAGTCCGCCCTCGCCGCTCTGCGACGGCTCACGGTCCGCCGGGCGCGCGCCTGGCGCGACGGCGTGCTGGCCGAGCTGCCCGCGACCGAGCTCGTGCCCGGCGACCGGATCGTGCTGCAGGAAGGCGACCTCGTCCCGGCCGATGCCCGCCTCGTGGACTCGACCGACATCCATCTGGACGAGTCTGCCCTGACAGGAGAGTCGGAGATGATCTCGAAGCGGCCGGGGAATGGGACGGACGCCAGGCTCTTTGCCGGCACGACGGTTCTCTCAGGACGCGGCGCGGCGGTCGTCGAAGTCACCGGGCCGGCGACCCAGTACGGCAAGATCGCTCGGCTCGTCTCGGAAGTCGAAGAGAAGCCGACGCCGCTCCAGGTTCTTCTCCACAGGCTGTTGAAGCGCCTTCTGCCCATCGCGATGCTCTTCTGCGTGGCGGTCGTCGCGATCGAGCGGTTGCGCGGCGCTCCGTGGCCTCAGTCCGTCCTGGGCGGGCTCGTTCTCGCGATGGCCGCGGTGCCCGAAGAGTTTCCGGTGGTCTTCGCGCTCTTCCTCTCGATCGGCGCGTTCCGCCTGGCGCGGCAGCGCGCGCTCGTCCGGGAGCTGACCGCCGTGGAGACTCTGGGCGCCGCGACGGTCGCCTGCGTGGACAAGACTGGCACCCTGACGGAGGGGCGCCTGGAGGCGGCCTTCCTCATCGGCGAAGGGGGCCGGTGGGAGCCCTCGTACGGGCCGGCCCCGCCGTGGGCGCGGCACATGCTGGAGACTCTCCTCCTCGCCTCGGAACGGAAACCCTACGATTCCGTGGACCAGGCCCTGGCGCGATTTGCCCGCGCCGCGGGCGTCGATCCGGCCTCCGTCTACGGCCGACATGACCTCCTGCGCGAGCATCCGTTCGAGCCGCGCGAGAAGTACCACACCCATGCCTGGCTCGGGCAAGAGAGCACGGTCGCCGCGTCCAAGGGAGCGCCCGAGACGATGCTCGCGCGCACGCTGGCGCATGAGGAGAGAAGCCGGATGGAGTCGGCCTGGCGTGAGCACCTCGAGGGCAACACGCACCGATGGATCGGGGTCGCGCGCGGGAAGGTCGAGGAATCGAATCGGCCTCCGAGCCGGTCCTCGGACGAAGCCGCGCTCCGTCTCCTGGGCTTCGTCGCGTTTCACGACCCGCCGCGTCCGAGCGCGGCCGCGGCGGTCGCCGCGTGCCGCTCGGCGGGGATTCGCGTGGTGATGATCACGGGAGACCACGCGCAGACGGCCCTGGCGGTGGCCAGGGAAGTGGGGATCGCGGCGGAGAAGGAAGAGGTGATGACGGGGCAGCAAGCCGAGCGACTCGCGCCGGAGGAGTTCGCCGCCGCGTGCCGGCGGGTGAGCGTCTTCGCCCGGGTGACGCCGGAGTTGAAGCTGCGCGTCGTAGAAGCTCTGGCGGCCGCCGGAGAGATCGTTGCGATGACCGGTGACGGCATCAACGACGCGCCGGCTCTGAAAGCCGCGGCGATCGGGGTCTCCATGGGACAGCGCGGCACGGAAGTCGCCCGGGAGGCCTCGCGCCTCGTGCTCCTGGACGACGATTTCGGGACTCTCGTCGAGGCGATCCGCGAGGGCCGGAAGGTCTTCGACGACATCCGCCAGGCGTTCGGATACCTCCTGGCCGTGCATGTCCCGATCGTCCTGCTCGCCCTGGTTCCGCCGATCCTCGGCTGGCCGCTGCTCCTGCTTCCCGCCGAGATCGTCTGGATCGAGCTGCTGATTCATCCGACTTCGAGCCTCGTCTTTCCCTTCGAGCCGGCGCCAGCGGACCTGATGGCCAGACCGCCTCGGCCAGCGACCTCGGGCTTCTTCGGTCCGGGGCAGGTCCGGCACGCCGTCCTCGCGGGCCTCGCGATCACGGCCGTCTCGATCGCGTCCTTCGCCTCCGCGCTTGCGGCCGGGACGGCGGTCGCGCGGTCTCAGGCGGTTGTGACTCTCTTCGCGTGTTTCGCCGTCCTGGTCCTGGCGGGCCGGTGGCGTTCGCTCTCCGGGCGGCGACGCAACCGCGCACTCCTGCCCGTCGCCCTCGGGACTCTCGTGACGCTGCCGCTCGCGCTATGGCTTCCGTGGCTCCGTACCACACTCGGCCTAGCCGGGCTCTCGCGCGAGCGCCTTCTCTTCGCCGCCGCGCTGGCGGCGGCCTTCGGAGTGGTGGAGTGGTTTTTGCGTGTGACGGCTAAATCCGGTCGGGGAGCTTCAGGGTCTTCTTCATCCGGCGGTCGAAGAAGCGGTCGGGGAGCAGGCGCCGGAGCGGAATCAGCACTCGCGCCATCGGTGTGATCCGGTAGCGGGTCTTCGGTCTGTCCGACTCGATCGCTCGCACGATGACCCGGGCGACCGCTTCGGGGGGAAGGCTCCCGGCCTGGAAGTCGGTGTCCATCGCACGCTCGGCGTTGCGGTAGAAGAGGGAGTACGGGCCAGGGCTCGCCAGCATCCGGGCCACGGTTTCTCTGGCGCGCTCGGTGAACCGCGTCGAGATCGGCCCGGCCTCGACGACTACAACGCGGATGCCGTAGGGCGCAACCTCGACGCGCAGCGAGTCCGAGAGGGCCTCCAGGGCATGCTTGGAGGCGCAATAGGGCGCCGCGAACGGGATGGCGATCTTCCCGGCGACCGACGACACGTTCACGATCGTCCCCCGACGCGCCTGCCTCATGGCGGGCAGGACCGCCCGTGTGGCCTCGACGGCCCCGAAGAGGTTGACATCGAACTGCCGCCGCCACTCCTCCGCGGAGACGTCCTCGACCGCCCCGTACTGCCCGTAGCCCGCGTTGTTGACCAGGGCGTCCACCCGTCCCGCCCGTTCGAGCATCGCGGCGACCGCGGCACGGATCGAGGACGCGTCGGTGACGTCGAGCGCGAGCGCGTGAATCCCGTCCCTCGCCGCGAGGTCTTCCAGGCTTTCGCGGGTCCGGGCCGTCGCGAAGACCTGGTGGCCGCTCCCGGCCGCTTCGATAGCCGTGGCCCTGCCGATGCCACTCGAGCATCCGGTGATGAGGACGGCCAGCGGCGCAGGCATTCCGTGATGTTAACCTTGGGGCCGCGAGACCATGGGCTACGCGGAGAAGAACCTGGCGCCGGGGGAGACGATTCTCCACAGGGCGCGCTATCACTGGGTCTTCTACCGCTTC
>JBKPBH010000180.1:0-4265 GCA_046726795.1 Acidobacteriota bacterium
CTTCGCGCAGACGGGTCAGGTCGGAAGGTAGTAGTAGGTGACTTCGAGGGGAGCGGGCGCGGCGGCGAGGGCGGCGAGCGTGAAAAGGAAGAGGAAGGCGCCAAGGAGCGATCTGGTTCTCATCGTCTCAGTTCTCCTTCGGGAGGCAGAGTACCAGAGCAGGCGAGCCTACGCGGGAGGCAGGGGACGGGGGGCGAGGGCGGCGGCGGCTTCTTCGTCCAGAGCGGCGGCGGCCTTCCTGTAGAAGACATCGGCTTCGGCGTGGGAGTCGCCGACGGCCGTCAACCCGACGCTGCCGCATTCGGCGAGCGCGCTCATCATGTGGAAGATGACTCCTGTCTGACGGGTCTGGTCGAAGTGCAGGCCCCGGCGGACAACGAGGTCGAAGAGGTCCTCCGTGGTGAACGCGCGGTAGAGAGGAGAGGAGACGTGGTCGCTCGCAAGGAAGAACTTCCGGCGGCCGGAGGGAGCCGTGAAGGCCGCCGTCTCGGGATCGTAGCGGCCGTCGGTCAGGAACTGGAGCGTCAGGAAGGGATGGGTCGTTCCTCCTTTGCGCAGGTTCAGCTCGATCGCGTATACCTCCCAGCCTGTCTTCCCGTCGGGGTTCGGGGGGCCGGAGGTTACCCCTCCCTCCGACCGCACGACCACGAAGTCGAGGGCGAAGCGGCCCAGGACACCTTCGCGGGCGAGCCGCCGGCCGATCTTCGCCGCCTCGCGCGTGATCGCGGGAGCGTATTCCGCGTCGGCGGGGAAGCGGCAGCCGACGTAACTCTGACCCGAAGGCCCTCCCAGGACCTGGTCGTGCGTCGAAAGGATTTCCACGTCTCCGAGCGGAGTGACCCGCAACTGCACGCTCGGGCTGCGCGGGTCCGCGCCGACGATCCGCTCCTCGACGACGCCTCCCCGCTCCCGGAAACTCGAGGCGTAAGCCTCGTAACTCAAGCTCGGCAGTTCGAACCGCATCTGGCGCAGGCGCTCGCGGATTCCTTCGCTCTCCCCGGCGCCGCCCGGCTCGGGCAGGCCCTCGAGACCGACCGCGGCGTTCCCCTCGCCCGAGACTCCTTCGTTCAGCTTCACGAGGACCGCGCGCAGGGTGGGCTTCCTGGCGCGCAGCGTCGCGACGGCGCCCGCGACCTCCTCGAAACTGTTCAATCCCTCGATCCCGATGGGGTGCGGCACGTCCTCCTCGGCGAAGAGCCGCCGGCAGCCGCTCTTGCTGCCGAGCGGAAAGAACCTCGGATCGGCGCCGTACATCGGGATGCCCAGCCGCAGCGCGAGCTGGAGCTCGAGAGGCGTCGTGTTGTACGGCACCAGGTGCGCCCGCTCGCGGTCGCGGATCAGGACGCGGATCTGGTCGAGGAGGCGCGGCCGCTCGAGCAACTTCGCCGACAGGGGCTTGGGCGTCGAGTCTTCTGGAGTGACCAGGTGAAGCCGCCGGCGCGCGTGGGACGAGATGACGCCGGGCAGGAGATCCAGGTAGTAGTCGATGATGCTTGGATGGATCGGCTGCGACGTCACGTAGATCATCTCGGCGCGGGGCTGGCGCAGCAGAAGGAGCAGAAACAGGAAGCGTTCCTCGTAGGCCTGCATCTGCGCGCCCGAAATCGCCGCGGCGTCGAGCGACATCGATGGGATGACGATGATTGTCTGCGGGTCCTGGCTCATCGTCTGGATGGACTTCCAGAGAGGCACGAGCTTCGCCTGCAGCTTGTCGAAGCGAGCCTGCGCCTCCGCCGTGGTGAGGCCGAGATCGGAAAAGTCGAGCCGGGGGGCGGCGACCTGGGTCATGGACTGGGCGCGGCCGTCCGGGCCCGCTCGCGAAGGCGCGCGGCCGTCTGGCGAGCCGCCGCGAGCCGCTGGCGGGCGTGATCGGAAGACTCGATGAGCCGCTGGAGGCTCGCCAGGAAGGCCGGAGCGACGGTCTTTCCACGGATCTGCGACACCAGATTCTCGAGCTTCGCCCAGACCACGAGCATCTCCCCGGCCGAATCGATCAGGAGGTCCGGGTTCAGGACTCCGCGCACGACGAAGGACGCTGCCATGTCCCAGTAGGAAGTGACCATGCGGAAGTAGGCGCTTTCGACGCCGGGAACGCGGTACAGGGTCTCGATGTCGGCGGCCGAGTCGGGAAAGAACTTGCCGACGAACCACTCGCGCGCCGCGCGCAGCTTCTCTTCCCGCCGCAGTTCATAGAGCTTCAGGACCAGATGGGCGTCGTCGTACGTCGGAATGCTTTCGTGGGACATTTCTCGCCTCCTCCGATCGCGATTCTCGGCGCCCTTTCTATCATTGACGAAGGCGGCCGCTAAGATGTCACGACGAGTCGGGGTCGGACTGGCAGTTCTTCTGGGCGCCGGAGGCCTGGTCTTGATGCTTCGCACTCTCGAATCGAGCTTCATCTATTTCCCGCTGCGGGACTACGCGGCCCTGCCGCGGGACTTCGGCCTGCGGGCCGAGGCTCTCTCACTCGATTCGGAAGGGGGCGCGCGGCTGGAAGGCTGGCGCATTCATGGGGCCGGCCGGCGGGCGCTCCTCTTCCTCCACGGCAACGGCGGCAACATCAGTCACAGGCTGGAGAGAGTCCAGGCGCTCGTCGAGTCTCTCGGACTGGACGTGTTCCTCGTCGACTACCGCGGTTACGGAGCGAGCACAGGCCGGCCGAGCGAGAGCGGCCTCTACGCCGACGGCGCGGCGATCTATCAGGCGGCTCGAGCGCGAGGGTTCCCGCCGGAGCGGATCGCGCTCTTCGGGGAGTCTCTGGGCTGCTCTGTGGCGGTCGAGACCGCGCTGCGGCACCCCTGCGGTGCGGTGATTCTGGAATCGCCCTTCCTCTCGATCGCCGCGATGGCGAGAAGGTACTACCCTTTCATCCCGCCGTTCCTGATCCGCACGCGGTTCGACAATGAAGGCAAGATCGCCCGGGTGGCCGTCCCGAAGCTGATCGTCGCGGCCGAGAAAGACGACGTCGTGCCGCCGAGCCACGCGAGGCGGCTCTTCGACGCGGCCGGGCTGCCCAAAGAGTTTTACACCATCCGCGGCGCGAGACACAACGACGCCTACATCGTCGGCGGAAGTGAGTACGTGGAAGCGTTGAGGAGATTCCTGGAGGAAACGGGGAATTGAGACTGGCCCTCACCCCTTTCGGCCGGGAGAGGCAGAAGGTTTTTCCCGGGCGATGAACCAGTCCACGTGCTTTTCAAGGACATCCAGGGGAAGCGAGCCGCTTCCCAGAACGGCGTCGTGAAACTTGCGGATGTCGAAGGCGGGGCCCAGGGCCTTCGCCGCCTTCTCACGCATCGTGACGAGCTTGCGCATCCCCATCTTATAGGCGAGAGCCTGGGACGGCATGTCGCAGGAGTAGCGCAGCGTCTCCGTGTCGATCTCGGCGTCGGACTGCAGCGTGTTCTCCTTCATGTAGGCGATCGCCTTCGCGCGCGGCCAGCCGTCGTAGTTCATGCCGGTGTCCACGACGAGGCGGCTCGTCAGGAACAGGTCCATCGCGATGCGGCCGGCGCGGTCGTAAGGCTCGTCGTACATCCCCATCTGCCCGGCGAGGTCCGAGGCATACTCGCCCCACCCCTCCCCGTAGGCCGTGTAGAACGACTCGCGCCGGAACTTCGGCAGGCTCTCGTTCTCGCGCTGCAGGTTGATCTGGAAATGGTGGCCCGGAACGAGCTCGTGGGAGATGAGCGCGCCCGCGAAGAGGAGGCTCCGCTCGTTCAACTTCGACCCGTTGTACTTGTAGTAGCCCTTTGCGTCCTGCGCCGTCGGCTGCTGGTAGTAGCCGAACGTGACCGCTCCCTCGAGCTGCGGCTCGAGCCGCTGGACGCCGAAGGGCGCCTTCGGGGTCTTTCCGAAGAACTTCGGGATCTCCGGCAGGATCTTGGCCTGCATGGCCATCAGCCGCTCGCCGACCGCGTCGGGCGTCTTCGCGAAGAAACGGGGGTCGGTCTTCAAGCTCTGGCGGAATTCGGCGAGCGTTCCCGCGAAACCGACCTTCCGGCGGACCTCGTCGAGTTCCGAGTTCAACCGCGCGATCCCCGCGAGCCCGGTCTGGTGGATCTCCTCCGGGGTGACCTCGAGGGTCGTCGAGCGACGGACGAGCGCGCGGTAATAGGCCTTGCCCCCCGGGTACTGGGAGAGACCGACCGCGCCGGGCGCGTGGGAGGCATAGTCCCCTTGGAGGTCGGCAATGAGGGCCCTGACCTTCGGGACGACGCGCGAGCCGATTGCCTCCGCGAGACGCTGCTGGAACTCGTCGCGGT